>CAIOJO010000178.1 GCA_903858635.1 uncultured Telmatospirillum sp. | reverse complement strand
GGAGGCCCCGCCCGGCGAGGAGGTGAAACCAAGGCTAGCGCTCTGACCCAAACTGAATCATCAGTTTGGGTCAGAGCGCTAGCCTCTTCGATCCCGTTGAAACCCTCGACGTCAGGGCTCCGTTTCGATATATTTCAACGCCTAGACTCACCTTGGCCGCGAGACCTTCCGAGCGGCGGGGGAGGATACGCCTCCAAGAGGTTTCATCGCCGGCATCGCCGAACCGGCATCCTTTATTGCGAATCTGCCCGTGCGCGCCTGGAAGCGGTCATCATTCCGCCCCAGTGGTGCCATGATCATGCGCGATGACGAGGCGCCGCCGGACCGGGTGGGATCGGGCCAGAGGCGGCGACGGTAACGCAAGGGGATCGGTTACTGCCCCCGGATTGTGAGAAGACCAGTTGACAACATCCATGCGTCGCTTTTCGGGTGTGATCGTCCTCGTGCTGATCGTCCTCGGGAATATCGGGGTCTGGTGGCTGATGAACCGCCCGCAATCGGGCGTTCAGTGGCATGGCGAGATCCAGAGCATCTCGTTCAGCCCCTATCGCAAGGACGACAACCCGTTCGAGAACCGCTACCCGCCGGCCGATTCGATTGACCGCGATCTCGCCCTGGTGGCGCAGAAAGTCCATGCGATCCGCCTCTACACCTCCCTCGAGGGCAATTCCATCATCCCCCCGATGGCCGCCAAATACGGCCTCGAGGTGGTGGCCGGCGTCGATATCCGAGGCGCCCTGGCCGACCCGGCGCTGAACCTCGATAAGCCGGTCAACCAGATGACCGGCGACGAGCAAAAGGCCTACGCGATCGAGATGAAGGCCCTCATGCACAACGAGGAGGACCTCTCGGCCACCATCGATCTGGCCCGCGACAACGACAACGTGAACCGCGTCATCGTCGGCAACGAAACCATCTATCGCGGCGATGTCACCGTCCAGCAGCTGCTCCGATACATCCGGCGGGTCAAGGCGAAGGTCCGCCAGCCGGTGTCCACCGCCGAGGCCGCCTATGTCTGGCTGTCGCATCCCGAACTGGTCAAGGAAGTCGATTTCATCGCCCTGCAGATCCTGCCCTATTGGGAAGGCGTCCCGGTCGAAGGCGCGGTCGACAAGGTGCTTGGCGAATACCGGAACCTGCAGGAAACCTATCCCGGCAAGCATGTGATGCTGTCGGAAGTGGGCTGGCCATCGGCCGGCAAGTCCCGCCAAGCGGCCGAACCATCGGTGATCAACCAGGCGCTGTTCCTGCGCCGGTTCCTCAATACGGCGACCGCGCTGGATATCGACTACAACGTCATCGAGGCCTTCGACCAGCCGTGGAAGAAAGCCATCGAATGGTCGGTGGGCACCCATTGGGGCGTGTGGGACGCCGACCGCAACCCGAAATTCTCGATGGTCGAGCCGGTGCTCGAAGTGAAGCAATGGCCGGTGCAGGCCAGCGCCGCCACCATCCTGGCGCTCATTCCGGTGATCTGGTTCCTGTTCAACTGGACCCATCTGCGGACGCGCGGCAAGATCTTCTTCGCCGTGCTGGTGCAATTCGCCGCCTCGCTGGTGATTTGGACCATGTCGGTGCCGGTGATCCGCGATTTTGCCCCCTCGACCGAACTGATGTACTCGGTGCTGATGCCGGCGCAGCTGATCTTGCTGATCGTCGTCCTGATCGCCGGCTACGAGCTGACCGAACTGACCTGGGCGCGGCAGCTGCGCCGCCGCTTCACCCCTGAAAATGCGCCGCCGCCGACCCGTTTTCCCAAGGTGTCGCTGCATCTGCCCTGCTACAACGAACCGCCCGAAATGGTGAAGCTGACGCTGGACAGCCTAGCCCAGCTTGACTACCCGAATTTCGAGGTCCTGGTTCTCGACAACAACACCCGGGATCCCGAGGTGTGGAAACCGGTCCAGCAGTACTGCGCCGAACTGGGCGAGCGCTTCAAGTTCTACCATCTCGGCAAATGGCCGGGCGCCAAGGCCGGCGCCCTCAATTTCGGCCTCACCCAGACCGACGCCGAGGCCGAGGTGGTGGGCGTCATCGACTCCGATTATCAGGTCACCCGCGATTGGCTGAAGGTCCTGGTTCCCTATTTCGAGAACCCCAAGGTGGGCTGGGTGCAGGCCCCGCAGGACCACCGCGGCTGGGAAACCGACCTGTTCAAGGAATCGATCAACTGGGAATACGCCGGCTTCTTCGATATCGGCATGGTCGCCCGCAACGAGGACAACGCCATCATCCAGCACGGGACGATGACTTTGATCCGTCGCCAAGCCCTCGAGGAAACCGGTAAATGGGCCGAATGGACCATCGTCGAGGATGCCGAGCTGGGCCTGCGTCTGCTCGAGAGCGGCTACGAATCGGTCTATCTCAACCACCGCTTCGGTCACGGCCTGACCCCCGACAACTTCACCGCCTATAAGAAACAGCGATTCCGCTGGGCCTACGGCGCCTGCCAGATCCTCAAGGGCCACTGGCGGGCCCTGATCCCGTTCCGCAACACCGGTCTGACCTCCAGCCAGAAATACCATTTCATTACCGGTTGGCTGCCGTGGTTCGCCGACGCCTTCTATCTGCTGTTCACCGTCTTGTCGGTCTTTTGGACTTTCGGCCTGGTCCTGGCGCCCCGGGTCTTCGACTTCCCCTTGGCGATTTTCGTCATGCCGACCGTCGGCGTGTTCGTCGCCAAGCTGGTGCACCACCTGTTCCTCTACACCACCCGGGTGAAATGCAATTGGCGCCAGCGCATCGGCGCCGCCATCGCCGGCATGGGCCTCACCTACTCGATCGGCCGCGCCATGTGGCAAGGCGTGTTCACCAAGACCATCCCCTTCCTGCGCACCCCCAAATGCGAAGACAAGGCGGCATGGACGGCCGGGTTCCTGATGGCCAGGGAAGAGACGGTGCTGATGCTCTCGCAATGGATCTGCATCGCATTGATCCTGATCGCCAAGGGCTGGCACGACATGGATGCCCGGATGTGGGCCCTGGTGCTGTCGGTGCAGTCGATCCCCTATATGGCGGCCCTGATCACCGCCATGGTCTCGGCCCTGCCCACCGAACAGTTCATGAAACGCATGCAAACCCGCCCCAGCGGCCCCGCCCCGCTGATCCCACCGGCGGCGGCGGAGTGACGGTGTCTTTTCACCACGGAGACACGGAGAACAGGGCCACGAGCCCGGGTTAGGCAGCGAAGCGCCGCAGGCCATTATTGGAATCGCGGCAAGGCTTTCGCGACGATTGCCTGCGGCGCATTATCCTCCGTGCCCTCCGTGTCTCCGTGGTAACCATCCGATGTCACAGCCCCCTTCAACGCCCTTGGTAATCCGCCTGCCGCGGCGAATGCCGACCGTCCTGGCGACCGGGGCGTTCCTCAAGAACACGGTCTGCGCCATCGACGGCGACCGGGCACTGCTGTCGCCGGCGATCGGCAATCTCGACAGTGCCGAGGCCATCGCCGCTTTCGAGCGGGCCGTCGCCGATATCGGCGACGGGTCGACGCCCCGGCTGATTGCCCACGACCTGCATCCCGATTTCTATTCCACCCGCTGGGCCCAGGCGCAGAGCGCGCCCAGCCTGGCGGTCCAGCATCATCACGCGCATATCGCCGCGGTCGCCGCCGAGCACGGCGAAGCGGGCCCAGTGATCGGCCTGGCCCTCGACGGCTTCGGCCTGGGGCCCGGCAACCAGTCCTGGGGCGGCGAGTTGCTGTGGGTCGATGGCCCCCATTATCGGCGCCTCGGCCATCTGGCCCTGCTGGCCCAGCCGGGCGGCGACGTGGCGGCCCGCCAGCCGTGGCGGATGGCCGCCGCCGCCCTTTGCCGCCTTGGCCGCGGCGACGAGATCGCCCGGCGCTTCGCCGGGCAGGCGGCGGCGCCAAGGCTGGCCGGAATGATCGCCAAGGGCCTCAATTGCCCATTGACCTCGAGCGCCGGACGCCTGTTCGACGCGGCCTGCGGACTGCTCGGGGTGCATCCGGTGGCCGCGTTCGAAGGCCAGGCGCCGATGGCCCTGGAAGCGATGGTGCGGCGGCCGCGGACGATGGCCGGCGGCTGGAGCATCGCCGACGGCGTGCTCGACTGCCTGCCCTTGCTGGCGGCCCTGGTCGATCGCGACGCCGCCGACGGCGCCGAGCTGTTCCACGGCACCCTGGTCACCGCGCTGGCCCAATGGGTGGCCGAGGCGGCGGCGACGAACGGGCTGTCGACCATCGCCCTGGGCGGTGGCTGCTTCTTCAACCAGGTGCTCTGTCGGGGCCTGGTGGAAAGGCTGTCCGGGCAAGGCCTCAGGCCTTTGCTGCCACGCACCGCCTCGCCCGGCGATCCGGGGGTCAGTCTGGGCCAGGCGTGGATTGCCGCCACCGCGATCGAACGCGGCGAATGAGCTGGCCCTTGTCGCTGCGTCTCGCGCTGTTCTACGGGGCGGTTTTCGCCGTCATCGGCATCCAGTTGCCGTTCTGGCCGCTCTATCTCGACGCCAAGGGCATGGGCGCGGCCGAAATCGGCCAATTGCTGGCCGCCGGCTATCTGATCAAGATCATCACCAATCCGCTGATCGGGCATCTGGTCGACCGCCGCGGCGACCGCCGCCGCCCGATGCTGGCCCTGGCCGCGGCCAGCCTGCTGGCCACCCTGCTCTATGGCGTCAGCCACAGTTTCGGCGAACTGCTGGCGGTGACCCTGCTGTCGGCGGCCGCCTTTACCGCCATGATGCCGCTGGGCGACAGCCTGACCATGCTGAGCTCGATCAGCCACCGCCTGGATTACGGCCGCGTCCGCCTGTGGGGCTCGCTGAGCTTCATCGCCGTCTCCAGCGCCGCCGGCCTGCTGCTGGTCGAGGCCCCGCGCGCCGCCATCCTGTGGAGCACCGTCGGCGCCATGCTGCTGACGCTGGCCGCCGTGACGCTGCTGCCGGATATCCGGCGCGAGCCTTCGGCCTGCCGTCCGCAGCCGCTGCTGCCGCTGCTGCTCAGCCGGCCGTTCCTGCTGTTTCTCGCCGCCACCAGCCTGACCCAGGTCGGCCACATGATGTATTACGGCTTCGCGACCCTGCATTGGCGGGCCGCCGGCTTGTCCGGCGGCACCATCGGCGCCCTGTGGGCCGAAGGGGTGATCGCCGAAGTCATCCTGTTCGCCTGCGGGGCCCGGGTGGTCGCCCGCTTCGGGCCGGCCGCCATGATCGGCTCGGCCGGCCTGGCCGGAATGGTCCGCTGGACCGTGCTGGCGGCAAGCACCGACCCCTGGGCCTTGGCCTCGGTGCAATTCCTGCACGCCTTCACCTTCGGCGCCAGCCATCTGGGCGCCATGCATTTCATCAACCGGGCCACCCCGCCGGGCATGTCGGCGCGGGCCCAAGGGCTCTATTCCTCGATCACCGCGGGTGTGGTGCCGGGCCTCGCCATGCTGATCGCCGGCAGCCTGTACCAATCCCTGGCGGCCAATGCCTTCCTGGTCATGAGCGCCGTCTCCGCCGGCGCCCTCGGCCTGGCCCTGCTGCTGCACCGCTCCTGGCGCGGCGGGCTGGTCACCGTCTAACGAAAGGCAAACCGAACCCGTCCCCGCGATTCCTTATCCGCAGATAGCGCAGGTGAACGCAGATTGAAGAAATGGGGCCAGTGGAGCCAAATGCGGAATTAGGCGTCGGAGATATCGACGCGTCGCTCGATGCGTTCGATGCGGTTTTCTAGGCGGTCCATGCGACCCATGACGGAGGCGTAATGTTCCATTTCCGAAGCGGCGTTGCGTCCCAGTTGGCGTTCGACGTCACTCATGCGTTGTTTGAGTTCGGATACATCGGCGCGCAATAGGCCGATGTTTTCGTCGATTCGGCGGAGGTAGCGTAGGGTGAGGTCTTCGGGTTTATCCGACATGATGGCGGATGGTACCATTGATTGTTGGAGGAAGCGATGATGCGCCAATCTCCTTGGCGCTCAGGCTCCGATGATCTGCGCACCCAACGCGCCGAGGACGACCACCAGCCAAGGGGGCCATTTCCAGAACACCAGCAGCAGGAACGCCACCAGGCCGAGGGCGAAATCGGCCGAAGCATGCACCGCACTGGTCCACACCGGTGAATAGAGGGCGGCCAGCAGCAAGCCGACCACTGCGGCGTTGATTCCCTTGAGGGCCGACTGCACCGCCGACACTCGCCGCAGCCGGCTCCAGAACGGCAGGGTGCCGACCACCAGCAGGAAGGACGGCAGGAAGATCGCCACCAGGCACAACAGGCCGCCGGCCCAGCCGGTGGGCCTTGGCCCCATGGCCGCGCCCAGATAGGCGGCGAAGGTGAACAGGGGGCCCGGCACGGCTTGCGCTGCCCCATAGCCGGCCATGAAGATGTCGTCGCTGACCCAACCGGTCGGGACCACCGCCTCGCGCAGCAAGGGCAGCACCACATGGCCGCCGCCGAACACCAGGGACCCCGCACGGAAGAAGCGATCGAACACCACGACCAGCGGATCGGCGGTCGCCGCCGCCAGCAGGGGCAGCCCGACCAGCAGGCCGAAGAACAGGGCCAAAGCGATCACCGCCAGTCGACGGCGCACCGGCACTGCCAGATGGGCGCCCCCCGGCCCGCTGCCATCCGGCAGCCAGCGCCAGCCGATCAGGCCGCCCAGCAGGATGGCGCCGACCTGCCCGAGCGACGACGGCACGGCCAGGCTGAATGCGGCCGCCGCGACGGCCAGGCTGAGGCGCTGGCGATCGGGGGTCAGGCTGCGGGCCATGCCCCACACGGCCTGGGCGACCACGGCGACGGCGACGATCTTCAGGCCGTGCAGCCAGGCCGCCTGTTGCAGGGCACCGAAGCGGCCGAGACCCGTGGCGAACAGGATCATCGCCACCGCCGACGGCAGGGTGAAGCCGATCCAGGCGGCCACCGCTCCCGGCAGGCCGGCCCGCAGGATGCCGACCGCCAGCCCGACCTGGCTGCTGGCCGGCCCCGGCAGGAACTGGCAAAGCGCCACGATATCGGCATAGGCAGCCTCGTCGAGCCATTGCCGGCGCAGCACGAACTCGCTGCGGAAATAACCGAGATGGGCCACCGGACCGCCGAAGCTGGTCAGGCCGAGGCGCAGGAAGGCGAGCAGCACCGAAAACGCCGAACCCTGCGGCGTGGGGGTCGCCCGCGTCTGATCGTCAGCCAACGTTCCTCGCCCTCGTTCTTAATCCTATCCCTTAGTCTTAGCCCGCGGCCCGGCGGTCCGGCAACGGGCTTCGCCACTCTCCTGAGGGGGCGGAAACGATTGCAAACTAGTCATCGGGCCGGGTATGGGTTTAAACAGTCTTAAAGGCCAAGGCCGTTAGGCTGGAGATGCGGCCGAAGCTTGGGGATTGGGAAGCGATCTTGACTCTGCTGGGACTGCGTGTTTCGCCAACCACGTTCTTGCGCGCCCTGACCGTGGCGGCGCTGCTGTCGGCTGCCGAAGGCGCCCATGCCGCAACCTCGGCGGTCGCCGCCGACCCCACCATGGTGGAGATCCAGAAGCGTCTGACCACCGTCGACCTGTTGAAGATCGACGGTGAAACGGTGGATGCCCAAGCCCTGCGCGCCTTCTATCAGGGGCGCGGCTGGCGCCCGGCCTGGACCGACAACGGCGATACCCTGCTCGCCGTCCTCGCCGCCGCCGAACTCGAGGGCCTGCCGACCGCGCCATTGCATCTGCCCGCCATCACCCGCCTGGCGGCGCGCGCCGGCGCCCGTCCGGTCGAGGCGGATCTGCTGATCACCGATGCGCTGTTGCGCTATGCGGCCGCGATGCGCGGCCAGCGGGTCGATCCGACGGCCATCGAAGACGACTGGTTCCTGCCGACGCCACCGTTCGATGCGGTGGCCTTCCTCAAAGACAGCGCCGGCGACATCCTGACCGGCCTGCAACGCCTGCAGCCGCCTTATGCCGGCTATCAGCTGCTGCGGCAGAAACTGGCCGAGCTGAAGGCGATCGCGGTGGCTGGCGACTGGCCGAAAGTGCCGCCGGGGCCGCCGATCAAGCCGGGCGCCAGCGACGAGCGCATTCCGGCGGTCAGGAAGCGTATCGCCGCCGCCGGCATCCCCTGCGCCGATGGCAGCGACCCCGCTCTGTACGACGATGCCCTGCTGGCGGCGGTACAGGTATTCCAACAACGGCACGGACTGGCCGACGACGGCGTGCTGGGTCGCCAGACGGTCGCCGCGATGAATGTCTCGGCGGCTGAGCGGGCCCGCCAGGTCGCCGTCAACATGGAGCGCTGGCGCTGGCTTCCGGCCCATCTGGAGCCCAGCCACATCGTGGTCAACGTGCCCGGCGCCTGGCTCGAAGTGGTGGACAACGGCAAGGCCGTGCTCACCATGCGGGTGGTGGTGGGCGATCCCGATCATCCGACCCCGGCCCTGCACGCCAAGATGACGTCGTTGGTGCTGAATCCGGTGTGGCGGATCCCGGCTTCCATCGCCACCAACGAGATCCTGCCCAAACTGAAGAAGGATCCCGGCTATCTGATCGCCAACGACCTCGAACTGGTGTCCGACTCGTTCGCGCCGGGCAGCCCGGAGAGCCAAGGCGTCGGCATCGCCTGGAAGGAATTGACCACAATGCCGTGGCCGGTGCGCCAGCGGGCCGGTTCGGACAACGCGCTCGGGCGGATCAAGTTCAACATTCCCAACAGCGACGACATCTATCTGCACGACACGCCCAACCGCAGGGCCTTCGCCCGCACCTTCCGGGCCCTGTCGCATGGCTGCGTGCGGGTCGAGAAGCCTGACGAACTGGCGCTTTACGTGTTGAACGAAAAGGATTGGTCGCCGGAGCGGCTCGGTCAACAGATCGATACCGGCGAGACCCGCACCCTGATGGTGGCCAAGCATCTGCCGGTTTGGCTGTTGTACTGGACCACCTGGGTCGATGCCGACGGCGTGCTGCAGGTGCGCGACGACTTCTACGAGCGGGATCAGCGCCTTGCCGCCGCCCTGTCGCAGGCGGCCCGGACGCCTCTATTAGTGGATCGTCATCTACCGATGACACCACAAGTAGTGCGTTGTGAGGGTTGCCGTTTGCCCTAGGACGATGCTATGAAGGGCGCCATACAGAGACGTCATAAAAAATGACCTGGGGGGATGGGGCAATGAAGCAGGCGGAGCCGAGGGGACGCGCCGTATGTTGAGCCGGAGGCAATTCCTCGTTTTCGGGGCGGTCGCCACGGCCACCTCGACCCTGGCGGCTCATCCGGCGGCGGCCGCCTTCCACCACAAGATCGAACGTTCCATCGCCCTCCATAACATCCATACCGGCGAGAGCCTGAAATCGGTCTATTGGGCCGAGGGGCGTTACCAGCCCGGGGCCATCAAGCAGATCAACCGCATCCTGCGCGACCACTACGCCAATGTCGTGCATCCGATGGATCCACGGGTGGTCGATCTGCTGGCCGCCCTGCAGCATCGGATGGATACCAAGCGGCCCTTCGAGATCATCTCCGGCTACCGCACGCCGCAGACCAATGCCATGCTGGCCTCGCAGTCCGATGGGGTGGCCGAGCACAGCCTGCATATGGAAGGCAAGGCGGTCGATATCCGCCTGGAAGGCGCCAGCGTGCGCAATCTCGGCCGCGCCGCCCGCAGCCTGAAGCTGGGCGGGGTCGGCCAGTATCCGAGCTCCAACTTCGTCCATGTGGATGTCGGCCGCATTCGTCACTGGTAGCGATGGGCCCTGGCAAATTGCCGCATCCCCGAGGCCCCGTCTGACTACGAGGCCGGATTCACCGCCAAGACGCAAAGGCCCGCCTAATGGCGGGCAGCGCCAAGAACTAATGACAAGACATAGCACTCGCGGCTGACGCCGCGGAGCGACTTCATCTTTCTTGGCGTCTTGGCGCCTCCACCCGCAGGGTGGACTTGGCGTAGCCCGCCTGCGGCGGGCGCTTGGCGTCCACAATCGGCCGACGAACCGAGAGACCTGCCAAGGAATGCGGGAAAGGTCAGTGCAAGCCCAGCTTCGACAGGTCCAATGGCAGGCCGGCGTAGTCCTTGGGGCGGACGAAGGCGCCGGGATCGGCCTTGATGCGGCGCAGGTTGAGCAGCCCGGTTTCCACCGGCGTGTCGCGGCCGTTGAAGGTCAGCCGGCCGGCGGCCTTCATCAGGATGCCGTCCCGGGTGAACCACATCAGCCCCTTGAACCGGCCTTGGCCGCCGCCGCTGCCGGCCACCTCGTACCGAATCGTCGCCTCGCCGGCCACCACCTCGCGGCCGGCCGGCCTGCGGTCGAGCATCAGGCCGTCGAAGCCGCCGACCAGGCTGGCCACCGACTGGAAGCTGGTACTGACGTACCATTTGCGCTCCGGCCACAGGATGGTCGCCTCATCGATGTCGCGCCGCAGCAGCAGGGCCTGGTGCCCGGTCCGGCTGTCGAATTCGCGCCTCTCCCGCCCCGGGGCGTGGATCATCGTGCCGTGGAAGCTGCCTTGGTCCGAGTTCAGGTAGTAGTCGGCGGCGTAATCGACCTTGGCATCCAACAGCTCGGCCACCGATGTTGGCGTCGCCATGGCCGCCCCGGCCTGCAGGACGAGGCCGAGGACGATGCCGGCAGGAACCCTCAAAAAACGAAGCAAGGTGCTGTTACTCCTCTTGGAACGACCCTGGCCGCAACACGAATGATGATGTTCGGGCCCAAGTCACCGATACCGGCGTATAGGCCGGTCGTTTCTTCAGGATGGTTTGCAGACACAGGTATAGAGGATAGCTTGGCGAAGGGTCGGCAGCCAGTGGTCCGATCCTGACACTTGGTTCCCGAGCGTCAGGTGAATCGGCCCGCCAACTGATCGAATTGTGGTGCGACTCGGACCGATGGCATGGGTGCCACCGGTCAGAGTGGCACCACTAGGCAGAGCTATGGGCAGGGATTCTTCGGAAAGCAAGTCCCCGATGAGCGAGCGACCGGTGGTCGCCGCGGTCGCGCCGGAAGCGCGCGAGCGCGAGATGCTGCGGGTCAACCGTGCCCTGGCCACCCTGACCCGGGCCACCGAGGCGCTGATCCACGCCACCGACGAGCAGCAGCTGCTGAACGAGATCTGCCGTATCGTCGTCGAGCTGGGCGGCTATGCGTTTTCCTGGGTCGGCTATGTCCAGCATGACGAGGAAAAGTCGATCTGGCCGGTCGCCCGCTTCGGCAAGGACGACGGCTATCTGGCGCAGGCGGGAATCGGCTGGGGCGACGGTGCGCGCGGCAAGGGGCCGACCGGCAACGCGGTTCGGTTCGGGGTTCCGCAGGTGGCCTATGCCGATCCCTCCGACAAGAGCTTCGCCCCATGGCGCAAGGCGGCGTTGCGCCGCGGCTTCCGCTCCAAGCTGTCGCTGCCGCTGCAGGTCGAGGGGCAGGTCATCGGCGTGCTCAACCTTTATTCGGCGGAAACCGAATCCTTCGACGACCACGAGCTGCGGCTGATGGAAAACCTGGCGGAGAACGTCGCCTATGGCATCGGCATGCAGCGCTTGCAGTTCGAGCGCCGGCGGGCCGAACGGGAGCTGAAGGAGTCCGAGGGCCGCTACCGGTCTTTGGTGGAATTGGCTCCCGATGCCATCCTGGTGCATACCCAAGGCATCATCATCTTCTCGAACTCGGCCGCCGACCGCATGTTCCGCGCCACTGCCAGCGTGCCCCTGGTGGGCAAGCGGATGCTCGACCTGATCGAGCCGGAAGCCCCGCAGCACCACCCGCGCCTGGGCGGCGACGAGGTACCGGCCGGGGTGGTCGAGGAACGGTTGTCGCGCCTCGACGGCACGTTCTTCGTCGCCGAAGTGACGGCCGCCCCCATCGTCTTCCACGGCGTGCACGCCCGCCAGGTGGTGATCCGCGACATCACCGAACGCAAGCAGGTCCAGGACCAGCTGGTCCAGGCAGCCAAGCTGGCCACCCTGGGCGAAATGGCGGCCGGCATGGCCCATGAGCTCAGCCAGCCGATCAACATCATCCGCATGGCGGCCGAGGGGGCCCAGTTGATGATCGGCCGCGGCAAGGCGACCCAGGACTATCAGGAAAAGCAGTTCGAGCTGATGGCGGCGCAGGCCGGCCGCATGGCCGAGATCATCGACCATATCCGCATCTTCAGCCGCAAGGATGCCGGCGAGGTGGCGCTGTTCGACGCCCGCAATTCGGTCCGCCTGGCCGCCGAGCTGATGGCGCCGCAAATGCAGAGCGCCGAAATCGACGTGATGCTGCAACTGCCGCCCGAGCCTTGTCCGGTGCGGGGCCGTCCGGTCCAGTTGGAGCAGGTGGTGATCAATCTGTTGTCCAACGGCCACGACGCCGTGCAGGACGCCCGGCGCCAGGCCAAGCGGGCGCGGCCCGGCCTGATCCGCCTCGAGGTCACCCTTCTCGACCACTCGACCCTGCAGATCAGCGCGACCGACAATGGCACCGGGATCGGCCCCAGCCATCTCGATCGCATCTTCGAGCCGTTCTTCACCACCAAGGAGGTGGGCCGCGGCACCGGCCTCGGCCTGTCGGTGAGCTTCGGCATCATCGCTTCGATGGGTGGGCGGCTGGAGGCGCGCAACACCCGGGCCAGCGGCGCCCAGTTCACCATCACCCTGCCGCTGGCCGCGGTGATGGCGGTGCAGGAGACGCCGCGCCATCCGCCCGCCGTGGCCCCGTCGCCCGAGCCGCAGGCGGCCGGCCGCCATGTGCTGTTGGTGGACGACGAGCCGCAGGCCATCGAGACGATGAGCGTCTATCTGGCCGAGCTCGGTTACCGGGTGAGCCGGGCCAACAGCGGCAATTCGGCCTTCCGGCTGTTCGAGCAGGATCCGGCCGACCTGGTGGTCACCGATGTCCGCATGCCGGACGGCGACGGCGAAGATCTGGTGCGGAAGCTGCGGCGGCATTCCCCGGCCCTGCCGATCCTGGTGGTCACCGGCCATATCGGCATGACCGAGCATCTCGAGGACGATATGGGGATCGATCACCTGGCGGTGCTGAAGAAGCCGATCAGCCTGGCGGTCATGGCCGACACCGTCGAACGGATGCTGGATCACGCCTGACGACCCCCGGAATTCCCTGGCGGCAACGGCGCCGCGCCACCGCCGCATGAACGCGACGTTTCACCTTTTCCATTCCGGCGCACGTTCTTCTTTTGTATAGTGTCCGCCGAAGCGGCACCCTCGGGGAGAGAATGGGATGAGAATCCTGGTGGCGGACGACCACAATCTCGTGCGCGATGGGTTGAAGCCCTTTCTCTACGAGCTCGACGCCGACGCGACCATCCTCGACGCCGCCAATCTGGATGACGCGTTGACCGCGGCCAGGGCGGTCGACAGCCTCGATCTGGTGCTGCTCGATCTCAAGATGCCGGGGATGAACGGCCTGCAAGGGGTCGAACAGATGCGCCGCCTGCACCCCACCGCGGCGGTGGTCATCCTGTCCGGCCATGTCGAGCGCGACGACGTGCTGGCCGCGGTGCGCGCCGGCGCCTCGGGCTATATTCCCAAGACCATCAGCGGCACCGCCCTGATCAACGCGCTGCGCCTGGTGCTGGCCGGCGAGGCCTATCTGCCGCCCAGCATCCTGCTGGAAGGCGGCCCCGCCGAACGCAAATCGCCGGCCTCGCCGCTGGCCACCCTGTCGGTCCGCGAGCGCGAGATCCTGGGCTATCTGATCGAAGGCCAGACCAACAAGGAAATCGCCCGCCGCCTCGACCTGCAGGAGATCACCATCAAGATCCACCTGCGCAACGTCTACCGCAAGATCGGCGCCGTCAACCGCGCCCAGGCGGTCCGCATCGCCATGACCGCCGGCTGGCCGATGTCGGCGGCGTAAGGGGGACGCGAAGCCCCCCTGATCAAGAGCCCGACAACAGCACGTCGAGGGCATTGGTGACGTCGTAATGCATGTTCCCGCTCAAGGCGCCAACCGGGGCGCCCAGATCCTTCCTGGGAATGCGGTAGACATCGAGCCGGGCCATCAGAATTGGCGAAAGCGTGCGAGAGGGAGGCTGTTGGTCTCGACATAGCTGTTCCACGAGGCGATGACCTCGCGGTTCTCCTCAAGCCACAAGGCCGCCCGCTTCTCGGCAATCTCTTCCGCCAAACCGCGCTCGCGGGCTCGCGACAGGCTGATGCCGAGACTCTTCGCCTCGGTCACCAGGGACTCGGCCAGCGAGACATTGGTCGACCTCTTGGCGACCGGATTGCCGCCGTTGGGGAGAATCGCGCCAATTTTCACGCGCATCATCTACTCCATGTCTATGCGCGTAAACATGCGGCCGTCCCTGTGGGGCGTCAATGGCGCGGAAGACCGCGCCCAGGCGATCGCCATGACCGCGGCTGGCCGATGTCGGCGACGTAAGGGGAGCTTGAGGCGCGCCGGCTATCGCATCGCCCAAGGAGATCTTCCGATCATGCCGGCGTCGCGTCCGTCTGCGTAAAGTCGTCGCCGACGAACAGCAACGGACAACCTCGCAGCTTGGCCAGCGCATAGGCGAAGCAGTCGCCAAAGTTCAGGGAAGCCGGATGAATTCCTTTCCCCCACTTGTCGTAGGCATCGGCAATGAGACGGGCATCGGCCGCCGTGACTGGCACGATCTCCGGTTTCAACCGTGCCATCAGCCGGTCGAGCGCGACACGGGCACCGCGCCGGCTCGCCACGATCTCCGCCTCGGCCAAGGTCCCCGCCGAGATCAACAGGGGCGCGTCGGTAGACATCGCCTCGATGCAACGGCCGCACTCCGCTTCGTCCAGGAGCACGGCCATCAAGGCGGAGGTGTCGATCACCATCCCGCTCACCCTGGCAACCCCTGATCGTCATACAAGAAATCCTGGCTTCCGGCGGCATTCGGCCCCGCGTTGCCGGCTGCCACGCCCCGTACCTCGGCCAATGCGGCGCGACGTTCATCGGCGGTCGACGCCACCATCACCAAGCGGACAATGGGGCTGCCGTGGCGCGTGAGAACGATTTCCTCTCCCGCCTCGGCCCGCCGCACCAAGTCGAGCAGCACTGCTTTTGCTTCGGTCACGGCGATTTGCATCTTTCCTCCATACGGTCCATCGCAATGGTCCATTTGCCTTGGACAGATATGGTCCGCTGTTATGGTTCGCGTCAAGGGTTGCGATCGTGCCGGAGCGAAGCAAAGGCGGGGGATCCAAGGAAACAACGGCCCCAGACGGAACGCCTCTCAATCAAGGCTACCGACAGCAGCATGGCGAGGGATAAGCCCCTACCGCCTTCGGGTTGTGATGGCCCCCGTTTGGGGATAGCCTGTCGGCCATGGATAGGTATCCGATGCGCGTCAATGCGACGCGACGACACCGCCACAACCTGCGCTCCCCCAACCGCCAGTCCGGGCAGGCCCTGGCCATCACCACCATGGCGGCGGTGTTGCTGGGTGTCTCCTTCGTGGCGGGGTTACGCTATCTGGGGCCCAAGGCTGATCTGAACCGCACCGCGCAGACCAATACGACCATCAGCCGCGTCAATTCGGAACTGGTCCTGTTCGCCAATAGATATGGCCGGCTGCCTTGTCCCGACACCAACGTCACCCCCGGCAATGAGGGCGCCTGCAACAGCGGGCCGACCTGGGGGTTGGTGCCTTGGAAGGCGCTCGGCCTATCCCCAAGCGATGTGACCGATCAATGGGGTCGCCGCCTCACCTATGCGGTGGGCAAGCCGGATGCCGCGGCCGGACCGGGCAACGCATCGACGATGCCCTACTTGTGTAAATCATCAGGGGGGCTGGCGGCGCCGGTGGCCATCAATGCGGTCGCCTCGCCGAGCTCCCCGGCAGGCAGCAGCGGCGGCTCGGCCGCCAATTACCTGCTGATCGGTCACGGCCCCAACGGGCGCGGTGCCTTCCTGGGGAGCGGCACCGTGGTGGGAAGCCAGATCGCCTCCGCGCCTGGAACCGCAGAGGCTTACAACTGCCCACGCGATATGCAGGGGAGCAGTTGTCAAGCGGCACCTGACGCGAGCGCCGCCGGCACGGAATACTGGCCGGGACCATTCCATCTGAGCAGCGCCGGCGCCACTTGGTTCGACGACACGGTTGCGGCCAAGACCCTTTCGCAGTTTCAATGTCTCTGCACGCTGCCAACCATAACCGTCGGCCCGGTGACCAAGACCACAGCTTCCGCCACCGTCTTGTTGCCCTCGCCCACCGGGTGCAACACCGTATGGGCCGCCGGGGCCAATCCGGCGGCGACCGCAACCTTTACCCAACCGAATGGGTCGAGCCAACCGGGTGGATCGTTTCCCGTCATCTCGCCGGGCGGCATCAAACCGGGCCCCACCGCAACCTTCACGTTTGCGAGCACCACGACGATCTCGGCCCAGAATACCGCCGACGCGGGTTGGCCGACGGGAACGCCACCCGGGGTGTCGCCTGGGGCCGCGTCTCCTCAAACATTCAATGTCATCTTGGGTAGCGCGGTGACAACACCGGGGACCGGCGTGGCGACGAGCGTGCCGGCCTTCAGCGCGTTGAACGTTGGGCCGGTATCCTCCTCTGACAACACAATTGCCAGCTATACTGGCGACAACAAGGTCATTCCGACAACTCAGTCGCCGGGAAGCAGCGGCGGAGGGGCCGGCAATACCCTCGCCTATACGGTCGGACATTATAGTCCGTCCTATACGACAGGTTGCGATACGGCAACGCCAGCCACGTGCACCTGGGTCGTTGACTACACCGTAACATTCACGGGAAACGGAGGAACCAACGGAACCGGTACTCTCTGTTACGATGGTACCTACGGAACAGTCGGCGTGCTCCATACGGGCAGCACACCTCCCGCGGGCAGCACATTTCCCTGTTGGATCGGATCTGCGGGCGCCGGATCTGGCGACACCAATAGCTGGCTGTCGATCTCGATCAGCGGCAGCGCATCCACCTACACCAATTTCTCGGTGGGCCTCTATGCTTACGCCGCGGGTCAAGTCTGGATGGAAGAAACGGCCTCCGGTTCGCCTGTCTGTAGTGTAAACTCAACAAATGACTGTTCGGGGGTGGTCCTTGTCCCGCAAACGATTTCCAATTCGCCTTGTGTGCCAGCAACAGGACCCGTTGCAACAAATGGATCAGCAATATTCCCGTCACTGATCCAGGGCTTCAATGACCTGCTCCAACAATCGATCACCCAAACGGTGGTTTCACAGAATCCCCCCAATATGTGCGTGTTGGGCGCTGCCACCAATCCAACCTTCAATACGCTGGTCATCACCACCGATGCGTCGGCCCAAATCGGGGTCGGCTCCCTCACCGCCAGCCCATGACTGCCGTCACCCCGTTCCACCTCCCGCGACAGACCTCCGGCGCGACGGGCAGGCTTCGCGTCTTTCCGCGGTTGCAGCGGAAGAAGGTTTTACCTTACCTTAGGCGTGCACAAGCTATACCTTTGACTCAATCCAATAAGGGGCCGACAACAGGCCGTATGCCCTTGGACCGAAGGGAAAAGAGAGCGACCGGGCGGTTGGTCTCCTCAAGCCCTTATGAAGGTGGCGAAGGACGATGAACCAGCGCGGCTTCACCCTCATCGAGTTGGCATTCGTCCTGGCGGTCATCGGCCTTTTGGTCGGTGGCGGCCTGTTTGCGATCGGGCCGGTGCTCGATCAGACGCATAAGAACCAGACCATCACCAATCTCGACCAAATCGAGAATGCCCTGGTCCTGTTCGCCATCCGCAACAACCGCCTGCCCTGCCCGGCCGATGGCAGTCAAACAAGCGGCATCGGCACCTATGGGCAAGAGGTTACACAGTCAGCCGTCGGCTCGACGACTGACGCCTGTGTCGTAACGGCAATAAATTCCGTTATTCCCTGGCGGTCATTGGGACTAGATGAAGTATACTCGCTCGACGGATGGGGCAACCGCATCGCATATTTCCCGGCAAATGTGTTTTCGCCCGCACAGTTCACCGGCGTGGACACGCTTGTCGATTCGGCGACCGGATTCACCCCGGGCACCTCTTGCTTCAATAATGCCAGCTGTACGACTTGTCTGGCACGCACGACCGGAAACACGGCACCAACGACACAGAGCAGTACTTCATCGACCCGCGAGACAATCTGTGATCCCACTGCCAATTCATCAACACCGGGATTAACTCCTTCCTATCCTTATGGCAATTATCTTGCAGTTTATGTAGCAGCCAACCCCTATGGCGCCGAACTTACCACACCCCAACCCGGTAACGGGGCCTCCGCCATAACCACCCCCCAATTGGCCGCACAGGCCGGTGGCCGCGCCGCCTATGTCCTCATCAGCCACGGCAAGAGCGGTTGGTATGGATGGAACAGGAGCGGCCGCCAAATACAGCCGCCGGGGCCCGGATACACGATCAAGACATATAACGCCGCCGGCACGGCAGGTCCGGCGGGCGGGCTGGGCTTCGTCCAGGGCACCCCAATCGGCGGCTGGCCGCCAAACGGCTACGGCAACTATTTCGACGATATCGTCCGCTGGCGGTCGCCGGCGATGATCATCCAACTGTGTGGATCGGGCGCATGCGGCAATCCTTGATCGTCGCAGTGGTCGTTCTGGCTGCAGCCTGTGGCACCGGCGATGCGACCGCACAAACCAATGCGCCGCCATCATCTGCTGCCCCAACGCTCAGCGGACACCAGTCCGAGATGCCCTCCTGCCTCGATGAAATCGCCAAGGCCGAGCAACGCTACCAGCTGCCGGCCGGCCTCCTGCTGTCCATGGCCCTGGTGGAGTCGGGGCGCCGGGATCCCGCCAGCGGCCTGCTCACCCCCTGGCCATGGACGATCAATGCGGAGGGTGTCGGCCATTTCTACGAAACCGCCGGGGATGCGGCGAGAGATACCGCCAAGTTCCTCGCCCAGGACGACGGCTATGTCGATGTCGGCTGCATGCAGGTCGACCTTTATCACCATCCGCACGCCTTCCAGACCCTGCGCGCCGCCTTCGATCCCGAGACCAATGTCGATTATGCCGCCCATTATCTGATGGATCTGCATAAGGCCCAGGTGTCCTGGACCTCGGCAATCGCCGCCTATCACGCCGGCGTGGCCGATTCCGATGACGGTGCCGCCTATCTGGCGCGGGTCTTGTATTTCTGGAAAGAGAAACGCACCACGGTCGACCGGGCCCTGGCCTCCCCCAACAACCCGAATCGGCGCGGCTTCGTGGTTGAGGAAGGTCCCCAGCCACTGGACCTGGCGGCCGAATTCTTCGTTCGCAAGGACTATGAGTCGGCGCTGGCCCTCTATCGGGCGACTCTGGCGGAGCGCCTCGACGATGTGACCGCCCTGCTCGGCGCCGCCGAATGCTTGCGGCAAACCGGTCACGGTCAGGACGCCCGCTCGGCATTCGAGCGAGCCCTGACCGTGGATCCGCATAACCGCATCGCTCTCGACGAATTGTTGCGGCTGATCGATGCCGAGCCTGCCGAACGCAAGCTGACCCAGCTGCTGTCGGCCCGCCAAGTCGCCCCCAATGCCCCCCAGATCCCGGCGCGGATCGCTATGGTCGAGGCCGCTACGGGCCGCCTGAGCGACGCTGCAGCGCATATGGAAGCCGCCGTTCGCTTGGCTCCCGACGACCTTATCCTGCGCCTCGACCACGCCCTGATGCTCGATCGTGCCGGCAAGTTCGCCGCCGCGACGCAGGCCTACGCGGATTTCCTGAAGCTGTACCGACCGGGCACCGTGGCGCTGACCGTGCCGCTGCAAGCGATCCAGGAACGCTACGCCTTTCTGCGGCGCGCCGGGCAGTAGGCGGTGATCGGAATCGGGCAACCTATTCAGATTGCCAACCGGTCACGAATTGGAATGTGGAAAGCAGTCGAAACAACACGGACGAACGCCGATGCCGCTGCGCGGCGCACGGATGACACGGACAAGAGCAAATTTCCTATCTTTTTCGTCCGTGGATGTCCGCGTCCGTCCGTGTTGCCACAGGCGGCCTGCGGCGAAGAGCCTCCTCGACAGGATTCCCCCAAGTTGTTAGCGTTCCAATGAACCGTCGAATCGCCTGAGGATGCCATGGAAATCACCGAGCTTCTCGCCTTCACCATGCAGAGCAAAGGTTCGGACCTGCATCTTTCCAGCGGCAATCCGCCATTGCTGCGCATCTCCGGTGATTTGAAGCCGCTCAAATGCGATCCGTTGACCGCCGACGAGGTCAAGGCGATGCTCTATTCGATCATGACCGAGGACCAGCGGTCGGATTACGAGCAGGAGCGTGACCTCGACTTCGCCATTGCCTTTGGCGAATCGGCCCGTTTCCGGGTCAACGCCTTCAACATCAACCGTGGTCCGGCGGCGGTCTTCCGCACCATCCCTACGGTCATCCCATCGCTCGAGGAATTGAACGCGCCGGCCGGCTTCAAGACCTTCGCCGAGATGGAAAAGGGCCTGGTCCTGGTCACCGGCCCCACCGGCTCGGGCAAGTCGACGACGCTCGCGGCGATGATCAATCACATCAACAGAAACTTCCACAAGCACATCCTGACCATCGAGGATCCGGTGGAGTTTGTCCATAAGTCCGACCGCTCGCTGGTCAACCACCGCGAGGTCGGCAAGCACACCAAGTCGTTCGCGCGCGCCCTGAAGAGTGCGCTGCGGGAAGACCCCGATGTCATCCTGGTGGGCGAAATGCGCGACCACGAGACCATTTCGCTGGCCCTGACCGCCGCCGAAACCGGCCATCTGGTGATGGGCACCCTGCATACCAGTTCGGCCGCCAAGACCATCGACCGTATCATCGACGTGTTCCCCGGCTCCGACAAGGACATGGTCCGCACCATGGTGGCCGGGTCGCTGCAGGCGGTGATCAGCCAGATCCTGTTGAAGAAGATCGGCGGCGGTCGCGTCGCCGCCCATGACATCCTGGTCGGCACCTCGGCCGTGCGCAACCTGATCCGTGAGAACAAGGTGCCGCAGATCACCTCGATGATGCAGATGGGCAGCCGCTACGGCATGCAGACCCTGGAGGATTCGGTCAAGACCCTGGTCGCCCAAGGCCTGATCGATCCCAGCGAAATGGAGCGCTTCGCTCCGCCCGGCCAGGAAAAGGCCCCCGCCCAAGCCGGGCCGGTGGCCGCGCCCGCCGCCGCCCCGCATGCCGAGCCGCCCCCCCCGCCACCACCGCCACCGCCCGAAGAGCGGCGCCCCGCCGCGGTCCAACAGGCGCAGCCGCAGAAGCGCGGCGTCGCCAGCCTGTTCAAGTGAGGAGAGGCGCCATGGCTGAAACCCTGCTGCATCAATGGCTGCTCGACATGGTGGCCCGCAAGGGCTCCGATATGTACCTCACCTTCGGCTCACCGCCGATGATGCGCGGCGACGCAGGCATCCTGCCGCTGTCGGAACAGGTGATGGACGATGCCCTGCTGGCCCAGGCGGTGGGTGAGATGCTAACCGCACCCCAACAGGCCGAATTCGAGCAGGACTGCGAGTTCAACATGGCCCTCGACCTCGGTCAGGCCGGCCGTTTCCGCGTCAACATGTTCAAGCAGCGGCAACATTCGGGGATGGTGATCCGCCAGATCACCACCAAGATCCCCACCCTGGAGCAGCTGAAACTGCCGGTGCTGCTGGGCGAGCTGTGCTGTGAGAAACGCGGCCTGATCATTGTGGTGGGGGGCACCGGATCGGGCAAATCGACCTCGCTGGCCGCCATGATCGATTACCGCAACAAGAAGGATGCCGGCCACATCATCACCATCGAGGACCCGATCGAATACGTCCATGAGCATCAGAAATGCCTGATCACCCAGCGTGAAGTGGGGGTGGACACCAAATCCTTCGACGCGGCCTTGAAGAATGCGCTGCGCCAGAAGCCGGATTCCATCCTGGTGGGCGAGATTCGCGACCATGTGGTGATGGAGCATGCGATGAACATCGCCGAGACCGGGCATCTGGCCATGGCGACCCTGCACGCCAACAACGCCAACCAGGCCATCGAGCGCATCGTCAACTTCTTCGACCGCTCGGTGCAAAACCAGGTTCTGCTGAACCTGTCGCTGAATCTGCGCTGCATCCTGTCGCAGCGCCTGGTGCGGACCAAGAGCGGCGGGCGGCGGGCGGTGCTGGAGATCATGCTCAACCAGGGCCTGATCAAGGAGCTGATCCGCAAGGGCGACGTCAAGGCGATCAAGCCGATCATGGCCGAGAACACCGAAAGCGGCATGCAGACCTTCGACCAGGCCCTGTTCAATTTGTGGCAGGAAGGCGAGGTCGACGAGGAGATCGCCCTGGCCGAAGCCGATAGCCCCGGCGACCTTCGCATGCAGATGCAGCGGGTGAAGCTGGGCGGCGGCGAGGGACTGAAATCGGTCGATACGTCGAAACTGTCGCTGGGTTGACCCGTACCGAACCTGTGACGTCATCGATGCCCGCCACCCCCTGACTCGGAACCCGATGTCTGCACCTTCCATTCTGCAAAGAGTCCTGGCCCGCGTCCGCGGAAACAGTACGCCGGGCCCCGAAGATCGGGATGCCCTCGTCTTGGAGGCGGCTCAACATTACCGGGCGCGGCGCATGGTCGATGCCGAACGGCTCTGCCGCCGCGTCTTGGTGGCCGATCCCGACCATGCATCGGCCCTGCATCTTTTGGGACTTATCGCGTTGGAAGCCGGAAAGGCTGATGCCGCCGTCGATTTGATCAACCAGGCGATCACCCGAGATGGCGGAAATGTGGACTTTCGTGCCAGCTTGGCGCGAGCCACCGACCGGCGCGATGGGCCGGCAATCCAACCAAGCCCGCACAAGATCGGCCCCCGACCGCCCCCGATCGAATTGCATCGCGCCGCCGTCGCGCAATCGCCGGAACAGGCCATGCCCTATGTGCAACTGGCCACCGCTCTCGGCATGTCCGACCGTCTGGAAGACGCCGCCATTTGCTGCCTTCGGGCCTTGACGCTTGAGCCCGCCTCCCCGCTCGCCGAAATGACTTTGGGCAACGTCTTGCTGGTCTCGGGCGCCCCCCAGAACGCCTCGCATCATTATCGGCTAGCCCTTGCCGCCGCGCCGGACTTGGTGGAAGCGCAGTACAATCTTTGCCGCGCCTACTTTGAAATGGGCCATTTCGAACGGGCCGAACAGCTGCTGCGCCATACCTTGGCTTTGCGCCCGGCTTACGTGGAAGCCTGGATCAGCCTGGGGCTGGCCATCCGCCAAAGAAACGACCTTGCGACGGCAACGCGGCTTACCCGCCGGGCCTTGGCCATCCGCCCGAACGACGTCAATGCGTTAAGTCATCTGGCCGCTCGCCTGCACCGCATGGGGGCTCAGGAAGAGGCGCGACATTGTGTCGAGCTTTGCCTGCAGGCTCATCCCGACGACGCCCAGGCGTTGTTGCAACAGCTTATGCTGGTCTTGCCGACGATCCCGGACGGACCGGATCACGCCCTACGCGCCCTCGCAGAGTTCGACGCCGCTTTCGAACAATGGTGGAGGGCTCTCGATCGAGCGAAGGTTCGCAAGGCAACGACGGGGGCAATCGGGCGGCCGCTGCCCTTCTTGCTCGCCTACCGTTACGGCAATCACCGCGACCGGCTTAGCCAATATGGCTCGGTGGTCAGCGAGTTGTTGGCCGAGCGTTGGGCGCCGCCGACACCGCATATTCAACGCCTGCCGGAACGCATTTCACTCGCCGTGGTAAGTTCTCAAGTGCGGCGGCATTCGGTCTGGGACGTCTTGCTGCATGGCTATCTTGCCCATTTGGACCGCGATCGCTTCCACATCAGTCTTTTGCATCTGGGAGCGGGCCGCGATGAGGAATCGCGGACAGCGGAAACATTGGTCGATCGCTTCTACGGAGACTCCTTGACCTTCGTACAGGCTCTCAACGTCGTAAACGAGATCAGGCCCGACATCGTGTTCTTCCCCGAGATCGGCATGGAGACCAAGACTTGTCGCCTCGCCGCCCTTCGCCTCGCACCGCTTCAGGCCACCAGTCTCGGCCACCCGATAACCACCGGGCTGCCCACCATCGACCTTTATTTTTCGGGAGAGCTTCTCGAATCGGCAAATGCCCAAGACCATTACCGCGAGCAACTGGTGCTTCTGCCAGGCACGGCCGTTCATACGGAACCGCTGGCCTTTCCGATCGAGCCTTACATCGACCCAAGCGCCCCGAACGCGCCGGATGCCGTCAATTTCGTCCTCTGCCAGAACCCCTTCAAGTTCGATCCCGCCGATGACGACCTCTACCCTCGGATCGCCCAACAGGCCGGTCCGTGCCAATTCTGGATCATGTATGATCCCCGCAAGGCCGAGATGACGGATCGGCTCATCCGCCGCCTGACCGAGGCGTTCCGCGGGCGCGGGCTTGATCCGCAACACTATCTTCGCTGGATGCCATGGCTTCCCCGAGGACAGTTCCTTGGCTTCCTGGAAACCATGGATGTCTATCTCGACTGCCCGGCATTCTCGGGCTACACCACGGCTTGGCAGGCGCTCCGCACCGGCATCCCGATCGTCACCATGGAAGGCGATTTTCTCCGCCAGCGGTTGGCGGCGGGATTGCTGCGGCAAATCGGTCGCGCCGATACCATCGTGCATAGCGCCGAGGACTATGTCGCCATGGCGGTGCGGCTGGCCTCGGAAAGCCGGCGTCCGGAAGACCGTCATGCGCGAAGAGCGGCGATCCGCGCCGCGGCCCCAAAGGCCGACAACAACCTCGCCGCCGTCCGCGGATTCGAGCAAGCTTTGGTTGACGAACTCGGTCGACGCTGCCGCGACATCTGTTAGAATCGATTCTAATCCGACTGGAACCAGAAAAGGATCGTTGGTCAGCCATGAATCGTCATCAAAGGCGCAAGGCCAATAGCACGGACCGTTCGTCTGGCTGCCCCAATATTCCCAGCGAACCCTTTTTCCCCGAAGCGGCCCCCACCGCACCGGCACAGAAACCAACCTTGCTGCTTCGCGCTTTCGCCGGCATCGTGCTTTCCGAATGGGTCCGGCGGCGTGTCCGCCATCCGGCCGCGCGCTCGGCCCTCGCTCTGGTGGCCCGGGAAGTTGGCCGCATTGATCTGGCTACCGAATTGGAGAACTGAGCCGAAATCGGCACAGCCATTATCGACGCCCCTGACCAACCATGACATGTTCGGGCTAACAACCCCACGGTTCGCGGTTGCCCTCAATAAATGCCGACTGGCCTAGTCTTCTCCAGAACGCACTCGATTTCATAGCTCTGGACCGCTATGGTAGGACCTATTCGAAGGGGGGCAAAAGCTGGGCCTGCTCGGAACTTTATTGACCGATTTGCCGCTCCTGATCCTGGATGAACCGATGAGCAGTCTGGATCCTTGTGCTCGGATCACGCAGAAACATCTGCCTTCAGGAATACCGGAATGCTGGCAACACGGTCTTTTTTTCGTCGCACATCCTGGCCGATATTGAGGAAATCTGCGACCGCATTGCGGTCATGCATGTTGGGCGACTGATCTATGTGGGAACGCCGGTCGAGTTGATGGCCAGTCAGGGTGGCCAGAATCAGGACTTTCTGGCGACCGTCGGTGCGGCCGACGCGGCGTGAAGGGGGCAATCCCGGCGCCTTGGGGGTCGTGGTGGATGATCTCCACTTCGCCGCCGAATGAAGGGCAACGAATATTATTGATGCAATAGATGTTGAATACGGATGGCGTTGTTTAATCGAAAATCTCCCATTAATATTGTAGTTGTCCAGCCCGCCGGATATGTCCATTCGATGGCGCTTCTCGATGCGGCGCAATATTTCTATTATATGGCAAAAAGATGCGGATATAAGCCGAGGATTATCAAAAATAGATTTGAGCCCAATGTTCTAAACATTATTTTTTGCGCTCATCTGTTGAGCGACTTTTCTACCTTGCCTCAAGACGCTATCATTTTTAATTCCGAACCGATCGGTGATGCCAGGGGCCTCTTCAATTCGGCAGAATATCGGAAAAAACTGGAGCCATTTTACGTTTGGGATTACTCCCCAGATAACATTAACAATATGGAATGCAGAAAAAAGGCTCTCATCCCATTTTATTATTGCAAAGAACTTGATTGCATTACCCGTAAAGAAAAATCGATCGAATTATTATTTTACGGATCATTGTCTGCCCGCCGTTTACAGCTGTTGAACGAGATCAAGGCGAAGGGTGTCAACGTCGTCTCGCTGTTTGGCCTCTACGGGCCGGAACTAGCCGCCCATATCGCTGCGTCGCGGGCTGTGCTTAACCTGCATCATTTCGAAGGCCAGCCGCTTGAACAATTGCGTTGTTTTTTTCCGCTGACCAATTCGGTGCCTGTCGTTTCCGAGCGCTATCGGACCGAGTCGGCGCCGCCAGGCTATGAGAGGAGCCTCTTCCTTCCGGCAGACGAACCTTTGGCCGAATTCGTCGCGAGAACGCTGGCAAATCGCGCCGAGTTCAAGCTCGAGGCCTTCCGGCGGATCGAACACTTCCGGTCGCTGGACCCGCTGCCAGAATTCGCGGCGGCGCTGGAAGCTGCCCTCGGAAGCTCTCGCGCACAACGTAAGCTCGGCGAGGAATCGGTCGTTCCGACAATGATGAACCTCGGTTGCGGCAGTGGATACCGGCTCGGTTATTTGAATGTCGATCCGGACCCGGCGGCAAATCCCGACGTCGTCCTCGATTTGTCGGAGCCCGTCACCTGGCCGAAATCGGTTTCTTCGCGCTACGGCAAGATCGTCCTGGGCGAAGGAATGTTCGACGAGGTCACGGCGAAGCAGGTGCTGCAGTACGTTGCCGACATGCGCAGGGTGATGGATCACTGCCTTCGCTTGCTGAAGAGCGGCGGGCGCATGGAAATCGAGGTGCCCTACGAGCTGTCGCTCAGCGCCTGGAACGATTCACGATGTCGGCGGGCCTTTAATGAGACATCCTGGTCTGAGTTCACCGAGAAATTCTGGAACATGGGTTGGCTGGATTATCGCTTTGACTGTGTCACGGTCAAGTACGCCTCCTCCGCTCTGGGCCGGCAGATGGAGCTGTCCGGTAATTTGGGCGATGAGATCCTACGGGTTCCTCGGGCGGTCGACACGATGAGCCTTACCTTGGTGAAACGGCCGACCACCGATGAAGAGAAACAGCTTGCGCGGACCCGCCACCCCAATTTTCATCTGACGCAAGAGTGATAAGACGCCGTAGCGATGACGCAGAAGGCGATGGTGATGCTAGGGACCGATGACCATGAGATGCAACGGGTTCGCACGCTGTTGAGCTTGTTGCCCAACAAACCCGAGCAGTCTTGTCTCGATATCGGCTGCGGCGACGGCCGCATCACCGAGCAGCTTTCCGGCCACATCGTTATTGGGTGCGACACCGATCTGGCGTCTCTCGACGCGGCAAAATCCCGATGCGGGGGAGATCGCTTTGCTTTCTTGCACCGCTCGATGTTTGATCTCTACGATGACAACCTCAAAAAGAGGTTTGATTGTGTTGTGATCTCGGATGTCCTCTACCGGGAAAATATCGGAGATGCGGCCGTAAGTGTTCGATTGGCGGTCGATTTCGTCACAGCGCCGGGAGGGACGGCAGTGCTGTTCCACCGCGATGCCTCGTGCCTCCGGCTCCATTTCAATCTGGTCCATCGAGATGTCTATGAATACACTGCTGTCCGGTTAAAACGCGAATAGATTCAATTGGTTAGTTATTTGCGAAGTATCGGGTTTGTATTCGTTGATGGTAAGCGCTTGTTTCATATCGATTTTCTCGAAGAGGGTGACAGAAAAAATCTGTAGCAAT
>CAIOJO010000177.1 GCA_903858635.1 uncultured Telmatospirillum sp. | reverse complement strand
TTTGGCGGGATTGGTCGCCGGTCAGGCGAGGCAGCGGGCGGCGACGAGACCGGCGAGTCCGGGGACGGCATCGGCCGACAGGGCGCCCAGTCTGGCCCCGAGATAGTCCCAGAATGATATGCCAAGTTTCTGGCAAGTCTTCGCCAACCCCAAGAAGGTGTCGCGGCAATCGCGTCCATCGTCGCTGCGGGTGGTGCCGCTGATTTTGCGGCGGGTCACCTGAGATCGGACATCTCTTTCGGAGCCGTTGGTATTCAACGGGATTTCCGGATGATCGAGGACCTTGAGGAGTTCCGGCTTGTTGGCGTGCAGTCTGACAAGCAGACGGTCGAGGGTGGTAAATCCGGTTTCTCTCTTGAAGATTCGATCGAAACGGACCTTGAGGGCGGCTTTGCGGTCCGGGTCGGGCGCCTGGCAATAGGCTTTGAGATCAGCATAGAACCACCAGATCAGCGACTGGACGCGGTCCTTGGACTTGCGCGCCGTTTCGGTAAAAGTGTCAAGCTTGTGCACGAGCCGTTCGGCATGAACCCAGCATAGAGCATGGTTCCCGATATTGAATTGGCCGGCGTCATCTGACAGCACGACCGTTCCATCAAGGAAGCCGTGGTCAAGAACCGCCCCCCACAATGCCCCCTCCGTGGCGATGGTCACCGGGTCAGGATTAACCTTCATCCCGGTGATGCCGAGGTGTTCGAGGTGCGCCATCCAAGCCGCCAAATCGGCGAAGCGCCGTTCGGGATGCTCGGCCAGTTTGGCGATGATGGCGGCCGAGAGATGACGTTGGCGCATATAGGCGAAGGCGTCGCCGCTCAGGACATAATCGGCGTGGCCGGCGCGCAGCAAAGAAAGGAAATTCTCTCGGCTCTTCGATCCGGTGGTGGCGAAGAAAGTGAAGTGATCATTGCCGATCTGGGTGCAATAGCCGTTGCGGCCCTTGTGGCGGGCGCCGGTGTCGTCGACCGAGATCCAGTCGGCATGACCGAGGCCGGCGCGCAGCACGTCTTGCGCTTCGCTGACGAAGGCGTCCTTGTTGTCGGTCAGAATGCGCACGACCTGCCGTTTGGAGATGGCGAAACCAAGCGATTCCAGAAACTGCACCAACCGCGGTACCGTTGTCTGCCCCTGATGATACTGGGCAAGAATGAAGCGTTTGACCTCGGGCCCAAAGTGATCGCCGACCCCGCTGGGCAGCGGTGCCAAAATCGTCCGCCCGTCCGGCGTCAGCCACCGCTCGCGGCGATAGCACACCACCCGCGGTTCGATCTTGAGGTCCTGAACGGTAAAGCTCTCGTAGCCTTTGAACCGGGATCCCGGCGGGATGTCGGGGGGCGCGATGACCCGTTCCTCGACCGGCACCGTCGGTGCTTTCGCGCCGCGCCGCCGCTTCTTCCGCCATTCCCGCTCTGCCCGGCTCGAAGCCGCCTTGTCCATTCCCGAAGGTGTCGACGGCTTAATCTGCGGCTTGCCCTTCAAGCCCTTGAGCCGGGCGATCTCCTCGGCTTGCGCCGCAACTTTCTCTTCCAAAGCTGCGACCTTGCCCAGCAGCGCAATCACCAACTGCTTGAGCCCATCGGGGGAAAGTGTATCGACATCTTGCGGCAACTTCGGCATGCCGCCATCGAATCACAGTCGATTCGCAGATTCAACTAAAGATGAGTCATGTGCCGCGCAGACGCGCGGCCCCTCACCTCGATCCTCGCCCCGCTGTGCGGGGCGAGGAGGCGTTGCCCGGGGTTTTGCCCCACTTACGCTTTGGCGCCTAGCCCCTTTTTGCTGTAGCAACCACATAGCAACCAACGGGGTGGATCGGTGAATCTGCGATGGTGATGCGATGAGTTTTGTCCTGAATCGATTGGTGGCGTCATAGACTTAATCGGCCC
>CAIOJO010000176.1 GCA_903858635.1 uncultured Telmatospirillum sp. | reverse complement strand
GCCCACACCGCTCAGGGGTCCGAATGGCCGCATGTCGCTGTCCTAGCTTACGGCTACGGCGCCGACGACCATCGGTGGCTGTATACGGCTGTCTCTCGCGCCCGCAAATCCGTGACGGTGTTCGCGCCGTCCGGCCTGTGGCTGAAGTAAGAGGGCGATTATGAACAGCACAATCGAAATGACCGTCTTCTCCAAATCCGGCGGACCGCTCTCCAAGCGCATCACCCAGGACGGGCCAGGTCTCAAGATCGACGGCTCGCCATGCTCCATGTACTGCGGCACCGCCCTCCGCGTCGGACTCACCAATGGCGAAGTGTTCTCGGGGCTGGCCCGCATCATCAACGGCCTCGTATCCAATCAGGCGTTGGCGACCGGCACCATGATCAGCACCGCCGCCGACGCCGCCGACATCGCGGTGAAGGCCAAGGCGTCCGGCAACATCATCGCCCGAACCCGCGAACACATCGACTATCGCCCCGGCCAGCCCGCCTTCCTGCTGCTGGATTATGACCGCAAGGCCATGCCCGATGACGTGAATGCCCGTGTCAAAGTTCACGATGGCTTCGTCAAATCGCTCTACGCCGTCATGCCGGAATTGAAGCAGGCTGGGCGGGTACACAGAGCGTCCACCAGCGCCGGCATTATCCGTGAGGAAGATGGTCATGAGTTCCCGAACAGCGGCGGGGAGCACCTCTATATCGCCATCGCGGACGGGGCCGATGCCGAGCGGTTCCTGAAAGTTCTGCATCAGCGGTGCTGGCTGGCGGGGATGGGCTGGCACATGGTCGGAAAAGCCGGCCAGCTTCTGGAGCGGTCCATCGTTGATGTCTTGGTGTGGTGCCCGGAGCGGCTGGCTTTTGAAGGTCCACCGCAGCTCGGCCCCGGTTTGACCCAGGATCAGGACAAGCGCACCGCCAAGCATCGGGACGGCGAGATCGTTGACACTCATGTTCTTGCCGACCTGACGCCCGAGGAATCCGCCACCCTGGCCACCATGCTGAACACCAGCAAGGCGGCGATCAAGCCCGTAGCCGATAAGGTGGAACGCGAATACGTCAACAACGCGGTTGAGGGGTTGGTGAAGCGCGGTGTTCACGAGGCTATCGCCCGGCGGCTCGTTACGTCACGGCTGGCCGGCGATCTGTGCGGTGCCGACGAACTGGTGTTCGACAACCCGGAGATCGGCACCGTCACCGTGTCGGCGGTGCTGGCCGATCCCGACAAGTTCGAAGGCGAGACGTTGGCCGATCCGGTCGAAGGCGTCGAGTACGGCACCGGCAAGGCCAAGGTGTTCCGCAACACAGGCACCGGCTGCCCGATTATCAACAGCCTCGCCCACGGCAGCCGCGTCTATCATCTATGGCACGACTTTGCCTCGGCAACGGCGGCGCTGGAGATAGCGGGTAAGGACGCTAATTCTGCCCTGCTGGATATTCTGGACAGGGCAAAGGTCCGACCCGACGAGAGGGGTTCGCTCATCGCCCATGCGTGCAAGCTGTCCGGGGTGGGCAAGCGCGATCTGAATGCCGCCGTGAAGGAACACGACGAGAGGAAGGCCCGCGAATCCAGGAAGGAAACGCGCCAAGCATCGGGGAAGCCCGAAATCGTCGTTGCGGAAGGGAAGCTGGAGTACTTGGTCAAGGCTGCGGACCATGTGCTGCGGAACCAGTCGCCGCCTGAAGTCTATCATCGCGGCGGTAGGCTCTCCCGTGTTGCCGCGACAAAGGAAGATCGGGCTGCGGGGCTCTCCATCGTCACTATGACCGATCACGACATCCGCCTGCGGCTGGCCGAGGTAGCTGATTGGTTCGTTCTGAACAAGGAAATGGAACAGGTTTATGTCGATCCGCCGATGGAGATTGTCGCGGGCCTGTCGGCCAACACCGGGAACTGGTCGGTGCCATACCTACTCGGCCTGACCGATGTTCCGATCATGCGGCTCGATACCGGCGACATCCACGACGCCGCCGGCTATGACCGCGAGATGGCGCTGTACTATTCCGGGTCGGCCCCCGCTCTGGACGTTCTGGAGCACCCAACCCTCGACGATGCTATCGAGGCCAGTGACTTCCTTCTGGAACCGTTCAGCGAGTTCCAATTCGACAATCAAGCGTTGGGACAGTCGGTGACGCTGGCCTATATTCTGAGCGGCTCTATCCGGCAGCTTCTGGAATTAGCGCCGGGCTATATCGTCTCGGCGACCACGCCAGGCTCTGGCAAGGGCCTCTTGGTAGAGGCGGTCAACCATCTGCTGTTCGGTCGAACGGCAACGCTGGTGCCGCCGGTCACCGGCTTTAATGTCGATGAGGAACAGCGCAAGCGGATCACCTCTGTCCTGCTGTCGGGCGCGTCGAGCCTGCAATTCGATAACTGGACCGACGCCATCGGAGGCGGCCCGCTGGATGCCCTGATGACGGCGCGAGAATGGTCTGATCGTCTGCTGGGGTCGAATACGGTCACCAGCGGCTTGCCAACCCGCGTGCTGCTGGCCGCGACCGGCAACAATCTGGCGGCGAAGGCCGATGCCGCCCGGCGCTGGCTGCG
>CAIOJO010000175.1 GCA_903858635.1 uncultured Telmatospirillum sp. | reverse complement strand
GGGCTGGCCGAGTTCGAGAGGGAGCTTATCAAGGCCCGCACCGGCGCAGGGCAAGAGCGTCGGCCGCCCGCCAGTCGCATAACCGCCCTTATGGGCGGGATTTCGAAGACTTCCTGAAGTCCTCCCGCACCTTGGTCAGTATGGGCAAGGTGAAAGGGCGGCGAGGACTTGCCCAAACCCCGGGCCGGCCGGACTGTTTCACTGGTGGCGGCGGGCCATGCCCTCACCGAAATCGCGCCGCCCAGGCGGCCCCGTGCCATGCGTCCGTCGGGGGCGAAGGCCGTCTACGCCGACGCCTTCGCCCATCGGTTGGCGGGATAGCGATGTCTTGGTGCCTTGGGCTGCTCGACCGGCTCGGGCGGCGCCACAGGAATTGGCGTCGGAACGGCGGCGGTGGGCAGCCCCAGCCGCTTGCGTGGCGCTGTCGCCGTGTCCGTGACGACCGCCGTTGTCACCGGACTCGGCTTGGCAGGTCGCGCCGTCGGCACCGTCGGCTTGGTGATCGGCGCTGCGGCTGGCGGCATGGCGGACGCCTTCATGGGCTTCGTCGCCACCACCGCCTTCCGACCCAGTCCAAAGCCCTTGGCAAGCTCCGCGCGCCGCAGCGCGTATTTCGGCGCGACCATCGGATATTCCGCCGGCAGATCCCATCTGGCCAAATACTCGCCCACCGCCAGCCCGTGGGCGGTGTGCAGATGTCGCTTCAGGCTCTTGAACCGCTTGCCGCAATCCAGGCAGATAATGTAATCCGAGGTCACCGATTTCTTAGGGTGACACGCTGGTTGCCTGGATACCTGCTCCTTCTGTCCAGCCGCCCCGGCACCGACAACGACCGACGAGAACGAGCGGACCAGATCCGGGACGTCGGCGGCGGCCACCCGGTTCTTCTTGAGAAACGCCGAGACGAGGTCGGCGGTCAGAGATTGAGTCACAGAGGCGCCTACTTTCCAAGGACTGGAAGGTGTGGGGGATGCCGATGGATGCCACGGCAGCCACCCGCTGTCAACGTGACCTTGCGGGATCGGACATTTCGCCGGGGTGACGATGACAGCTTGGGCCCTGAGGAGCAGAGAACCGACATGGAGGTGGGTCGCCCGCCCGCCCGATAGGTGTGGATTATCGGCAGCCTTGCCCAATTCCCCGGAGCCCAGCTATGCCGACCTGGCCTCGGCGCGGCCGGTGATCAGGCAGCCGAAACCGGGTATGATCCGTGGCGCATTCTCCGCCCCCCCCTGTCGCCGAGCTCGTCGTCGTCGCGCTCCCCGACGACCAGGTGGCCACCTGGTGACGTCGATCGTGGCCTGTTCCGCTGGCACTCGGCCCCCAGCCTTGGCGGGACCGGTGACCAAGTCGGCGGAACCGGGTATGGTCAGCGGCAAGCCAATCTCGCGAGGAAGCACACTATGGCTGGCAAAGCAGGCCCACGGCGCACCGGCGACCAGGTTAACGTCGACCGCATCGTCGGCACCAACATCCGCGATCTGCGCATCGGCCGCAGCCTGAGCCAGGACGGCCTGGCGAAATTGCTGGGCATTTCTGTCCAGCAAATGCGCAAGTACGAAACTGGACTGAACCGGGTTACCTCGTCTCGGATGTGGGACCTGGCGCAGGCCCTGCAGGTCACCGTGGGGGCGTTGTTCAAGGATGTTGACGGCGGGCCGGCCCCGGCTGAGACCGCGCCTGCGGTGGACGGCCGCACAACCCGGTCGGAACTGGAGCTGATTCGGGCCTATATGGCGATGGCGCCAGCGACCCGCACCAAATTCGTCAGGGTAGTGGTGGCGCTGGCGGATGGCCCCGCCCCGTGAGGCGCCTTTCGTCAAAAGTGCGGGCGCTTCCGTGGCCGGGTAGGCCTGAAAACCGGCCGAGAATCGATTTGGCGGCTGGTGACACGACTGTTGGGCCAGGGCCGACCAGGTGGGGCCAATCGCGGGCCGCCCCCATTCGCCGACTTGTCGGGTGACAACCCGTCAGGCGACGTGAAGGTCAATCGAAAAGTGGCCGCGACTGGCTGCTGCTGGTTTTTCGGTGACCGTAACCTTCACGTCAAAACGAATCAGAGTTTGCGCGCCCCTTGCGGGCGCGCAGGCTCGGTTGGACGGACGCGGACCGGGACGTTCCATCGGGGCGGGAGAATCGGTGGTATGGGGATTTCACCGTGGGGTGGTGTCTGCGGCGGCTGGAATGGGTCGCCACGACGGGCGAAGACGTAGCCGACGAGGGTGTTGGCAGCGATATGGGCGCGCCGGTCGCTCGGATCGACGGGCGCAGGAGCAGCGGTCGAACCGATCTGGCCGGCGTGACGGCGCAGGACCGCATGGCGGCGTTGGCACGACCTCGCCGGCAGGACAGACAGGGAAAGACGGGACGGCAGCCGGGTGGATCATGGCGCCCTCGGGCGGATCGGCGACACTCGGCGGAAAAAGACGAAGTGGCCTTGGCGGCAGTGAGGACAAGGGCGAGGCGTTGAGGGCGATGTGCCGCCGTCGGCCGTCGGCACCGCCTCGGTCATGGCGGCGATGTCCTCGGCCGGCAAGGTCTCACGGCGGTCGAGCAGCAGGACCTGTTGCAGACGCTGGAGCTGGTCGCGCTTCGTGGGATGCCAGAGGCCGGCGTAGCGGACCTTGTGGAAGCCCTTGGGCAGGACATGCTGGAGGAATCGGCGCAGGAATTCGTGGCCGGAAACCCGGCAGGTCTTCATGTGGCCGCTCTTGCGGTCCTTGTACTGGAAGGTAACGGAGTCGTCGTCGACGGCGAGGATGCGGCGGTCGGTGATGGCGACGCGGAAGACATAGCGGGCCAAGTATTCGAGGATGGCGTCCTCGCCAGGCGGCCAGGCGGTGACATGGACCACCCAGGGCATGGTCCAGACCTCGGGCGGGATGTCGAGGTTTGGGAAGCGCCGGGTGACGGCGGCGTGGAAGCGGCCGCGCACGCCGTTGGCGATGGCCCGGATCGGCGCCAGGTAGCCGTTGGCGGCGGGGTGCCAGACCGTGCCGTCGGCGGACAGGCCGCCGCCGGTGACCAGGCAGTGGACATGCGGGTGGTGATCAAGGCGTGTTGGCGCCGGTGTAAATCCGCGGTTTTTTGGCGGCGCTAAACGGCGGCGGGGGCGCCATGGAGGGCAAGAAGAAGGGGCCGCAGGCGGCCCCTTGGTGGTCTGGATGATGGTTCAGAATGGCAGATCGTCTTCCGTGATGGGGACAGGATCGACGGATCCCGACTGCCGATCCCGGCGGATCTGGTCGTACAAATCTGGCTGGTACATGGTGCAGATCAGATCGCGCAGTTCGTCTATCAGTTCGTAGACGGCGACAGCCTGTTCGGGAGACCAGTAGGTGGGGACGCCGAGGGGGATGGTGAGCGGGAGCCCGGGGGATCGTGCGGTCTGCTGGGCTGCCCGGCACCTGATGCAAACGGCGCCGCCGGGCCGGCGTTCTTTGCCTTTGCGCCTGGCCATCACCGTCCTCCCCGGCGTTGCTTTGCCCGCAGTTCGGCGCGTTCGCGGGCTTCCTTGACGCGGTAGGATTCGCCGTCGATGGCGACGATTTCGGCGTTGTGCATGAGGCGGTCGACCATGGAGACGACGCAGGCGGCGTTGGGGAAAACCTCGCGCCATTCGGCGAAGGGCCGGTTGGTGGTCACCACCGTGCTTTTCTGCTCGTAACGGCGGCTGATGAGCTCAAACAGCAGGTCGGCATGGCGGTTCGAGTAGGACAGGTAGCCGACCTCGTCGATCAGCAGCAGCGCCGGCGCCCCATAGTGGCGCAACCGACGGCGCAGGGCGGAATCGCTGTCCAGGGCGGAGAGGTCGCCGAGCAGCTGGCCGGCACTGGTGGCCAGCACGGTGTGGCCGTGGATCAGCGCCTGGTGGGCGAGATTCCGCGCCAGCGTGGTCTTGCCGACGCCGTTCGGACCGACCAGCACGACGTTGGTCGCCTCCTTGAGGAAATCCAGCGTCATCAGCGCCTCGAAGTTGGCGCGGTCGCAGCGCTTCGGCCAAGTCCAGTCGAAGTCGCAGATCGACTTGAAGCGGCCGATATGGGCGTCCTGGAGGCGGCGCTCCAGGCTGCGGCGGCCTCGCTCTTCCTCTTCCCATCCGAGCAGAGCCTCGGCCCAGCCGCCGGCGGCGGCCTCCGACCAATGAGCCAGCAGGCCATGCAGGTGCAATGCCTTGGCCCGGACCTGCAATGCGTCAGGGTTCTTCATGGGAAGCCTCCTTCAGCTGGTCATAGGTGTCGAGCGCATGCGGCTGGACGGCGCCATCGCGGTCCCGCACATGGGCGGGCAGGATCATGCTGACGGGCGGCGGCTGCCGGTGGGTTTCGCGCCGACGTTCCAGGAGCAGGCGCACGTCGCCGGGATGGAGCGCATCGCGATCGAGGGCCTCGGCGATGGCTGCCTGCAATTCGGCTGCCCCGTAACGGCGCAGCAGCCGCATCAGGGCGGCGGTGATGGTGCCGAGATTGTCGCCACGCGTGGCAGCCCGGGCGAGCAGGGTCTGGCTGGCCGGCGCCGCGCTGGTCAGCTGATCGGTGGCACGATGGTGACGGGCCTGGCGCTTCTGCCCGGCCAGGGCCTGGATGTGGGCGGGATCCTCGATCTGCTCGCCTTTGCCGTAGCTGCGGCAGTGGCAGGCCAGGACCTTCGCCCCGTCGACGATGCGCACCCGGTCGGGATCGGCCAGCACCGTCAGCGGGCGCTGCACATGGGTATGCGGCACCGAGTAGTCGTTCCTGTCGAAGCGGACATAGGGGGTCTTGCCGACCGCCACCGCCACCCGTTCGACCACGGGATAAGGGGGGTCCGGCAGCTTCAGCAGATGCGGCGCCTCCATGGCGAAGGCCTCGCGGACGGTGGCGGTGTCCTGTTGCGGACAGCGCCGATCGGCCGCCGGCCCCCGGCACCAGGCCTCGGCCTGGGCATTGAGATCGTTCAGGTCGGTGTACTTGCGGGCAGCGAAGAAACTATCGCGTACATAGCGAATCGCTCGCTCCACCCGACCTTTTTCGTTGCCGCGCGCCACCGCCACCGGCCGGGGTTCGTAACGGTAATGGCCGGCGAAGTCGAGCAGGGTAGGATGGAAGCGGATGGCATCGCCGTGGCGCTCCAGCACGGCGCTCTTCAAATTGTCGTACAGAATCACCCGCGGCACCGCGTCCCACGCGGCGAAGGCGCCGAGGTGGCCGCGCAGGAAGTTTTCCATGCGGGCATCGAGGAAGAAGCGCAGGAAGATCTGCCGGGAAAAGCTGAGCACGGCGACGAAGGCCATCAGCGGGCGGGATGCCCGGCCGATGGTCATCTGGCCGAAGTGTCCCCAGTCGACCTGCGCCTGCTCGCCGGGCAGGGTGGTCAGGCGCAGATAGGCCTCCGCCGACGGTCGTGGCCGATGGCAGGCGATGAGGTGCCGGAAGTGGCGCTGTTGGCCCCGGTAGCCGCGCTCCCATACCATCGCGTGCAGGCGGCTGGCGGTCAGTGTCGGAAATTTGGTCAGAGTTTCGAGGATGAAAGGCAGATAGGGGGTGATCGCCGACGGCCGGGGCGCCGGGCCGACCCGCGGCAGCCCGGCCTGCGCCAGCACCCGGACAACCGTGTTGCGGTGAAGCCGCAGCTGTCGGGCGATGGTGCCCACCGGCCACTTTTCGGCGTGATGATAGCGCAGGATTTGTGCTTCGACGTCAGGGGGAATGGCCACGACGAGGTCCTCTTCGGTTGCTCCAGGGACCCCGGCGGCGCCGCAGGAAGTCGCGGCGGACGAATTCCGGACAGCGGCGACCGCAGCAATGGCAATGCCACTGCGGCCGGCCGGTTCTGTCGGTGGACGATACTGCCGTCACGGCCACCGCCGGGCCCGCGACCAAGGGACCATCCGAAGGGGCCGGCGGTGAACCCTGATGCGTCACTTTATTTTTGCGCACCCGGTAGCGGCGAGATCGCGCCGCATGATTGATGCGACCACGGCGGCTTGCCTGGTAACGGCAGCCGGCCTCGCGCAGCGACCGGCGGCGCGCCTGCTGGGCACAGCCGTCGGCGCAGTACACCTGGCCGCGATCGCAGTGGCTGCAGATGAGTACCTGGGCGTGGCAGCGCAAGCACCAGAACAGCCGTGCCGGCGTTCCGTCGACACAGTTGGAGCAAGCCACCACGTCCTGTGGACGCGGGCCCTCCCGCGGGCCATAATCCCCCTGCATTCGTGCCCTGCACGGTGTCGGGCACGGCGCCGAAGCAAACTGCCAGGTTAGGATCGGCGCCGTGCCAGCCTGCCAACATTGGCAGGGTCTTATCGCGCCGGCAGGCGGCCTGTCAGCCCAGAACCCAGTGAACAGGCTGAGAATCAAACGATGGCGGCAGCAACGTGCCGGCCATCGTAATCGTCGCTAGCGCGCTTCCCCCCCATTGCCCGCCGGTCGCCCCCGGGGGTCCACAGCGACTTCCCGCCCCCTACGCTCCGCTGCGCGCCAAAGGCGCTCCGCTCCGGGGGCGGGCCCCTTCTATGGACTCCGGGGACGACCTGCCAATCAACATGCCGCCGGAAAAGAGCGGATTTTCGCCGCCGCTGACACCGGTCGAGGCGCTGCACGTCACCCCACGGATCCAGTCCTTCTGCTGGCGGGTCGCCCAACTCGCCGGCGAGGGCGGCTTCGCCCTGGTCACCGGCGCC
>CAIOJO010000174.1 GCA_903858635.1 uncultured Telmatospirillum sp. | reverse complement strand
GGGGAACGGGGAAGGGGCGCGGGGTGCGGGCGCCGCTAGGATCGTATGAGAATCGCTACTGGATGTAGCGACCGTACGGCGGTTCAAGCCTTTGCCATATCCCCACCAATGAGAAAATGGCCGATGACCGTGGGCACACGCATCATGTACACGGGCCAAGGGCAAGTCGGGGTCGGCGCTGACCTATTTGCGCCCGTGGATCTCGACCACGTCTGCGGTCTTGCCTCTGCCGGCGGCGGCCTCAACGATGGCGCCGACACGCTCGGTTGCTGCCCGTAGCGGATCGTCAAGAAGGTGGGCGTAGCGGGCGGTCGTCGCCGGTTGGGTGTGGCCGAGAAGGGCGCCGATCACGGGCAATGACAGACCGGCGCTGGCCAGGATCGATGCGTAGCTGTGCCGAAGATCATGCACCCGGCAATCCATCAGCCCGGCAGGTAGCGTCACGTCCTCAGCGGCGGCCGACTTCGCCACATCGGCGAAGGCGGGTAGGGTGGTCTTGCCGTCCTGTTCGACCGTCAACCGCTTCACGATCTTGCCGGCCGGTGTCTCGGGTTTGGTCGCCCAGAGAAGCACCGTCGCGCGTTCTGTCAGGCTGTCCCATGTGCGTTTTATATCAGTAAGGTGCGGATCGTCTTTCGATCTTCCAGCAAACACGTATAGGCTGACTTGGCTCTTGTCCTTTTTGGCCTTGGCCTCGGCCGCTTCCTTCATATCGCTCAACAACTTGCGGGCAGGAGCGGAGAGGGGGACTCGGTGTTCCTTGGCCTGCTTCGTGTGGGCGCTCGGCTTGATCCATACCCCGGTTTCCAGGTCGAACATCGCCCACGTCGCGGCCAGCACTTCCATACGGCGGGCGCCGGTCAGCAACAGCAGCCGAACGGCGTTGGCGCTTTTCTGGTCGCGGTGTTCCTGTAGCGCGGTCGACAGGTGGGCCAATTCTTCGCCGGTCAGGTATCGGTTGCGGCGGTCCTCCTGGTTCTTCTCCAATCCCTTCACCGGATTGTCGCTACGCCAGCCCCAGCGGATGGCCAGAGTGAACATCTTCGACAGCACGGCAGCCACACGGTTGGCGCGGTACGGCGCTCCCTTCGAAATGTCGCGGTGCAGTCCGTCAATGTCGGAATGGGTAACGTCCGCCACCTTGGTCTTGCCAAGAGTCGGTCGCACCAGCTTGTCGAGATGAGCGGTATAGTCTCTCTGGGTCGACTCGCGCTTCGCCGGAAGGTAATCGGTTTTGAAGCGGTCAATCAGGTCGGCGACGTTTGGCGCTGCCCGTACCTCGTGGCGCTCGCCCATCGGGTCTTCCCCTCGGTCGATCTTCTTTTTGAGGCCCTTGGCTTCTTCGCGTGCGGCGGCGACAGTCCAATCAGGGTGGGAACCGATGGTGTAACGGCGCTGGCGTTGACCAACGCGATAGTCGAGCACGAACGACCTCGCACCCGCCGCCGTGACCCTGCAGGCGAAACCTTTTACGTCATCGTCGAAGTAGAGCTTGTTGCCGGTGGCAGGGGTTGGAAGGTCCGCGATGGTCACGCCATCGGGGATGCGGCGATCTTTTTTGTCCAATAGGCGCATAATCAGTAGGCTCCTGAGTCGCCTGCAACGACCCACTGATTGTTGTCAGTGGGTCAGAAATCGAGCATCCGATATCGCTCTGATATCCATATCGTGTCAACACTGTGTCAACAGGATACACGTCTTTCTGTGTCGCTAAGTGTCAGGCAAAAGTCAGTGTGTGTCAACATACATGCAAGGAAAACAGCCATATACAGGAGGCTTTACGGCGTTGACACAGGATTTGTGCGGGTCTCAAGATGGCCGAAAAAATAGACTTTTAATCAGTAGGTCTCGGGTTCGAATCCCGACGGGCTCACCAATCTCTTAAAGGCTTGCGGATCTGATAGGTCGGCAAGCCTTTCTCATTTCCAGACCTGGGGAAGCACTGGGGAGGGAGGGCGACAAATATCGGTTTTGTCGTCGCCGCTCGCACCAGTCGGTTAGCCTTCGGCCCGAGGCCCGGGCCAAGAGCATCCTCGACAATGGCTTGAAGGAGATCGGGCAAGGACCCGCGATTGATTTGACTCTTCGGTCGCTCACTTGCCCGTCTTTATCGCGGCCAGGAGAACCTTGAGGTTCACGGCCATGGTCTCGCGGATCTGGTCCATCTGGGCTTCGACGGCGTCGAACCGATTCGCCGTCTCCGTCCGCAGATCGGCAACATCGGCCCGCAGATGCGCGACATCCGAACGGACGCTGCGCAGGGTCACGGAGTTCGGCCTGAGTACGGGCAATCTGTTCGCCCAGGGAATTGCATGGTCGGTTCAGCCATGCTGCATCCTCTCGTTTCTCGCCTGCCCGAAACCGAGTACGGTCCAGTCATCGGAACAGCGCCACAGGACACCTATTTCCGATGATCATTCTTTACCGCATTCCGGGCGCGCAAGTCACCTAACCGTAGACGACCTCTCCGAACAGGCAGAACTGCAAGAGGTCGTCGGCGTCATCGGCGCCTGCCGTTTGCCCGTCAGCGATTGGAATGCCGGTGTGTCGCGGCGACGCGCGCGACCTGTTCATAGATGCCGGTCAGAAGTTCCAGGGTGCGCGTCGCATCCTCGAGTTTCCGTGGAAAATCGGGTACCGAATCGATTGCCGCAATCAGCAGCGCAGCGCGGATATCCGCATAACGGTCGGTCGCCGCACGACCGCTCGCCGTCACCGAATAGGTGACGCCGGAGCGCCCGCTGCCCTCCCGTACCACCAGTCCCGCTTTGATCAGCTTGCGCAGGCTGTATTGGATGTTGGGGATGTCCTCGCGGTTCGTCATCCGGGCGAGGTCCTTGATGGTCTTGGGCCGATCGTTCATCCGAATGATGTGCAGCATGGCGTTTTCCGCGCCGCTGGCCGCGATGTCGATCACCGACGCCAGGCACTCGGCCTGCCACCGGCCGAACGCCTCGTAGGCACACATCAGCGCATATTCGATTTCCGCGACGTCCACTTCGGTCGGCGTGCGCGCCAGATGCCAATTGCGGCCGAGCGCTTCCTGGCGCTCGCGCGGTGGGCCCTCGCCATTGTTCATCCCATTACCCCTTCCATCTGCTGGTTGACGGATACAGATTATGATAGATAGTATTATACAAATTCCAATCTATCCATCGGGAGATTTGGCGATGCGCAGCGATCAGAACGGCATGTTCGACAAGGACCAGTTCCTCCTTGGCACCTTCTCGACCAACTGCTCGGGGGGAATGTCGGTGACCAAGGTGCCGGAACGCTGGGTCAGTTCGTGGGACAACAACCTCAATCTGGCCCGCATGCTCGATGCTGCCGGGATCGATTTCATGCTGCCCATCGCGCGCTGGATCGGCTATGGCGGGGAGACCAATTTCCACGGCTCCGTCCTCGAGACGATGACCTGGGCGGCGGGGCTGACAGCCTCGACCAGCAACATCACCATCTTCGCGACGGCCCACATCAACCCGAACCATCCGGTCGTCGTGGCAAAGCAGATCGCCACAATCGATCAGATCAGCCGTGGGCGGGTCGGCCTCAACATCGTGGCGGGATGGAACAAGCCGGAATACGAAGCCCTCGGCCTCACCTTGCCGGATGGCCACGAAGAGCGTTACCAGTACGCCCAGGAGTGGTTCGACATCGTCAAAGCGTTGTGGACGAAGACCGAGTCCTTCGACTGGGAGGGCAAGATCTTCCACCTCAAGAATGTCCTCGGCGATCCCCGGCCGGCCAGGCGCGTGCCGATTATCAATGCCGCCGGTTCCAGCGAGGGGCGAGCCTTCGCGGTGCGCAATGCCGACTTCCTGTTTACCCCGGCCATCGACCTTTCCCGCTCGACCGATGAGGTCCGTGCCCTGAAGGCCCAGGCCGCCGAGGCCGGTCGATCGGTCGGCGTCCTGACCTTCTCGCATGTGGTCTGCCGTCCGACCGAGAAGGAAGCGCGGGACTACCTGCAATATTTTGCTCAGGACAACGCCGACTGGGCAGCGGTGGACAATCTGGTCCGGCTGCAGTTCAGCCATGCACAGTCCTTTCCGCATGATCTGCTGGCTCTCATTCGCGACCGCATGGCGGCCGGCCATGGCGGCTTCCCGCTGGTTGGAACGCCGGAGCAGGTTGCCGACGGCATCGTCGCCCTGCAGGCCGCCGGGTTCGCCGGCACGACCGTCTCCTTCGTCGATTACCTGGCCGAGTTCCCCTATTTCCGCGACACCGTGCTGCCGATCCTGGCGGATCGCGGACTTCGCCGCCCCGTCGCCGCGGCGGTCGGGTCGGCGTTTGCCGCCCAGGTTCCTGCATAATGTGAAGCTGCGTGCTCGGCAATGTCCTGGTCGCCGCATCTCCGGCCACGTTCCGGGATTGCCAGCGCCGGTCGACGCGAGCACCATGGCCATCTCATCATGCGACAACCTGGGAACCTGTAATGTGAGCGATGGTCCTGATTTCCTGTCTACAGCCCTTCGCCTGATGAAGGAGGCTCTCGCGCTTGGCGCCGCATTCCAGCCGGACGGAAGCTGGGTGATGAACGGCGACCAAGCGCCTCTGCCCGCGGCGCTGGCCGATAAGCTGCGCGTCCATCGGGCGGCGATCGTCGCGATTCTGGCGGAAGACGCAACCTGACCGACCAAGGCCCCGCCGCTAACGGCGAGGCTTCATCATTGGCCATCACTCATTGGACAGACCCTCAGGTCCTGCCCGAGGAACAGCTCGAATCGTTCCGCGGTGACCGGGGGACCGAACAGGTATCCCTGGTAGGCGGTGCAGCCGTGGTCGGCAAGAAAGTCCCGCTGAGCCTCGGTTTCCACCCCTTCGGCAATGACCGTCAGCCCCAGGCTTCGCGCCAATGCGACGATGGTGTGGGCAATGGCGGCGTCGTTGGGATCGGTAAGCACATCGCGGACAAATGATCGGTCGATCTTCAACTGGCTGAGCGGCAGACGCTTCAGGTAGGAAAGCGACGAATATCCGGTCCCGAAGTCATCCAGGGAAAAGCGGAGGCCCAGCGCCTTGAGCGCGGTCATCTTGGTGATGATATCCTCGACGTCGTCCAGCAACATGCTTTCGGTGAGTTCGAGTTTGAGCTTGCGGGGATCGGCGCCGGTCCGGGTCACCACCTCCAGCACTTGCTCGACGAAATCGGCTTGGCGGAACTGCCGGGCGCTGACATTGACCGCCAGGCTGAGCTGGGCCGTTTGCGACCGGCTGGCCCAGGCCACCATCTGCGCGCAGGCGGCTTCCAGCACCCAATGACCCAGGGGCAGGATCAGCCCGGTCTCTTCCGCCAAAGGAATGAACTCGGCCGGAGATATCAGTCCCCGCAGCGGATGGCACCAGCGCAGCAACGCCTCGGCGCCGGTCAATCCGCGTTCGGCATCCACCTGGGGCTGGTAATAGAGGAGGAACTGCTTCTCCTCCAATGCTTGGCGCAAGTCGGCTTCCAGGGCGGCGCGAGCCTTGAGCGCCGTCTGCAGGTCCGGGTCGAAGAATCTCAGGGTGTTCCGCCCCTCGGCCTTCGCCTGATACATGGCGATGTCCGCCTGCTTCAGAAGATCATCCCTGCTTAGGCGCTGATCTCCGAACAGGGTGATGCCGATGCTTGGGGTACTGCGGCATTCGTGCCCGGCCAGCAGATATGGCTGACCGACGGTGGCCAGGATCTTTTCGCCGACGGTCTGCGCCTGAGCCGCAGCACGCTCGGGATCGACCGTGAGATCTTCCAGGATCACCACGAACTCGTCGCCGCCTATTCGCGCCACGGTATCCGCTTCGCGGACGCAGGCGACAAGACGCTGGCCCACTTCGCGAAGCAGGCGGTCACCCATGGCATGGCCGAGGGTGTCGTTCAGAGTCTTGAAGTGATCGAGATCGACGAACAGCAGCGCCCCATTGTGGGCGCTGCGGGTATGGGAAGCCTGGGCCTGGTCGAGGCGGTCGAGCAGGAGCCGGCGGTTGGGAAGAAGGGTCAACGGGTCATGGAAGGCGAGATGCTCAATCTCGGTCTCCGCCGACTTGTGGGCGTTGATGTCCTCCACCATGGTGACGAAATGGAGCGCGCGTCCTTCCCCGTCGCGTTGCAATGACGATGTCAGCTTGACCCAGGTGAGGGAGCCGTCCTTGCGGATATAGCGTTTCTCGAAACCGACATTCTCGACTTCGCCCTTCAGCAACGAGCGCGACATCTCGGCGCTATTGCCCAGATCGTCCGGGCAGGTGATCTGCCTGAACGTCAGGCCGGGAACTTCCTCGGCCGAGTAGCCGATGATCCCGGCAAAACGCTGGTTGCAGCGCAGGAACTGGCCGTCGAATGAGGTATGGAGAATCCCGATCGCGGCCTGCTCAAAGGTGGCCCGGAACCGTTGCTCGCTATCGCGGAGTTGCTCGGCGCTGCGCCGTTCCTCGGCGTCGTGGATGGCTGAAATGCGGGCGAACCGGCGCCGCGACCTCTGGTGGAAATACAGTCCGATGGTGCTCATCACCACCAATACGACAAACCATCCGGACTGCAGGACGACATCGCGTCGCCACGGCGCAAAAATGGCCTCCAAGTCCCGGCTGACGCCAACGACCAGGGGTTTGTCCATCGGCAGGTCGGTCGGCCTGATCGTCCGAAGGGCCATCAGCCGCCGTTCGCCGGTCGCATAAACGAGCCCGGCAAACAGGTTCTCGACCTTGCCGCTGTCGCGGTGGCGGGAGAAGAACGAACCCGGTGCGGCGAGGGATTTTCCATCTTGCCCCTGGTGCGAGGGAGCCATGATGAATTGCACGCCGTCGCCATGGGTCATCGCCACCCACATGTCCGGGGCGTAGAGCACCGAATCCAGGAGCGTACTAAAATACTCACGGTCGAGGGTCGCGGTGACAACGCCGGCAAACCCGCCCTGCGCATCCGGTATCATCCGCGCCAGATCGATCGCGAAGACGCCAGGGATGGTGGTGAAAGGCGGCGAGACATAGAGCACGGCCGAGTCTTGGCCGCGGCGCACAATCTGGAAAGAATCGCTGTCGCGGAGACTCCGCCCGACGATCCCGGTTTGATCGCTGGCGATGACCGTGCCTTCCCCGTCCATCACCGACAGGGTGCGTACCGCCGGCATGGCGCCATCCAGCGATTTCAGACGGCGATTGAGTGCCCCGACAGGATTCCCCGACTCCGTCAGGTAGGGCATATCCCTGACGATCGACTTCAGCGCCGCGTCGACGGCGGCCAATTGGATTCCCAGATTCTGGTCGATCGTCTTCGCTTGAAGGGCCAGCCGCGTACCCTGCTCGTCGTCAATTCGACCGTAGTCCGAGTACAGGCCCCAGGCTATGTAACTGCCCAGGGCCGACAGGGCCGCAACAAGGAACACAATCCTCGTGAAAAAACTGCCGTACTTTTGATCTGGCCGCATTTCAGTGGCCCGGATGACTCTGTTCCCATTCCTGGCGGGAGATCCGCAAGACCTGAAGCAGGTCGGGTTGGCAGACGTTGAAGAAGGAGAAGGGGGAGGCATTGACGCGACCGTCCCGGTCCTGGCTCACCACCCAGGCGATGGGGCGCGGCGTCACCGCCGAGGTCAGCAGCTTATGCTGCTCCTTGACCGAAAGATCGGCAAAGTCGAAATGCATGGTTCCCCCTGATGTGTCCCCTAGCCGACGATTTCCGTGAGTTCTTCCTTGCGCTGCAGTTCGTGGCGGAAATCCTCCAATTCGTTGCCCAACGCGTCGCGGATCGACACGATCCCGATCGGAACGCCGCCCTGCAGCACCGGCACATGCCGGAACTCGCCCTCATGCATGAGATGCAGGGCGTCCAGCAAGGTGCTGTCGGCCGCCACCGTGGTGACGCTGCCGGTCATCACCTTGGCCAGCGGCGTCGCCTCGGGGTCGAGGCCGGCGGCCAGAACACGGAACAGGGCGTCCCGTTCGGTGAAGATGCCGGTCACCCCTCCGCCGGCCACCACGATGACCGAGCCGACCTTGCTCGCCTTCATCCGCCGTGCCGCTTCGCCCACCGTCGCTTCCGGAGGCAGGGTGAGAACGGATTGCCCCTTGATCACATCCTTGACCAGTCTGCGCCGCATGCCATCCTCCCGATTGGTTGTTATTGATAAATCTTCCACCGCCGGATCCGGTCATCGCGGATCGGTTCCTATTGGTCAGATTAGCGCAGCTCACGAGTTTCAAGAAGTGGCGTCGAAGAAGCCGCTATACCTATGTCGATACGGTCGGTAGACCAATGAATGGTTGGGTCAGCGACTGGCGATGTACTCTGTTTACAATTCCCGGCTTTAATCGCCAGATGCTGCGGCACCTCGAGGGAGGTGAATGGACCCGCAATCTTCGATTTCGGCCGATTCCCTATCTCGGCTATGTGGTACTGGCGAGGTGTAGACATGGATGATCTCTTGAGCGATTTCTTGACCGAAACCTCGGAAAGCATTTCCACGCTGGACGTCGAGTTGGTAAAGCTCGAGCAGAATCCCGAGCCGAAAATCCTGTCGAACATCTTCCGTCTGGTTCACACCATCAAGGGGACCTGCGGATTTCTCGGTCTGCCGCGCCTTGAGCATGTGGCCCATGCGGGCGAGAACGTGCTGGGCAAGTTCCGCGACGGCGAGCTCGAAGTGACGCCGGCGGCGGTCACCCTGATCCTCGGCTCGATCGACCGGATCAAGATGATCCTGCAGCATATCGAGCAGACCGAGGCCGAGCCCGAAGGCGACGACAAGGACCTGATCGAGCAGTTGAATGCCATTGCCGAGGGCCGTGTGCCGAGTGCCGCCCCGGCCGTTGCCCCGGCCGCCGAGACTGAACCGGAACCGGAGCCTGAACCCGAACCACAATGCGAACCGGTGCACGCCGCGGCCCAGCCCGAAGCGGACGCCGAGGATGACGAGACCGTTCCCGCCGCCGCGGCCCCGGCCGCCACCAACCTGCCGGCCCTTACCGGGGCCGCCGCGCCGCCGGTCGCCGCCCCGGAATTGAAGGATTCGGCGGTTGCCGCGCAGACCATCCGGGTCAATGTCGAGCTGCTGGAGAACCTGATGACCCTGGTCTCCGAGCTGGTGCTGACCCGCAACCAGCTGCTGCAGATGATTCGCGGCAAGGACGACAGCGAGTTCGCCACCCCGCTGCAACGGCTGTCGCATATCACCACCGACCTGCAGGAAGGCGTCATGAAGACGCGCATGCAGCCGATCGGCAATGCCTGGGCCAAGCTGCCGCGCATCGTCCGCGACCTGTCGGTGGAAATGGCCAAGAAGATCGATCTGC
>CAIOJO010000173.1 GCA_903858635.1 uncultured Telmatospirillum sp. | reverse complement strand
GGGGAACGGGGAAGGGGCGCGGGGTGCGGGCGCCGCTAGGATCGTATGAGAATCGCTACTGGATGTAGCGACCGTACGGCGGTTCAAGCCTTTGCCATATCCCCACCAATGAGAAAATGGCCGATGACCGTGGGCACACGCGCAGATGCCAAACTACGTCGGGTCTAGCCTCTGGTGGCACCAGCTTGGACAAAGGCGTGGAACTGGACACGCGCGTTACCACGAACGTTACCACAAACGTTTCCACAACCACTTTTTTGTGGACGTTAAGTCGTTGATTTAATTGGATTTTCAAGGCTTGGCTGGGGCGCCAGGATTCGAACCTGGGGTGGCGGGACCAAAACCCGCTGCCTTACCGCTTGGCTACGCCCCAATAGGAAGGGATCGGCACCTTAGGACAAGCGGCGGCCCGATGCAACGGGCAGAACGGGGGGAAATTGGCGGGCCGGTCGATCGGCCGGGCTGTTCCTTGGCATTTCTCCTGGCAGCCACCTTGCGGCACTCCTATCTCTACCGTGAGGAGACTCCGGCAGGGTCGACCGGGCAGAACCAACGGCGCCTGCAGTCAATCACGAGGCCTGAATGATGACAGTCGAGACGATCCTAAAACGCAAGGGGCACAACGTCTTTACCATCCGCCCGGAACATTCCCTGGCCGACGCGGCGGGTCTCCTCTCCAACAAGGGAATCGGCGTCGCCGTCGTGTGCGACGGCAAGGGTCACGTGCAGGGTGTGCTGTCGGAACGGGACATCGTCAAGGCGATCTCGCTTTACGGCGCCGGCGCGTTGGAGATGCCGGTGCGGAACGTGATGTCGAGCCCGGCGGTGACCTGCAAGCTGAGCGATAGCGCCAAGCGCATCCTGGAAGTGATGACCGAACGGCGCATGCGTCACCTGCCGGTGCTTGAAGATGGCGAATTGATCGGCATCATCTCGATCGGCGATGCGGTCAACGCCCGGCTGATGGATGCCCAGATGGAAATGGGCGTCCTGCGGGACTTCGCGGTGACGCGGTAGCAGGATTTTCAGTGGGACCGGCGTCCCTGCCGGTCTACGCCGCGGAGCGGCGGAAATGGGTGCTTTCCGGCTTCGCCGGAACGCCGGCACGGAGGCCGGCGCCACTAATTTTGCACCGGCCTCAAGCCAGCAGCGGCGCCGCCGTCACCCACCAGCCCGGTTCGGCCTGGGCCACGGCGGCGGCGGCGGCGGCGGCACCCGGCTGCTCGGCGAACAGGCCGAAACAGGTGGCACCGCTGCCCGACATGCGGGCCAGCAGGCAATCCGGCTGCGCCGCGATGGCGGCCAGCACGGTGCCGATCACCGGCGCCAAGGCGACCGCCGGCGCGGTGAGGTCGTTGGGGCGGGTCTGCAGGGCTCGGGCCAGGGCCGCCGCGTCGGCAGGCGATTCGGTCAGCGGGGACGGTTCGGAGAACGGCCCCTGACGGGCCTTGAACACCGCCGGCGTCGGCACTGCCACCCGCGGATTGACCAGCAGCAGCCAGGCCGGCGGCAAGGCCGGGGCAGCTTCCAGACGCTCGCCGATGCCGGCCATACGGGTCGGCTGGCCGCGCAGACAGACCGGCAGATCGGCCCCCAGACGAAGGCCAATCGCCTCGAGGGTCGCCTGGTCCGCCGATAGGCCCCACAAGCGGCACAAGCCGCGCAGGGCCGCCGCCCCGTCGGCCGAACCGCCGCCGATGCCGGCCGCCACCGGCAACCGCTTGGTCAGGCTGATGGCCGCCCGCGGCATCAGATCGGCCGTCTCGGCCAGCAATCGCGCCGCCTGCAAGACGATGTTGTCGGGTTCGGCGGCCAAGCCGCCGGCAGTCGGCCCATCGATGGCCAGGGAAAGCTGGTCGGAGGCGGTGAACAGCAGGCTGTCGCCCACCCCGGCGAACACCACCAGGCTGTCCAGCAGATGATAACCGTCGCTGCGCCGCCCCACCACCTGCAGGGTCAGGTTGACCTTGGCCGGGGCGAACAGCTCCACCGCCGCTGCCGCGGCGTCGGCGGGCCGGTTCACCGCGCCGCCGCGTTCTTGCCGACGGCGCCGCTGGGCGGCTCGCGCTGGTTCAGCTTCTGCTCGATTTCCGAACGCAGTTCCGGCTCGGGATCGAACACCAGGGCACGCTGCCATTGGAAGCGCGCCTCTTCGTGGCGGCCGACCTTCCACAGGGCGTCGCCCAGGTGATCGTTGATGGTGGCGTCCTCGGGATGCAGTTCGACCGCCCGCTCGAGGGCCTCTACCGCCTTCTTGTATTCGCCGGCGCGAAACAAGGCCCAGCCCAGGCTGTCGACGATGTAGCCGTCGGTCGGCCGCTGCTCGACCGCCTTCTCGATCATTCGCTTGGCCTGATCGAGGTTGGTGCCCTGCTCGATCCAGCTGTAGCCCAGATAGTTGAGCACATGCGGCTCGTCCGGTTCCAATTCCAGCGCCCGCAGGAAGTCCCGTTCGGCCAGATCCCACTTCTTCTCGCGCTCCAGCGCCACACCCCGGGCGTAATAGACGGCCCATTGTTCGCGTTGCGGCTTGTCGAAGGAGGCCACCGCCCGGTCGTAGGCGGCCACGGCCTCGGTCCAGCGCTTGTGCCGGCGCAGCACGTCGCCCAGGGTGACCAGGGCGTCGGGCCGATCCGGCCGTTGCGCGGCCAAGGCCTCGAGGGTCTTCACCGCGGCGTCGACCTCGCCCATGTCATCGAGGTTGGCCGCCAGGCGCAACTGCGCCGACCAGTAGATCGAGGCCGCCGGATCGATCGACTTGAACAAGTCGTTGGCGGCCCCGACCTGGCCGACCGATTGCAGCAGATCGGCCACCATGACCTGGGCCAAGGGAAAGTTCGGCCGCAGGTCAAGGGCCATGCGGCCGAACACCAGCGCCAGATCGGGAGCGTTGCCCTGGCGCAGCGAACCGGCCGCGCCGAACATCACCTCGGCCATCCCGGCCTGCGCCGAATCGACCGGACGCAGACTGCTGGCGGTGTGCTCCAGGGCCGGACTGTCCGGATGTTCCTTGCCGTAACGGGCCAGCACCTGGTTGGCCTTGTCGGGCTCGCCCTGGCGTTGGTAGAACGCCGCCGCGGCCTCGACCGTGCGCAGCGTCAGGCCGCCGGTGCCGGACAGGACCGCCCGGTAGTTCTGTTCGGCCGCCGGGCGCCGATCGGCCAGATCGTTGATCAGAGCGGCGTGGAACGCATTGAGCGTCGCATAGTTGCCGTTTTGCGTGAGCGGCGCCAAGGCGTCCAGCGCGGCGTCGACCCGGCCCTCGCCCATCCTGGCCCAAGCCACCATCAGCGGCGTCATGAAGCTGTTGAGGCCGCGCTTCGGCAGGCCGGCCATTGCCGCCTCAACCGCCGCCCAGTCGCCCGCCTTGGCCGCCTGCTCGGCCACCAGCATCGAGGCAATGGCGGCCTCGTCATCATAGGCCAGCAGGCGTTTGGCCAAGGTCTCGGCGTCGCCCATCCGGCCGTCGGCGGCCAACGCCAGCAGCGCCCGCTGCAGCAGCTCGATATTCTCGGGGTCGCTGGCCAGGGACCGGGTCAGATAGGCCGCGGCGGCGGGCAGGTCATGCTGCTCCTGGGCGAAGCGGCCGGCCAGGAAGCTGCCGGTGGCGGAATTCACCTGCGGCAGCGGGCCGGTCGACGGCGCCTGGGCGCCGCTCTCGGGCGCAACGGTGGCGGAACAAGCCGCGAGAGCGGTAACCAAGGCACAGGCGCAAAGACGTCGAATCGTGGGTCTCCGGCGGATCACCGATCCCAACATGACCTTCTCCAGACCAAAACGCGATCCCCGTTCGAGGAGCGCTCCTTACATATTGGGATAGTTGGGGCCTCCGCCGCCCTCCGGCACCACCCAATTGATATTCTGGGTGGGATCCTTGATGTCGCAGGTCTTGCAGTGGACGCAGTTCTGGGCGTTGATCTGCAAGCGCGGCGATTGTCCGGCGTCGTCGGTTACGATCTCGTAAACTCCGGCCGGACAATAGCGCTGCTCGGGCGCGTCATAAAGGGCCAGGTTGACGGCGACGGGAACCGAGGGGTCCTTGAGTTGCAGATGGACCGGCTGGTTTTCCTCGTGATTGGTGTTGGAGATGAACACCGAGGACAACCGGTCGAAGCTGACCTTGCCGTCCGGCTTCGGATAGGCAATCGGCTTCGATTCGCTGGCTTTGCGCAGTTGGTCGTGGTCGGAGTGGTTGCGCAGCGTCCACGGCGCATGGCCGCGCAACACATAGACGTCGAGGGCCGAATAGGCGATGCCGGCCCACAGGCCCCAATGGAAGGACGGACGGACATTACGCGCCAGATAGAGCTCCTGCCACAGCCAGGACTGCTTTAGCCGCTCCGGATAGGCGGTCACCTCGACCGGCCCCGAAGCCTCGCCCGACAATGCCTCATACACCGCCTCGGCGGCCACCATCCCCGACTTCATGGCGGTATGCGAGCCCTTGATCTTGGGCATGTTGAGGAAGCCGGCGGTGTCGCCGATCAGCAAGCCGCCGGGAAAGGTCAGCTTGGGGATCGACTGCCAGCCGCCCTCGGACAGGGCGCGGGCGCCATAGGCGATGCGGCGGCCGCCTTCGAACAACGGACGCACCGACGGATGGGTCTTGAACTGCTGGAACGCCTCGAAGGGCGAAACATAGGGATTCTTGTAGTCGAGCCCGACCACCAGACCGGCCGCCACCTGGTTGTTCTCCAGGTGATAGATGAACGAGCCGCCATAGGTCTCCGAATCGAGTGGCCAACCGACGCTGTGCATGACCAGGCCGGGGACATGCTTGGCCGGATCGACTTCCCACAGCTCCTTGATGCCGATGCCGTAGGTCTGCGGATCGACCCCGTTGCGCAGATCGAAGCGCCCCAGCAGGGTCTTGGTCAGCGATCCCCGGCAGCCTTCGGCAAAGATGGTCTGGCGCGCCAGCAATTCGACGCCCGGCGTGAAGTTGGCGGTCGGCTCCCCTTCCTTGCCGACCCCCATATCGCCGGTGGCGACCCCGCGCACGGCGCCGTTCTCGTCGTACAGCACCTCGGCCGCGGCGAATCCGGGGAAGATCTCGACGCCCAGCGCCTCGGCCTGGCTGCCCAGCCAGCGCACCACATTGCCCAGGCTGACCACGTAATTGCCTTCGTTATGCATCGAGGGCGGGGTCATCAGGCGAATCGCGCGGCGCCCGGTCAGGAACAGGAACCGGTCGTCACCCACCGGGGTGTTGAGCGGCGCGCCTTGTTCTTTCCAGTCGGGTATCAGCTCGTTCAATGCCCGTGGTTCGAGGACCGCGCCGGACAGCGTATGCGCCCCCAACTCCGATCCCTTCTCGATGACGCAGACCGACAGGTCGGTGCCTTTTTCCGCAGAAAGCTGCCGCAGACGGATCGCCGCGGCCAGCCCGGACGGCCCGCCACCAACGATGACCACGTCAAATTCCATCGATTCCCGTTCCATTCCCAATGCTCCCAGGCCTTAGGCGTCGTGTCGGTAGGGTTAATTTTCCGCTTCTATAGCATAGCCATTCCCGCCTGCCGACCCCTGTATCGCCGGCCTTTGTATCGCCGGCCTTTGTATGGGCCATCCGCCGCATGCTAACCTTCCGCCATGTCCCTCGCTCAACCGCCCCACCAAATGTCGTGGCAACAGCTTCTTCGCTGGTATGGCGATGCCGGCGTCGACGAGGCCGTCGGCGAACGGCCGATCGACCGCTACGCGGCGGTGGCCGAGGCGCCGCGACCGCCGACCATGGCAGCGGTCGCCGGTGCGAGCGACGCCATGCCGCGGAGCCGGCCGCCGGCCGCCGCGGCAGTCCCGCCGGCCCAAGGCGCCACCTCGGCGCATCTGGCCATGGCCTGCGAAAGCCTGGCCGAGTTGAAGGCGGCCATGGAGGCCTATGACGGTTGTCCGCTCAAGCGCAGTTGCCAGCGCACCGTCTTCGCCGACGGCAATCCGCAGGCCCGGGTGATGCTGATCGGCGAAGCGCCCGGTGCCGACGAAGACCGCATCGGCCTGCCCTTCGTCGGCGCCAGCGGTCGCCTGCTCGACCGCATGCTGGCCTCGATCGGACTGGATCGCAGCAGCGCCTACATCGCCAATGTCGTGCCGTGGCGGCCCCCCGGCAACCGGAAGCCCGAACCGGCGGAAGTGGAATTGTGCCTTCCCTTCATCGGACGCCATATCGAATTGGTGGACCCGGCGCTGTTGATCCTGCTCGGCGGCGCCGCCGCCTCCGCCCTGCTGGCCCGCCAGGAGGCGATCAGCCGGCTGCGCGGACGCTGGGCCCAGTACTCCTCGCCCCGCCTGGCCCGCCCGATCCCGGCCATGCCCACCTATCATCCGGCCTTCCTGCTGCGGACGCCGGCCAGCAAACGCGAAGCGTGGCGCGATCTCCTTGCCGTGCGCAAACGCCTGGACGAGCTCGATCAATAGTCCCGGCAGCGCCGCCCCCATCATTGCGAGTTCCGGACCGGCCGGGCGGCCGACCCTCGCTGGACGAAACTGGCAATTTTTCCAGTGGGGGCGGGCACCTTGCCCGCTGGCGGGCGGGACGCCCGCCCCACTTTGTTTCTTGGTCGCCGCTGAAAAACGGCCTTTTTCCGCCGCCCCCTGGATCTCTCCCGACTCCCGCTCGTTAGCGTCAACGAAGCTCGAGCGCCACGGCAGGTTCCAAGTCTTTGGAAAGGCACGACTTCGTCTAAAAGTTTAGGCAAATGACTCTTCTGAGCTTGCTGCCCGCCGATGAATCGATTTATAAAGTTGAAGACGACCATCGGATAAACCGATTACGGCAGAGGAGAGACGATGCTGCGAAGCAGACTTCTCCCGGCCCTTGTGGCCTTAACCCTGACCGCAACCGCACAGCTAGCGGTGGCACAGACTGTGGCCGGACAGGCCGAAACCGAAAGCAAGGTCGCCGCCATCAACGGGGCGGCGGGCAAGATCGGCCGACAGGCTAACATCCCCTCGGTCCTCTCCGAAAGCGATGTCACGCTTTATCGGTCGGCCTTCGATCTGCAGACCCGCGGCCAATGGCAGGCTGCCGACCGCGAGCTGCTGCGTCTGCAGGATCGGCTGCTGGTCGGCCATCTGCTGGCCCAGCGCTACCTGTCGTCCACCTATCATGCACAGGCCGATGAACTGGCTGCCTGGCTGGCCAGTTACGCCGACCAGCCGGAAGCCGGCGATATCTATAACCTGGCGAAGCAGCGGCGGGGCGGCCTGACCGCCGGCCTCAAGCCGCCGGCACACCCGGCCCAGCGGGCTTCGGCCCCCCTGGCCAAGGACGATGATCCGGCCTGGGAATATTTTTCGGTCGAGAGCAATCGCGAACTCAGCGCGACCGACCGCCGCCGGCTGCTCGACCTGAAGGAGCGGTTCCGTTCCCTGGTGCGTCAGGGCCGCTACGAGGCGGCCACCGCCGAACTGGACGCCGCCGACCTGCGCCGCTTGTTCGACAAGGTCGATTACGACGAAATGAAGACCGTCCTGGCCATGGGCTATTTCTCCGCCGGTCAGGACAGCGAAGCCCAGCGATGGGCCGCCGATGCGGCCGAGCGCTCGGGCGACGTGCTGCCCGAAGCGCATTGGGTGGCCGGGCTGGCCCTATGGCGGAGCGGCGACCGGGCCGCCGCCGCCCATCACTTCGAGGCGGTGGGCAATGCCCAGGACGTTTCCTCCTGGCTGGTCTCGGCCGGCGCCTATTGGGCGGCGCGATCCAATCTGGCCGCGCGGCATCCGGAGCTGGTCAATCACTGGCTGCAGAAAGCCGCCAGCTATCCGCGCACCTTCTATGGCCTGCTGGCCCGCCGGGCCCTCGGCCAGGACATCCAGTATTCCTGGGAAGCCCGTCCCTTCACCGATCTCGACGGCGACATCCTGCAGCCGATCCCCGGGGCGAAGCGCGCCCTGGCCCTGCTGCAGCTGGGCGACCAAAGCGGCGCCGAGGATCAGTTGCGATATCTGGTGCCGACGGCCGGTCCGGCCCTCGCCCAAGCCCTGCTGGCGCTGGCCCATACCAGCGAGATGCCGGGCTTGGCGGTGCAGTTGGGCGCCATGGTGGCGGCCCAGGACGGCCGCTTCCACGACAGCGCCGCCTACCCGCTGCCGGAATGGCGGCCAGCCGCCGGCTGGTCGGTCGACCGCGCCCTGGTGCTGGCCATCGCCCGCCAGGAATCCTCGTTCAATCCCAAGGCCAAGAGCCCCTGCGGGGCGGTCGGGCTGATGCAGCTGATGCCGCGCACCGCCAAATCGATGGGGGCCAGCGGCCGGTTGACCGATCCGCAGGTCAATCTCGAACTGGGCCAGCGTTATGTGCGCCATCTGCTCGACGACGACGCGATCAAGGGCAATCTCCTGTTCCTGGCCGCTTCGTACAACAGCGGTCCGGGCAATGTCAGCCGCTGGCTGCAGACGATCCACCACAACGGCGATGCCCTGCTGTTCATGGAAAGCATTCCGGTCCGCGAAACCCGGGTGTTCGTCGAACGGGTGATGACCAATTTCTGGGCGTACCGCAACCGCCTGGGCGAATCCTCTCCCTCGCTCGATGCCATCGCCGGAGGCGACTGGCCGTTGTATGATGGGACGGAGCCCAAGACGCGGATGCTGAAGCATGTCAAAAATTGATGGAAATCGCCCCTTTCTTTCGGTCAACATCGCCGTTCTGACCGTTTCCGACAGTCGCACCGAGGAAAACGATACCTCGGGCCACACCCTGGTCGAGCGGATCACCTCCTCCGGCCACAAGGTGGTGGCCAAGATGATCCTGCCCGACGAAATCCATCTGGTGAGCGAACAGCTAAAGCGCTGGATCGCCGATCCTGCCATCGACGTGGTGATCTCCACCGGCGGCACCGGCGTGACCGGACGCGACACCACGCCGGAAGCCTTCAAGGCGGTCTACGACAAGGAGATCGAAGGCTTCGGCGAATTGTTCCGGCAGCTGTCCTTCGCCAAGATCGGCACCTCCACCATGCAGAGCCGCGCCACCGGCGGTGTGGCGCACGGCACCTACCTGTTCGCTTTGCCCGGTTCGCCGGGCGCGTGCCGCGACGCTTGGGACGATATCCTGCGCTGGCAACTCGACAGCCGCCATCGCCCCTGCAATCTGGTGGAATTGATGCCGCGGCTGTTGGAACATCTCGAGAAGCCCGACGACCACTGAACAGTTCATCGCGCCGGCTTGCCAATCTCATTCGTCATTCCCGCGTAGGCGGGGACCGAAGGGAACGCGGAGCGGACAATCCATCGGCGGTTCCGCAGTCGGGCGTCGACATGGACCCCCGCCTTCGCGGGGGTGACAAAAAGGAGAAGGCACGATGCAGTGAAAGCCGGCCTTGGCGCCGGCTTTTTCGTTGCCTAGAGATGAGATGTCGGCGCAAACAACCGCTTGCATCCCCAGGTCGCCCCGGGGATGGCCAGGATGACAACGATGCGGCGAAGCTTACCGACGAATGATCCGCATGAAGGAATCGTATTGTGGTAAAGGATCGCTGCGTTCGGCTTCCGACGTGTCGTCCTTCGGAGCGGTACGGCTGGGCTCGCCTTCATATTCGGGTTTGGCCAGCTTTTCGACCGGTTTTTCGTTTTCGTTTGTCATCCTCGCCTCCCACCGGTCAAGTTTGTGACTTAACCGTATTCGCCAGTCTAGCGAGCCGGGCGAAGCATTGCTAGATACCCTTTAGGATGTGCTAAGACGAAGATTGAATCAAACGGGCCATGACTTTTCCCCGATGTCGTCGGTTGTCTCCCTGCGGCGTCCCGGTACTGGCGAAAAGCCCTTCGTTCTCTATGGGTTGGAAGGTGGCGACCAAGTGATTTGTGCATTGCAACAGAAGCGATATTGCACTGCACTATCCGATCGGCCTGCATCTTCCGTATTACCCGGTTGTTGTTCAAAGGTGTGGGTGCCGGTGGGCCGACGCTCGGCTAGTCTGCCGGATGACCGGCGAAGCCGACCGCGGCCGGCGGCGGAAAGAGGCTGAGATGACCGCTATCGACGAGCCAAGGCTTGGCCGAACCCAACGCACCCGACTCTTCTGGCGCCGCGCCCTCATCGCCCTGTCGCCCCACAACCTGCGGAACAGCGAACCGGCCCTCACCGTCCTCTGCGCCCCTTTGGGCGCCGCGGTGGGGCTGCTGGTGGTCGCCCTGCACGCCCTGGTCACCTGGATGCATGCCAAGGACTTCGGCCTTTCCTATGGCGACTTCCTCAGTACCGGGATCGGCATCGATCACGACCTTCTGCTTATCGTGCCGGCCGTTGGCGGATTGCTTCTCGGGCTCATCACCTATATCGGCCGGCGCCGGCGCCTGCGCGACATCGTCGATCCGGTGGAGGCCAATGCCATCTACGGCGGCCGCATGTCGCTCCTCGACAGCCTGCGCCTCGCCTTGGCAACGCTGATCTCCAACGCGGCCGGCGCCTCGGTGGGGATGGAAGCGGCCTATACCCAGATGGGCTCCGGCATGCTGTCGGCGGCCGGCCAGGCACTCCGCCTGCGGCGCACCGATCTGCGCGTGTTCGTCGGCGCCGGTTCGGCGGCCGCCATCGCCGCCGCCTTCAACGCCCCCTTGGCCGGCGCCTTCTATGCCTACGAACTGGTCCTGGGCAGCTACGCTCCGGCTGCCCTGGCCCAGGTGGCAATGGCCTCGTTGACCGGAACCCTGGTGATGCGGGCCACCCTCGGCATTGCCCCGATCTATCTGATCGGTGCGCCGCCGATCGCCGTCGAGCACTGGGAGTACCCATTGTTCGGCCTGGTCGGCGTGCTGGCCGCAGGCCTCGGGATCGGCACCATGAAGCTGGTCACCTGGAGCGAAGCCGCCCTCAAGCGGCTGCCGACCCCCGACTGGATGCGACCGGCCATCGGCGGACTGGTGCTGAGCGGGCTGGCCCTGGTCTATCCGCAGGTCCTCGGCAGCGGCCACGGCGGCATTCAGGGGCTGTTCGAGCTTACCCCGGGCCTGCTCATCGTGGCCGGACTGCTGATCGCCAAGACGCTGGCCTCGGCCTTGTCCATCGGCTCGGGCTTTCGCGGCGGATTGTTCAGTTCCTCGTTGTTCATGGGCTGCCTGTTCGGCGCCACCTTCGTCGAGAGTCTCGCCCTGGTGGCGCCCATGGTGATCCAACATCGCAGTGAATTCATGTTGGTCGGCATGGGGGCGGTGGCGGCGTCGATCGTCGGGGCGCCGCTGACGATGGTCTTGCTGGTGCTGGAAGGCACCGGCGATTTTTCGGTGGCGCTGGGCGTCCTGGCCGGTGTGGTCACCGCCGCCACCATCACCCGCTACACCTTCGGTTACTCGTTTTCCACCTGGCGTTTTCACCAGCGCGGCGTGTCGATCCGCGGCGCCCACGACATCGGCTGGGTGGCCGACCTGACGGTGGGAAAGATGATGCGGGCCGACACTCTGGCAGTTCCGGAGGGTACGCCCCTGCTGCGTCTGCGCGAGATGGTTCCCCTGGGCAGTCGCGGCCTGGCCTTCGCCATCGACGACAAGGGCCGTTATGCCGGCTTGATCGATATCACCGTCGCCCACGATCCCGAACTCGACGACGCGGCCACCGGCCTGGTCGCCGGCGATCTGGCCAGCGATCGCCAGCTGTTCCTGCTGCCCGGCCAGGATGTGCGGAGCGCCTTGCAACGCTTCGCCGAAGCCGAAATGGAAGCCCTGCCGGTGCTGTCCGATCCGGTCGACTGCCATGTGGTTGGTTTCCTTTCGGAAGCCTATGCGCTGCGCCGCTACACCGAGCAACTGGAACGTCAACGCAGTGCCGAGCTGGGCGAACGCGACCTGTTCAGCGTGCGGCCGCCGGCCAAATTCGAGGGACAGTGAGCGGATGCCGCCCGACCTGTCCTTCGAACAAGCCCGGCCGGGCGTGGTCTGCGGCATCGACGAGGCGGGGCGCGGGCCGTTGGCCGGACCGGTGGTGGCCGCCGCGGTGATCCTGCCGGCCACGCTGCCGGCCATCCTGTTGACCGATCTCGACGATTCCAAACTGCTGTCGGCGAAGAAGCGCGACATGCTGTTCAAGGTGATCGTCGATACCGCCCAGGTGGGCGTCGGCCTGGCCGAAGTCGGCGAGATCGACCGCATCAACATCCTCAAAGCGACCTTCCTCGCCATGAAGCGCGCCCTCGACCAGTTGCAGGGGGGCAGCCGCCGGACCGTCGATTGCGCCCTGGTCGACGGCAATCAGCGACCGCCGCTGTCCTGCGAAGTCGCCTGCATCGTCCGGGGGGATGGGCGCAGCCTGTCGATCGCCGCCGCCTCGGTCGTCGCCAAGGTCACCCGCGACCGGCTGATGGGGCAGCTGGCCCTCGACTATCCCGGTTACGGCTGGCAACACAACGCCGGCTATGGCACCGCCGAGCACCAGGCGGCGATCCGCCGGCTGGGCCCGACGCCACATCATCGACGCAGCTTTGCGCCCATCGCCGATTTATTCGAGAAGGCAGGGAATCCAGCTGCTTCTTGACCTGCGCTCATCTTTGACTCAAAGTGCGGAGATGACTCATCTGAAGAGCAACCTGATCCTCGAGGGGGATTGCATTGAACGGCTTCAGGGCTTGCCGGCCGGTTCGGTCTACTTGATCTTCGCCGACCCACCCTACAACCTGCAGCTCGGCGGCGAACTCTTGCGCCCCAACAACACCCGGGTCGACGGGGTCGACGAGGCGTGGGACCGCTTCGGCGACCAGGCCATCCCGGCCGACAGCTTCGCCGTCTACGACCGCTTCACCCGCGCCTGGCTGACCGCCGCGCGGCGTGCACTGAAGGACGACGGCTCGCTGTGGGTGATCGGCAGCTATCACAATATCTATCGGGTGGGCGCCATCCTGCAGGACCTCGGCTTCTGGATCCTGAACGACGTGGTGTGGACCAAGACCAACCCCATGCCGAACTTCCGCGGCACCCGCTTCACCAATGCCCACGAGACCCTGTTGTGGTGCGCCAAGGGTCCCGCGGCGCGCTACACGTTCAATTACGAGGCGATGAAGTCCCTCAATGAGGGGCTGCAGATGCGCAGCGACTGGATGCTGCCCCTGTGCACCGGCGGCGAGCGGCTGAAGTCGGACGGCCACAAGACCCATCCGACCCAGAAGCCGGAATCGCTGCTCTACCGGATCATCCTGGCCAGTTCCAACCCGGGAGAAGTGGTGCTCGACCCGTTCTTCGGCACCGGCACCACCGGCGCGGTCGCCAAGAAGCTGGGACGGCGCTGGATCGGCATCGAACGCGATGCCGGCTATATCGCCGCCGCCCAGGCGCGGATTGCCGCCATCCCCGAGGCGGCCGACCTGTCCCTGGTGACCACGATCAACAAGCGCAGCGAGCCGCGCATTCCCTTCGGCACGGTGGTGGAGCGCGGCTATCTGGCGCCCGGCGACCTCTTGTACGACGGCGAACGGCGTCGCTGGAGCGCCAAGGTGCGGGCCGACGGCAGCCTGATCTCGGAGCACCACCGTGGCTCGATCCATCAGGTGGGCGCCGCCGTCCAGGGCGCCCCCGCCTGCAACGGCTGGACCTTCTGGCATTTCGAGCAGGACGGCCAGCTGCAGGTCATCGACCTGCTGCGCCAGAAGATCCGGGCCGAGCTGCATTAAAGGGAAAGCGTTCAACCCAGCAGTGGGGCGGGCGTCTCGCCCGCCTGCTGAGCAATGGGCCGTGGATTGGCCATGGACGCCACTCCGCGGCGTGGCGGGCGAGACGCCCACCCCACTGCGCGGTGAAACCGGGCCACCTACCTTCCCGGCTGGCTGCCCTCTTTTGGGCAGGGGCGTTTGGGGTCGCGGGTGTCGCACAGCACCACCTGCTGCATGAAGGCCAACCAGGCCTGGGTGGTTTCCGGCGGCAGCGGCAGCTGGCTCTTCTCGAAAGGTTCGCCCCGCCACGAGCGCGACACGATGTAAAGCCGATCGCGGCCGCGCAGAACCTTGTAGAGGCCGAGCTCGCCCTTCGGCCATTTCTTCAGCCGGGTACAGGCGATCGCCCGGATCGCCGTGTCGTAGCCGTTCTCGACGCCCAGGCTGACGGCGCCGGCACCCACATCGGTGCAGTCCTTCTGGATGTCGCTCATCTGCTCCTTGAGCACCTCTTGCGGCATTTTCTGCCCCTTGCCGATGACCACCTGGACGGCCAGCATTTCCGTCCATTCCTGCACCGTCTGGTCGGGCGGCAGGACTTCGGTCACCTCGACATTGCCCTGCCGGTCATGGAAACCGATCTTCCAGCCTTGCGGCGGCAATACGAACAGCTGCTCGCCGGACGGCTGCTGAGCTGCAGCATAGCCGCCTGAAAGAACCAGGCCGATGCAGACGGCGACAAACAAACGCACGGAAACCTCCTCTCCTTTGCTGACCTAATACGCCTTGGCCAGGGCGTGCCGAACCACTTTTCGCATGACCGTCGGCAGCGCCTGGTCACCCAGACCATCGAGCGGGCACCACAGGCCCTTGGCCAGTTCCGGGCGACCGGCCCGGCCGGCGACGACCGTCAATTCGAGATGAAAATGGGTAAAGCCGTGGGTGACCAGCCCCGGCAGCGGCCGCCACTCGGTTGCGGCCGGGGCGGCCGACAGGGCCTCGCCGATCTCCCAGGGTTGACCGCGCCAGACCGTCGACGGGATCTCCATCATGCCGCCGAGCAGCCCCTCCTCGGGCCGCCGCCGCACCAGCACGGCGCCATCCTTGCGCAGCGTCCAGAAAGCGACGCCGTGCCGGGTCGGCCGCGGCGGTTTGGTCGCCTTGGCCGGAAGGCTATCGGCGATGCCCAAGCGCCGCGCGGCGCAACTGCCGGTCCACGGGCAGATCGCGCAAGCCGGCTTCTTCGGCGTGCAAATGGTGGCCCCCAGGTCCATCGCCGCCTGAGCGTAATCGCCCGGCCGGTGGCTCGGGGTCAAGGTCGCGGCCAGGGCCTTCAGCTTCGGCTTGACGCCGGGCAGCGGTTCGGCCACGGCGAACAGGCGGGCGATCACCCGCTCGATATTGCCGTCCATCACCACCGCCGGCCGGCCGAAGGCGATGGCGGCGATGGCGGCTGCGGTGTAATCGCCGATGCCCGGCAAGGCCCGCAGCGCATCCTCGTCCTCGGGAAAGCGTCCACCGGGCAGACCAGCCACGGCGCCGGCGCAGCGGTGCAGGTTGCGGGCCCGGGCGTAATAGCCGAGCCCGGCCCAGGCCACCAGCACCGCGTCCAGCGGCGCCGCCGCCAGGGACGCCACGGTCGGCCAACGGTCGAGGAAGGCGCGGAAATAGGGGCCGACGGCGGCCACCGTGGTCTGTTGCAGCATCACCTCGGACAGCCAGACTTGATAGGGGTCGGCCACCCGTCCGGGGGGCGCCCGCCACGGCAACTTGCGGGCATGCCGGTCATACCAGGCCAGCAGGCTCTGGCTGAGGGCGCCCGACGAAACGAGCGCCGGCGACGGGACGGCGAGGGCGGAGGGGGAACCGGCTGGCATGGGCGGCACAATAGCATATTATGCCCCGATGCAAGGCAAGCCGCTGCCCGACCCGCCCGGCGCCGCCGCCCAACCGAAACGTGGCGGTGCCGGTCCGCGCGCGGTCGGCGAGATGACCGAGCGGCTGACCCGGCGCCCGCTCGGCAAGCGCGGCTTTGCCGCCGCCGCCCTGATCGCCGAATGGCCAGCCATCGTCGGCAGCGTCCTGGCGGCCGGCACCCTGCCGCTGAAGATCGCCTATCCGCCCGGCGAACGGGCTGGTGGCGGCCTTCATATCCGCGTTGCCTCGGGGGCGATGGCGACCCAGCTGGCGCATCTCGAGCCGCTTCTCCTGCAACGGATCAATGGCCATTTCGGCTATGGCGCGGTGGCCCGCCTGGTCATCACCCAAGGCCCGGTGCCGCGGCGCCCGCCGCGACGCATTCCGGCCGAGCCCTGCCTCGATGCCCAAGCCGAGGCGGCCTTGGGGGAAAAACTGGCCGCCGTCGACGACCCCGAGTTGAAGGCCGCCCTGGCCTCGCTCGGGCGCCACCTTGCGGCGCGGCGGTGAGATCCCTAATATCGCGCAATTCATCTACGGGAGACCAATCGTGAAGAGATTTTTGCTGGCAGCGGTGATGATGGCGACGGCCGTATTGGGCGGCATGGCGTCGGCCCAGGCGCAGACCAAGTCATGGGCGATCGACGAGGTGCTGGGCAACCCCAACGCGCCGATCACCTTCTACGAATACTCGTCGCTGACCTGCCCGCATTGCGCCGATTTCCATCTCAACACCTTCCCCAAGATCAAGACCGATTGGATCGACACCGGCAAGGCCAAGCTGATCTACCGCGATTTCCCGCTCGATCCGCTGGCCCAGGCCGCGGCGATGGTGGCGCATTGCTCGGGCGATCGCTATTTCGCCTTCATCAACACCTTCTTCCATGCCCAAGTCCAATGGGCGCGGGCGCAGTCGCCGCTGGCCGCCATCAAGACTATTTCCAAGCTGGGCGGCATGAGCGAGGACCAGGTCGACAAATGCCTGGGCGATAGCGGCCTGTTGAACGAGATCAATGCCCGCAAGGAAGAAGGGGTGGCGAAATTCAATATCGATTCGACACCCAGCTTCATCATCGACGGCAAGCTCTATGCAGGCGAGATGTCCTATGACCAGTTCGCCAAGCTGCTCGCCGCCCAGGCCAAATAGGGTCGCCGCCTGACCGGCCGCACCATCATCCAGTAGCGCCGTGCTGCACTTCCGCCGCCTCCGCCTGTCCGGATTCAAGTCCTTCGTCGACCCGATCGAGATGGTGATCGAAGCGGGGCTGACCGGGATTGTCGGGCCCAACGGCTGCGGCAAGTCGAACCTGGTGGAGGCGCTGCGCTGGGTGATGGGGGAGAGCTCGGCCAAGCAGATGCGCGGCGGCGAGATGGACGACGTCATCTTCGGCGGTTCGGCCAATCGCCCGCCGCGCAATCTGGCCGAAGTGACCCTGGCCCTCGACAACAGCGAACGCGCCGCCGGCGGCCAATTCGACGCCAACGACGAAATCGAGGTGACGCGCCGCATCGAGCGCGGCCAGGGGTCGCTGTACAAGGTCAACGCCAAGGAGACGCGGGCCCGCGATGTGCAGATCCTGTTCGCCGACGCGGCCACCGGGGCGCGGTCGACCGCCATCGTCAGTCAGGGACGCATCGGCGCCATCATCAGCGCCAAGCCGACCGACCGCCGCGGCCTGTTGGAGGAGGCGGCCGGCATCGGCGGCCTGCATTCGCGCCGTCACGAGGCGGAGCTGCGGCTGAGGGCGGCCGAGGGCAATCTCGAACGGCTCGACGACGTGCTGACCACCCTCGACACACAGCTGCAGGGACTGAAGCGCCAGGCCCGGCAGGCCGCCCGCTACCGCACTCTGTCGCAACAGATCCGGGCGGTCGAGGCCAAGCTGCTGGCCGCGCAGTGGCAGCAGGCCACCGGCGCCCTCGACGAGGCACGCCGGGCCGAGGTGGAAATGGCGCGACAGGTCACCCAGTACACCGCCCTCGCCGCCCAGGCGGCCAGCCGCCAGGCCGAGGCCGCGGCAGCGCTGCCGACCCTGCGCCAGGCCGACGGCGAGGCGGCGGCCCAGCTGCAACGCCTGAACACCAGCCGCGAGCAACTGGAGGCGGAAGAAGGCCGTCTGGCGGCAGCCAAACACGAAGTCGAGCTGCGGCTGCAACAGACCGCCCTCGACCTGCAACGGGAGGCCGGCCGCACCGCCGACGCCCAACAGGCCCAGGCCGGACTGGCCGAGGAGAAGGACAGCCTGCTGTCGGCCTGCGCCGATGAAGGCGACCGCCAGGAAGCGGCCGAAGCCGCGGTCGAAGTGGTGGCGGAACAGACCGCCCGGATCGAGACCGAACTCAACCGCCTGATGGAAGAGGTGGCGGCGGCCGACGCCGAACGTGGCGCGGCGCTGCGCCGCCTGGCCGAGGCCGAAGCCCGCCGCGAGCGGCTGGCCCGACGAGCCGAGGAGATGGCCGAACAGCGCAGCCGGGCCGAGGCCGAGGCGATCGACCAGGCGGTGCTCACCTCGGCCGAGATGGACCTCGAGGAAGCGCTCGAATATCAGGAGACCAGCCGCCTGCAGGTCGACGGAGCGGAACAGCGGCGCAACGAAGCCGATGCGGCGCGCGAGCGGGCCCGCGCCTCGTGGCAGGAGATCGCCGCCACCCGCACCAAGCTGGCGGCCGAGGCCGAAGCCTTGCAGGAGCTGTTGGCCCAGGCCTCCGGCGGGGCCCATCCACCGATCCTCGACGCGGTCAGCGCGGTGGCCGGATACGAGATGGCCCTGGGCGTCGCCCTCGGCGAAGACCTGTCGGCGCCGCTCGATGCCGACGCTCCCTTCACTTGGCGCACCCTGCCGCCGCTCGACGACGCGCCGCCGCTACCGGCCGGGGTCGAACCGCTGGCCCGTTTCGTCACCGCCCCGCCGGCCCTGGTGCGCCGGCTGGGGCAGATCGGCGTGGTCGCCGACGATACCGCCTTGGCCAAGCTGCGGCTGGCGCTCAAACCCGGCCAACGGCTGGTCACCCCGGATGGCGCCCTGTGGCGCTGGGATGGCTTCTCGGCCCAGGCGGGAGCGCCCAGCCCGGCTGCCGCCCGTCTGCGCCAGCGCAACCGGCTGAAGGAACTGACGACGCAGATCGACGATGCCGATCTCGGCGTCGCCGACGCCGAGGCGCGGGCGGCGGCGGCCGGCGCCGCGGTGGAACGGGAAGCGGCGGCCGAGCGCCAGGCCCGCGACGATGTCAGGCGGGCCGAAGGCGAAGTCGCCAAGCTGCGCGAGGCGCATGGCAAACTGGCCCAGCGGGCGGCGGCGGCGCAGTCTCGCCTGACCGCGCTGGCCGAGCAGGAAGCCGCGGTCCAAGCCGATCTGGCCGAGGCGGGCGCCGCGTTGGACGAGGCCGGGGCCGCCGTCGCCAAGTTCACCCAGGGCGAAGAAGGGCGTGACCGGGTTGCCCTGTTGCGGGCCGAACTGGCCGAACACCGCATGCGGCTGGTCGAGACCCAGAGCTTCCTCGACCGCCTGCGGCGCGAGGCGGGCGATCGGCGTCGCCGGCTCGAGGCGATCGACGTCGAGGAAACCTCATGGGCCGGCCGCGCCGCCGCCGCCCTGCGCCACCAGGAAGACCTGGCCCAGCGCCGCCAGGTCGCCGAAGCCGAACTGCAGCGCCTGACTGCCCTGCCCGAGGAAATCGAGGCGCGGCGCCAAAGCCTGCTCGACCAATTGGCCGCGGCCGAAACCGAGCGTCGCCTGGCCGCCGGCCGTCTGGCCGACGGCGAGCAAGCCCAAGCCGCCACCGACCGCGCCCTGAAGGACGCCGAACAGGCCCTGGCCACGGCGCGCGAGGACCGCATCCGCCGGGAAGCGGCGGTGGCCGCGGCCGCCCAGACCTGCGACGGCATCGCCGAACGGATCGCCGAAAAACTGGATCTCACCCCCGAGCAACTGGCCGCCCAAGAGACGGAGGTCGAGGCCACACGGATCGAGGAGATGGAAGAGCGGTTGGACCGCCTGCTGCGCGACCGCGACGCCATGGGACCGGTCAACCTGCGGGCCGAGGCCGAGGCCGATGAGTTGGACCGGCAGATCACCGAATTGCGGGTCGAGCGCGACGACCTGACCGCCGCCATCGCCAAGCTGCGCCAGGCCATCAACGAGATCAACCGCGAGGGCCGCGAGCGGCTGCAGGCCTCGTTCAGCGAAGTCGACGAGCATTTCCGCCAACTGTTCGTCCGGCTGTTCGGCGGCGGCCGGGCCCATCTGACCCTGACCGAATCGAGCGATCCGCTGCAGGCCGGCCTGGAGATCATGGCCAGCCCGCCCGGCAAGCGGCTGCAGGTGCTATCGCTGTTGTCCGGCGGCGAGCAGGCATTGACTGCGCTGGCCCTGCTGTTCGCCGTATTCATGACCAACCCGGCCCCGCTTTGCGTCCTCGACGAGGTCGATGCGCCCCTCGATGACGCCAATGTGGACCGCTTCTGCACGCTGGTGGCGGAGATCGCCCACGCCTCCCGCACCCGGTTCCTGGTGGTCACCCACCACCGCATGACCATGGCCCGCATGGACCGGTTGTACGGCGTCACCATGGCCGAACGCGGCGTCTCCACCCTGGTCTCGGTCGACCTGCAAACCGCGGCGGCTTTGCGCGAACCAGCGTGACCAAAGGTCACGCCGGTTCGCTTAAGTTGTCCCTCAAGCGCCGGGCGCCGGCATCCGCCGGCTTGGCTCCTCCGCTAGCGCTCCGGGGCCCTCAATGGGCCAGTCACCAGGCTGACGCCTGGTTCCAGTAGCGCCTGAAGAAAAACGTCATTGCGAGAAGCGTGAGCGACGAAGCAATCCATCTGCGGCGCAGAAAGATGGGTGGCTGGATCTCCGCACACGGCCGCGTCGCAATGTCGGAGATCCAGCCGAGGGCCCGATCCCGGGATTGGTCGCCGGTCGGTCGATGGAAGACGGCACCGCCGCGGATCATCTCCGCTGTTATCGCCGGTACCGCGCCTTGCCTGTCTCGACGGGCTCCCACAGCGGGATTGGCTCCCGCCTTTTCTTAATGAGGAAATATTCGCAGGTTTTGCCGCCACGGCAACCGGCGGCGCAAATAATGATGCGAGCCTGTGAATATCTTTACAAACAAACCGCAGGATTTGCGAATCCTGCGAAGGTGCGGTCAGTCGAACAGGTAGGGGACGAAGCTGCGGTTCTTCTCGTCCACCGAGATGCGCCGGCCGATCGGCGGAAAGGCGCGTTGCTGGCAATCGATCCGCTCGCAGATCCGGCAGTTGACGCCGATCGGCACCGCCGCCTGCTCGCTGGCCAGGTCGAGGCCGGCCGAGTAGACCAGTTCGGAGGCGTAGCCGGTCTCGCAGCCCAGCCCGACGGCGAAATGCCGCGACGGCTGCAGATAGGCCCGGCTGCGTTTGGTGACCGCCCGGGCGATGCACACATAGGTGACGCCATCCGGCATGCGGGCTTGCTGGACCAGGATCTTGCCGGGCTGGGCGAAGGCCTCGTGCACATTCCACAACGGACAGGCCCCGCCGAAGCGGGTGAAATGGAAGCGTGTCGCACTGTGGCGTTTGGTGATATTGCCGGCCATGTCGACTCGCACGAAATAGAACGGGACACCGCAGGCGCCGGGACGCTGCAGGGTGCTCAGGCGGTGGCAGACCTGTTCGAAGCTGACCCCGAAATGGCTTTGCAGCAGCTCGATGTCGTGGCGCAACAGGCGGGCCTGGGCGGCGAACCGCCGGTAAGGCATCGCCAGCGCCCCGGCAAAGTAATTGGCCAGGCCGACCCGACAGATCGAGCGGGCATCCTCGTTGTGGAAGTCGGCCCGGGCGACGATGCCCTCGATGATCTCGGCATAGCCGAGCACCGCCACCTGATGGGCCAGATGGAAGCTGCGGCTGGGAATGTTGAGCTGCGCCGATAGAACCAGCGTCCGCGTCGCCGGATCGAAATGCCGCATGGCCGCCGATTCATCGTCGGCGTCGATGTGAACCCGGACGTCGTGCCTGCTCTTCAGATGATCGAGCAGGCTGGGATAGAGCCCGCCGATGGGCCAACTTTCATGCTCGAACAACGCCTCGGCGGCTTCGTCGAGAGGGCCGAAATAGTTGTTGCAGTAATAGAAGAAGTCTCGCACCGCCTCGTAAGGAAAGTTGGAGGCGGCACCGATACTGCTCGCCTGATCGGCCGACAGGTCGTAGGTCAGCGACTGCATCCGCTCGCTCAAATGCCGATAGGCCTGATAGAGAGAAAGCACCCGTTTGGCCAATTCCGGCGAGGCGGCAATCGCATTGCGCAACTCGTTGAGACCGATGGGACCGCTGCCGGCCATCGGATCGTTCATGATTTCGCGCAGATCGGCGATCAGGCGCGCCTCCTCGTCCTCGACCAGTGAGGCGAAATCGATTTCGAGGACTTTGGCGGCTCGCAGCAGCACCGCCACGGTCAGCGGCCGCTGGTTGTTCTCGATCTGGTTGAGGTAGCTGGGCGACACCTCGAGCAAGCCGGCGAGCGCGGCCTGACTGAGTTTCCGCTGCTCGCGCAACCGACGCATCTTGAAGCCGAGGAACAGCTTCTTGGACATGCCTCACCTTCGCAAACTTTGCAACCGCAGTTTGCCCGTTTGACCGGCCAAGCGCAACGGCCGCCGGGACCCGGCCGCGGTCCCGGCCAGCCATGAAAAAGGTCATGGCTTGACCCGACGGGTCGTGATTCAATTGGACGTCTGGGATTCTTCTCCTGGAACGACAGGACCAGCCAAGGATGCCGAGCGACAATCGGCGCGGGGGGGGGGGATGGGAACGTTCTTCGATTTTTCCGGACTGGCGCCGCATGGCATGTGCCTGCTGTGGCGCGATGACCTGTTCTGGGCGCTGGGCGGGACCGATGCCGCCATTTCGGCGGCCTACATCTCGATCGGCATGACCATTTTGCATTTCATCCTGCGGCGCAAGGACATGTACCTGCGTTGGGTGGCGCTGCTTTTTGCCGCTTTCATCATCCTGTGCGCCACCAGCCACGCGACCGACGTGTGGACCCTGTGGTACGCCGATTACGGGGTCCAGGTGATCGTCAAGTCGGTCACCGCCATCGTCTCGCTGGTGACGGCGGTGGCCCTGTGGCCGCTGATGCCACGGGCCTTGGCCATGCCCAGCGGGGCGCAACTGAGTGCCGCCAACCAGGCCCTGACCGAGGAAATCCACGAGCGCCGGCAGGTCGAGAATTCCCTGCGCGACACCGAGGAACACTTGCGCAAGGCGCATGAAAGCTTGGAACGCAAGGTCGAGGAACGGACCTGGCAGTTGCAGGAAAGCGAGGCCCGCGTCCTCCGCCTCAATGCCGACCTCGAGCGGCGGGTCGAGGACCGCACCGCCGAGCTGACCGCCGCCAACCGCGAATTGGACAGCTTCGCCTATGCCGTGTCGCACGACCTGCGGGCGCCTCTGCGCGCCATGATGGGCTTCAGCGATGCCCTGTTGCAGGACTTCGCCGGCCAGATGGAGGACGAAGCCAAGGACTATCTGGGGGAAATCGTCGTCGCCAGCCGGCATATGGGCGAACTGATCGACGGCCTGCTCCAGCTCTCGCGCAGCACACGCGGCATCCGGCGCCATGACCTGGTCGATTTGTCGGCCCTCGCCACCCGCCTGCTCCAGGAACTGGCCATGCTGGAGCCTGCCCGGTCGGTGACTTGGCAGGTCGCCCCGGGGCTGGTCGCCCGCGGCGATCCGGACATGCTCGAGGTGGTCATGCGCAACCTGCTCGGCAATGCCTGGAAATATACCGCCGCCAAGTTGCCCGCGGCGATCCGGGTTTACGCCGAGCAACAGGACGATCAATGGTTCTTCTGCGTGTCCGATAACGGGGCAGGCTTCGACATGGTCCATGCCGACAAGTTGTTCCAGCCCTTCCAACGCCTGCACCGGCAGGACGAGTTCTCCGGCATCGGCATCGGCCTGGCCACGGTGGAGCGCATCGTGCGCCGGCACGGTGGTAGGATTATTGCCGAGGCCGCGCCCGATTTGGGCGCGACCTTCCGTTTCTGCCTGAACTCCAGCGACGCCCAAGCCGAAAAGGAAACGCCATGAAAATCAAGACCATCCTCTTGGTGGAAGACAACCGCCAAGATGAGAAACTGATCCTTCGGGCGCTGCACAAGGTGAACCTGGTCAACCAGGTTCAGGTGGTGCGCGACGGCCAACAGGCGCTGGACTACCTGTTCGGCCAAGGCGAATTCGCCGACCGCGCCGAAGCCGCCTTGCCCGCCGCCGTCCTGCTCGACATCAATCTGCCGCGGGTCAGTGGCCTCGATGTGTTGGCGCAGTTGCGCGCCAACCCGCGGACCAAGCTGCTGCCGGTGGTCATCCTCACCTCATCGGACGAAGAACGGGATCGGCTGCGCTGTTACCAGGAAGGCGCCAACAGTTTCGTGCGCAAACCGTTGGATTTCACCGAACTTGCCGAGACGGTGGCCCGCCTCGGCGTCTATTGGGTGGCGGTCAACGAGCCGCCTGAAGGCGCATGAACGGGCTGCGCGATGTCCTGGTGATCGAAGACAGTCGGTCCGATTTCCGGCTGATCGAGCGGCATCTGAAGCAGAAATTCGACGCGCACTGCCACAGGGTGGCCAGCCTCGAGGAATTGCGCGCCGCGCTCGACAGCAAGACTTGGGACATGGTGCTGTCCGACTACAATGTTCCGGGCCTCGATTTCCTGGACAGCCTGCGGACGGTCAAGGCGCATTCGAGCAATCTGCCGCTGATCCTGATTTCCGGCAATGTCGGCGAGGAACGGGCGGTCGAGTTGCTCAAACTGGGGGTGTCCGATTTCGTCCTCAAGGACAATCTCATCCGCCTCGAGACGACGATCCAACGCAGCCTGCAGGATGCGGCCGAACGGGTGGCGCGGCAAGAAGCGGAGTCGCGCTACGGCTCGCTCTTCGAGAACATGCTCGACGCCTACGCCTATTGCCGGATCTTTTACGACGAGCACGGTAAGGCGCAGGATTTCGAGTATCTCGAGGTCAATGCGGCATTCGCCCGGTTGACCGGGCTGAACGACGTGGTCGGCAGGAAGATCAGCGAAATCATCCCGGGGATAGCGGACTCGGCCCCGCAGCTGTTCGAGGTCTATGGCCGAGTGGCCCTGACCGGTCGGGCGGAGCGGTTCGAAACTTATATCGAGCCGTTGCAATCATGGTTCGCCATCTCGGTCTACAGTCCGCGGAGCGAGTGCTTCGTCGCCATTTTCGATAACATCACCGAGCGTATCCGCGCCGAGGAGGCCCAGAGACGGGCGCAGAAGTTGGAGGCGATGGGCCAACTGACAGGGGGTATCGCCCATGATTTCGCCAATATCCTGGGGATCATTTCGGCCAATCTCCAGCTGATCGAGCACCGGCCGAACAAGGCGAATGTGGCCGAGGGGGTGCGCCTGTCGCTGTCGGCCGCCGAGCGTGGAGCGAAGCTCATTCGCCGCCTGCTCGCTTTTTCACGTCGCCAGTCCGAGGAAATCCGCGGCTGCGAAGTCGGCGAGGAACTGGAGAAGATCCGCGGCCTGGTGGCCGAGTTCCTGCCGAAGAACGTCACTTTCCGGGTGTCGGTGGCCGATGGTTTGTGGCCGGCGCGGATGGATCCGTCGGAATTCGGCGACGCAATCCTCAATTTGGCCATCAACGCCGTGCAAGCGATGCCCGACGGCGGCGTCCTCCACATCGAGGCCTTCAACGTGACGATCGATCATCCGTCGAAGGATCTGCCCAACGGCGGTTGGGTCATGGTCGCCATCGGCGATAACGGCATCGGCATCCCGGCGCCCCTGCTCGATCGCGTCTTCGAGCCGTTCTTCACCACCAAGGAGCGGAGCGGCGGCAGCGGCTTGGGCCTGCCGATGGTCTACGGCTTCGCCCAGCGCTGCGGCGGGGCGGTCCGGATCTATTCCGAAGCGGGCCACGGAACGACGGTTCGGCTCTACCTGCCACGCCATGCCGGACCGGCCACCGAGGCCAAGTCGGACGCCGCGCCGGCGCCGGCCCGCGGCCGCGGGGAAATGGTCCTTATCGTCGAGGACGAGCCCGGCATTCTCAGCGCTGCCGAACGCTACCTGCTGGACCTCGGCTATCGCACCGTGACCGCCCCCGGTCCCGATGAGGCGTGGCAGCTCGTGGCGTCGGACCTCGCACTGGCCCTGCTGTTCACCGATATCAGCATGCCCGGCCCGATCAACGGCCTCGAACTCGCCTTGCGCGCCCAGGCGATCAGACCGGACCTGAAGGTCGTCCTCACCACCGGCTTTACCGAGGCGTCGCCGGCCTTCGACGCGGCAAGCCGGCGCTTCCCGGTCCTGCCGAAGCCCTATGGGCTCGCCGAACTGGCCAACACGCTGCGGGCCGCGCTGGACGGCTAGCCGTCCTTGCCATGCGAAGCAAGGACGTAGCCAACGCCCTGAACCGTCGTGATCAATCCGCGGCGACCGCCCTGCGTCGTCTGCAACTTGCGCCTTATATTGGCGATGTGGGTGTCGAGGGTCCTTTCCAAGGGCGACCAGTCGCGCGACCGCACGACCTCGTATAGGGCTTGCCGGCTGACGGGCTGCCCCGGCGTCTCGGCCAGCAGCTTGAGGACGGAAAATTCCGTGGTGGTCAGGCTGACCTCCTGTCCATCGGGCGAGGTGAGTTTGCGTCGTCGCACATCGAGGCACCAGCCTTCGAACTTCAAGGTCTCCTCGCCGTTCGGCTGCGGTGCCACGGCGGTGGCGCGCCGCAGGACCGACCGGATCCGGGCCAGCAGTTCACGAAGATCGAACGGCTTGGAAACGTAGTCGTCCGCTCCGATCTCCAGGCCCACCACCTTGTCGATGAGATCGGCACGGCCGGTCAGCATGATCAGCCCGACGGTCGGATAGGCCGGCCGCAGCCGCTTGGCGATATCGAAGCCGCTTTCCGCGCCAAGGTTGAGATCCAGAAGGACCAGGCCGACGCCGTCCTCCATGAGGGAGGAAAGATTGGCCCCGTCCGCCGACTGGGCGACGGCAAAGCCTTCCTGGACCAGGGCGCGGGCCAAGGTCTGACGCATGTCGGCGTCATCATCGATGATCAGGATCTTGCGTGACACCGGCCCCTCCCCAATGCCCACAATTAATATATCAATTTACGGTTCAGTTACAATAGCTCGGGGTTTCTTGGCAATTCCCCAGATTCCCGATCAATTCCGCACACCATCGGCGTGGCAAGGGGCAGGCCGGGATGCGATGCTGTTCTATCACAAGCTTCGTCCTTTACTGGCACCGACAGGTGTTGGCCGGAAGTCGAAGGATGTTACACGGCGAGAAACTTTTTGGTTCATATCGAAAAGGCAACAGCCATGCACCCTGATCGCCCCAACCCGGCACCGGGCCAATGGAAAGCCTGATGGGCATCGACTTCAGCGGTCTGGCCGATGTCGCCCGGACATCGGCCGTCGATGCCATGATGGTGACGGACCATCGTGGCCTGATCGTCGCCGTGAACCCGGCCTTCAGCGGCATCACCGGCTTCTCGGCGAGCGAAGCGATCGGTCGCCCGCTCAACCTGATCGAGTCCGGCCTTCACCCGCCCGAGTTCTACGCCCATATCGACCATTCCCTCGGCCGGCAGGGCTGGTGGGAGGGGCAAGCGTGGTGTCGACGGCGGCAGGGTGCCGCCTTCCTGTCCCGGCTCTCGATCTCGGCGGTGCACGATGCCGGGACCGGGCATCACGGTTATGTCGTCGTCCTTGGCCAGCCCACCAAACCGACCGCCGTCACGCCGCCGGCGATCACCGACCTGTGCTCGCGCGCCGGGATGATCGAGCATCTGGATCGGACGGTGGCCAACGCCATGCGCACCGAGCGCCACGTCACCGTCCTGATGATCGACCTGCAGCCGGCCGATCGGTCGGATCAAGGGACCGATCCGGATCCCGGACAAAGCCTGCGATACGACGCGTTGGAAATCGCCGAACGGCGTATCTGCGGAGCGATGGATGCGACCATGCTGGCCGGCCGGATCGCCGAGGATCGCATTGCCATTGTTTGCGATCCGGCCGGGCCGCGGGAGGCGGTTCGCCTGGCCGATGCCTTCGTGTCCGCCTTGGCTCCACCAGCAGTCGTCGGCGACCGCGAAATCCGCTTCGACGCCGCCGTGGGAATCGCCGTATTCCCCCAGGATGGCGAGGATGGCGAAGCCCTCCTGCGGCACGGCGAGGAAGCGCTGCGCAATGCCCAGACGGGTCAGAACGGCCGCTGGAGCTTCGTCTCGCCGGCACGGACCGCCTTCGCCGAGCACCGCCTGCGCCTGGAAGCCCGGTTGCGCCGGGCGGTCGAGAATGGCGAATTCGAGCTCCACTTTCAGCCGAAAATCTGCCTGAAGACCCAAAGCGTTCGCGGCATCGAAGGACTGGCCCGCTGGACCGACCCCGACCTGGGATCGATCCCGCCATCGGTGTTCATTCCGTTGGCCGAAGAAGCCGGGTTGATCGCGGCGGTCGGCGAGTGGGCGGTAACCGAAGCCTGCCGCTTCCTGGCGGCCAACCCGGCCGAAGGAATGGAGGTGGCGGTCAATCTTTCGGCTTCGCATTTTCTCAAGCGTGACCTGGTCAAGCGGGTTCTCGGCATCATCGGAGCGCACGGCGTCCCGGCGCACCGCCTGGCGCTTGAGATCACCGAATCGGCGGTGCTGGCCGAACCCGAGCAGGCGCTGAAGACCCTTCGCGACTTGCGCGGCGAGGGCATCGGCATCGCCATCGACGACTTCGGCACGGGCTATTCCTGCCTCGCCCATCTCAAGCAATTGCCGGTCGACACCCTCAAATTGGACAAGTCCTTCATCGCCGACATCCTCAATTCGCCGACCGACCAACGCATCGTTCGCACCGTTCTCGCCCTGGGCCACGTTCTTGGCATGTGCGTGGTCGCCGAAGGAGTCGAAGACGCGGCACAGGCGGCGCTCCTGGCCCGCTGGGGCGTCGATGCCGGACAGGGCTATTTCTATGCGCGCCCGATGCCGGGCGCCGCCCTGCTGGAATGGATGGCGGCGCGTCGGGTCGCCAAGGGGCCATGCGGGTGTCACGAACATCCGCGCCCTGTCCTGCTCCAGGAATGCGGCTGAGCCTGGACGTTTTCATCATCTGTTAGAGCTTTGGAGGAACCGAGCATGGATATGTTGGTCAAGAAGGCTGGACGAGCCGGCGCCGTGGACCAGATTGTCGGCTATAACATCCGGACCGAACGCGTCCGGCGAGGGATGAGCCAGCAGGATTTGGCCGATGCGATTGGCATCACCTACCAGCAAGCCCACAAATATGAACGTGGCATCAACCGCGTCTCGGCCGGTCGGCTGTACGAGATCTCCAAGGTTCTCGGGCTGCCGGTGCAGCGGCTGTTCGACGGCCTGGACAACGACAGCGCCCCCAAACCGGCCGAAGGGCAGCGCATGTGCCTGGAATTGGCCCGTAACTTCGCGCAGATCCCCGACGAGCGGCAACGCCTCGCGCTCAGTCAGTTGGCCCGCGCCCTGGCAACCGGCGAGTAGTCGCCGGTCGCCCCTGGAGAGACGCGTTTCAGCTCGGCAGGAGGGCAGCCGCCCGCATGCCGACAAGCCGCCGCGGGGCCGCCATCGCGGTGTCGGCGGGGCTGTCCCGAGAGGCCCGCCGCAGGGTTTGTCGCGACCGGTCGGAGCCCCCTCGTCGGCCGGGGTGTGCGGCCTTGACAGTGCCAAACGCAACTCTTATGGTGCCCGCGCTTTTGGCTTCTCCGCGGCCAAGAGGGGGGCTGGGGCGTGCGACAATGACGGACGAGTCCAAGGACCCCCGATCGCTTGAGAACCTCGATGCCCGGTTGCGCGCTGCGCGCGCCCGCGAAGAGGCGGTTACCGGGCGAGCGCCGCGGAGTGGCGACGCGGGACAGGGCATCGGCCTTGGTTTCCGCATCGCCGTCGAGTTGGTGGCGGGCATTGCGGTGGGCACCCTCATCGGCTATGCACTCGACTCCTGGCTTGGCACCCGGCCAGGGCTGATGGTGGTGTTCTTCTTTCTGGGCGCCGCCGCCGGCGTGATGAACGTCTACCGCGCCGCCAAGGGGTTGGACGAGTCGATCGGCCTCGGCCAAGCGCAACGGCGGCGGGACGACGAAGACCGAACGAGCGAGTGAAAGAGGCAGACGGTGGCTAATCCGGTCGAGCAATTCAAGATTGAACCCCTGGTCCCCCTCGACATCGGTGGGGTCAACGTATCCTTCACCAATTCGGCCTTGGTCATGGTGGTATCGGTCTGCCTGGTGACCGCTTTCCTGACCCTGTCGGTGCGTGGCCGGGCCCTGGTGCCGGGCCGCTGGCAATCGATGGCCGAGGTGTTCTACGAATTCGTCGCCAACATGATCCGTGACAATGTGGGATCGCAGGGGCGCAAATACTTCCCCTTCATCTTCACGCTGTTCATGTTCGTCCTGTTCGGCAACCTGCTGGGCATGGTCCCCTATACCTTCGCCTACACCAGCCACATCATCGTCACCTTCGGACTGGCGATCATCGTCTTCGTCGGCGTCACCATCATCGGCTTCGCCCGCCATGGCCTGCATTACCTGCGGATGTTCTTCCCGCAGGGAGCGCCGCTGGCGACCGCCGTCATCCTGGTGCCGATCGAATTGATTTCGTACTGCTCCCGCCCCTTCAGCCTGGCGATCCGTTTGTTCGCCAACATGACGGTCGGGCATATCATCCTCAAGGTGATGGCCGGCTTCATCGTGGCGTTGGGCGTGTTCGGCATCCTGCCGATGGCTTTCCTGGGGGCGGTGACGGTCCTTGAATTCGGCATTGCCCTGCTGCAAGCCTATGTCTTCACAATTCTCTCCTGCATCTACCTGCACGACGCCATCCACATGCATTGACGGGTTGCGGGATCGGGAAAATCTTTTGCTGTTCTTTTAGTTTCTGGAAAGGGAAGTGTAATGGATCCTCAAGCTGCGAAGATGATTGGTGCTGGTCTGGCCGCCATCGGCATGATCGGCTCGGGTATCGGCGTGGGCAACATCTGGGCCAGTTTGATCTCCACCGTCGGCCGCAACCCCGCCGCCAAGGCCAATGTCGAACTCTACGGCTGGATCGGCTTCGCGGTCACCGAGGCCATCGCGCTGTTCGCCCTGGTCGTCGCCCTGATCCTGCTGTTCGTCTAAGCCGCACCACGTCGGATCGGCCGGCAGCGCCCTTCTGAAGGGCCCGCCGGCCCTTCCCCCATGATGTCGCCCTTCGCGAACGGAAAGCTCCTGCGATGCCCCAGTTCGATCCCACCTTCTTCACGACGCAGCTGTTCTGGCTGTATGTGACCTTCGTCGTCCTCTATGTGCTCCTGTCGACCATCGCCATGCCGAAGATCGGCGAAGTCCTGGAAGAGCGGCAACGCAAGATCGACGACAACCTGGACAAGGCCGCCGCCCTGAAGACCGACGCCGAAGCCGCCATCGCCCTCTACGAGAAGGCGCTGGCTTCGTCGCGGGCCGAGGCCCAGCAAATCCTGCGGACCAGTGGCGAAGCCCTGGCCAAGCAGGCCGAGCAGCGTCAGAAGGAACTGGGCGAACGCCTGGCGGCGCAGATCAAGGCCGGCGAGGCCCGGATCATGGCCGCCAAGGACCAGGCCCTGGCCCATGTGCGCGAGGTCGCCGCCGACGTCGCCAAATCGGCGTCAACCAGGTTGACCGGCGTCGTTCTCGACGATGCCAAGGTCAGCGCGGCGGTCGCCGTGGCCCTCGAGGAGCGTCGCTGATGTTCATCGCCGTCGCCCAAGCCGCCGAACACGCGGCCGAACATGCCGAACATGTCGGATTCTTTTCCGATCCCGAGACCTGGGTGGCCATCACCTGGCTGATCGTCGTCGGCTTCCTGTCCCGTCCGGTCTACCGCGGCATCACCGCGGCGCTGGACCTCCGCCGCGAGAAGATCCGCGCCCGGATCGACGAGGCCGAACGCCTGCGGGCCGAGGCCCAGGACATGCTGGCCACGTACCAGAAGAAGCAGCGCGAGGCCCTGAACGAGGCGAAGGAAATCGTCGCCCACGCCAAGGCCGAAGCGGAGCGTCTGGCCGCCCAATCGGCCAGGGATCTCGATGAGTTGCTGAAGCGCCGCGAACAGCAGGCGGTCGACCGCATCGCCCAGGCCGAGGCCGAAGCCCTGCGCGAGGTCCGCAATACCGCCGTGGACATCGCGGTGGCCGCCACCCGCAAGCTGATCGCCGAGAACCTGCCGGCCGACAAGGCCGCCGCCCTGGTCGACGCCGCCATCAAGGAATTGCCGACCCGGCTGCATTAGAGCCGTTCGCGTTCACACGCGATCGACTCTCGAGTCTTCAGTGTGAAAAGGCTCCGCCTTTTCAATGGCTCAGGCGCCGCTCGGGCTTAATCGCCGATTCCGTAAGAACGCAATC
>CAIOJO010000172.1 GCA_903858635.1 uncultured Telmatospirillum sp. | reverse complement strand
AGATCTACGTCAAGGGCGGCATCGTCACCTGGGAAACCCAGCAGACCGACTACCCGCGCACCCGTTCCGACATGCCCAACCACGAGCCGCGGGGCTGCCAGCGCGGCGCCAGCTATTCCTGGTACATGTATTCGGGCAACCGGGTGAAGCATCCGCTGGTGCGGGCGCCCCTGCTGCGCCTGTGGCGCGCGGCGAGGACGACAATGGGCCCGGTCGAGGCCTGGGCGTCGATCGCCGGGGATCCGGCCAAGGCCAATAGCTATAAGAGCGCCCGCGGTCTGGGCGGCTTCGTGCGGGTCGGCTGGGACGAAGTGAACGAAATCGTCGCGGCGGCCAATATCCACACCATCAAGGCCCATGGCCCGGATCGCATCATCGGCTTCTCGCCGATTCCGGCGATGTCGATGGTGTCCTATGCCGCCGGCTCGCGTTACCTGTCGCTGATCGGCGGCGTCTGCATGAGCTTCTACGACTGGTACTGCGACCTGCCGCCGGCCAGCCCGCAGGTTTGGGGCGAGCAGACCGACGTGCCGGAATCGGCCGATTGGTACAACGCCAACTATCTGCTCCTGTGGGGCTCCAACGTGCCGCAGACCCGCACGCCGGATGCCCATTTCTACACCGAGGTCCGCTACAAGGGGACCAAGAGCGTCGTCATCTGCCCGGACTATTCGGAAGCCTCGCGCTTCGCCGATCTGTGGCTGGCCCCCAAGCAGGGGACCGACGCCGCCCTGGCCATGGCCATGGGCCATGTCATCCTCAAGGAATTCCATCTCGGTCCCAACAAGTCGCAGTATTTCGAGGACTATTGCCGGCAATACAGCGACATGCCGATGCTGGTCCGCCTGGTGCGCCAGGGCGACCGCTACGTCCCCGAACGGTTCGTCCGCGCCAGCGATTTCGCAGGCGGTCTCGGCCAGGCCAACAATCCCGAATGGAAGGTGGTCGGCATCGACGGTGCCGGCGAGATCACCCTGCCCAACGGCTCGGTGGGGTTCCGCTGGGGCGAGAAGGGCAAGTGGAACATCGAGGAAAAAGACGCCCGCAGCGGTGCCGAGGCGAAGCTGAAGATGTCGCTGCTGGACGGCCATGATGCGGTGGTCGGCGTCGCCTTCCCCTATTTCGGCGGCATCGAGCATGACCATTTCACCCACAGCCCGCACCCCGAGGTGCTGGTCCGCAATGTTCCGGTCAGGACGCTTCAGCTGACCGAGGGCGAGACCCTGGTCACCACCGTGTTCGACCTGCTGGTGGCCAATTACGGCATCGACCGCGGCCTTGGTGGCGAACACGTTGCCTCGTCCTACGACCAGGACCAGCCCTACACTCCGGCCTGGCAGGAGAAGATCACCGGCGTCAAGGCGGCGGACGTCGTCACCGTGGCCCGTCAGTTCGCCGACAACGCCGACAAGACCCATGGCCGGTCGATGGTGATCATCGGCGCGGCGATGAACCACTGGTACCACATGGACATGAACTACCGCGGCATCATCAACATGCTGGTGATGTGCGGTTGCATCGGCCAAAGCGGTGGCGGTTGGGCCCATTACGTCGGCCAGGAGAAGCTGCGCCCGCAATCGGGCTGGGTGCCGCTGGCCTTCGGGCTGGATTGGGGCCGGCCGTCGCGGCAGATGAATTCCACCTCGTTCTTCTATGCCCATACCGGCCAATGGCGGCACGAGACACTGGCGGTTTCCGAGATCCTGTCGCCCTTGGCCAATCCCGACGAGTTCAAGGGTTCGCTGATCGACTTCAATGTGCGGGCCGAACGGATGGGCTGGCTGCCCTCGGCGCCGCAGCTCGAAACCAATCCCCTCGAAGTGGTGCGCCAGGCCCGCGCCGCCGGCAAGGACCCCAAGGACTACGTGGTGGAGGAGCTGACCTCGGGCCGCCTGCGCATGTCCTGCGAGGACCCGGACAATCCGAAGAACTTCCCGCGCAACATGTTCGTCTGGCGCTCCAACCTGTTGGGGTCGTCGGGCAAGGGCCACGAATACTTCCTGAAATACCTGCTGGGCACCCAGAACGGCCTGATGGCCGAGGATCTGGGCGTCACCGGCGGCGACAAGCCGCTCGAGGTGGTGTGGCACGAGCAGGCGCCGGAAGGGAAACTCGACCTGCTGGTCACCCTGGACTTCCGCATGTCGACCACCTGCCTCTACTCGGACATCGTGCTGCCGACGGCGACCTGGTACGAGAAGAACGACCTCAACACCTCGGACATGCATCCCTTCATCCATCCGTTGAGCGCGGCCGTCGATCCGGCCTGGGAGGCGCGGTCGGACTGGGACATCTACAAGGGGTTCGCGGCCAAGCTGTCGGAGCTGTCGGTCGGCCAGCTGGGAGTCGAGGGCGACCTGGTGCTGACCCCGATGATGCACGACACCCCCGGCGAACTGGCCCAGTCGATGGACGTCAAGGACTGGAAGCGGGGCGAGATCGAGGCCGTGCCCGGCCGCACGATGCCGGCGATGACCGTGGTCGAGCGCGACTATCCCAACACCTACAAGCGCTTCACCGCTCTGGGCCCGCTGATGAGCAAGCTGGGCAACGGCGGCAAGGGCATGTCGTGGAACACCGAGGACGAGGTCGAGGCCCTGGCCGAGCTCAACCGGGTGGTCCTCGAGGACGGTCCGACCAAAGGCCTGCCGCGCATCGACAGCGACATCGACGCGGCCGAAACCATCCTCATGCTGGCCCCCGAGACCAACGGGCAGGTCGCCGTCAAGGCGTGGGAATCCCTGTCCACCTTCACCGGCCGCGAGCACGCCCATCTGGCCCTGCACCGCGAGGACGAGAAGATCCGCTTCCGCGACATCCAGGCGCAGCCGCGCAAGATCATCTCGTCGCCGATCTGGTCGGGGCTGGAGTCCGAGAAGGTCAGCTACAACGCCTGCTACACCAATGTGCACGAGCTGATTCCGTGGCGCACCCTGACCGGGCGCCAGCAGTTCTACCAGGACCACAAATGGATGCGCGGTTTCGGCGAAGGCTTATGCGTCTATCGGCCGCCGATCGATACCAAGACCATCGGGCCGATCATCGACAAGAAGTCCAATGGCGGCCCGCAGATCGTCCTCAACTGGATCACCCCGCACCAGAAATGGGGCATCCACAGCACCTATACCGACAACCTGATCATGCTGACCCTGTCGCGCGGCGGGCCGATCGTCTGGGTATCCGAGGTCGACGCGGCCAAGGTCGGCATCGAGGACAACGACTGGATCGAAATCTACAACGCCAACGGCGCCATCGCGGCGCGGGCGGTGGTGAGCCAGCGGGTCAAGGAAGGCATGTGCATGATGTATCACGCCCAGGAGAAGATCATAAACACGCCCGGCTCGCAGGTGACCGGCCTCAGGGGCGGCATCCATAATTCGGTGACCCGCACCTGTCCCAAGCCGACCCATATGATCGGCGGCTACGCCCAGCTGTCCTACGGCTTCAACTACTACGGAACGGTCGGGTCGAACCGCGACGAGTTCGTCGTCCTGCGCAAGATGCGCCAGGTCGATTGGCTGGACGGCCCGGCCGACGCCGAGAAGGGGGTCTGACGCCATGAAGATCCGTGCCCAGATCGCAATGGTCCTGAACCTCGACAAATGTATCGGCTGCCACACTTGCTCGGTGACCTGCAAGAACGTGTGGACCACCCGCGAAGGGGTCGAATACGCCTGGTTCAACAATGTCGAGACCAAGCCGGGCGTCGGCTATCCCAAGGATTGGGAGAACCAGGAGAAATGGCAGGGCGGCTGGCGCCGCCGCCCCGATGGCAGTCTGGTGCCGCGGCTCGGTTCGCGCGCCTCGCTGGTGGCGAAGATCTTCAGCAATCCGCGGATGCCGGAGATCGACGACTATTACGAGCCGTTCACCTTCGACTACGAGCATCTGCAGACCGCTGCCGCGTCGAAGAGCTCCCCCACCGCCCGGCCGCGGTCGCTGGTGACCCGGAAACGGATGGAGAAGATCGAGTGGGGGCCGAATTGGGAGGAGATCCTCGGCACCGAGTTCCGCAAGCGCTCGAAGGACCAGAACTTCGCCAACATCCAGAAGGAGATGTACGGCGAGTACGAGAACAGTTTCATGATCTCGCTGCCGCGGTTGTGCGAGCATTGCCTCAACCCGGCCTGTGTCGCCTCCTGCCCGTCGGGTTCGATCTATAAGCGCGAGGAGGACGGCATCGTCCTCATCGACCAGGAGAAATGCCGCGGCTGGCGCATGTGCGTGTCGGCCTGTCCGTACAAGAAGATCTATTACAACTGGAAATCGGGGAAGGCCGAGAAGTGCATCTTCTGCTACCCGCGGATCGAATCGGGGCAGCCGACGGTGTGCTCGGAGACCTGTGTCGGTCGCATCCGCTATCTGGGGGTCGTCCTCTATGATGCCGACCGCATTGAGGCGGCCGCTTCGACCGAGGTCGAAACGGGCCTCTACGAGGCGCAGTTGGACGTCTTCCTCGATCCCCATTCCCCCGAGGTCCAAGCCCAGGCCCGCCGGGACGGCGTTCCCGAGGCCTGGCTCGAGGCGGCGCGCCGTTCGCCGGTGTGGAAGATGGCGATGGATTGGAAGGTGGCCTTCCCGCTGCATCCCGAATACCGCACCCTGCCGATGGTCTGGTACATCCCGCCGCTGTCGCCGATCCAGGGGCGGGCCGATTCGGGGGCGCTGGGAGTCAACGGGGTGCTCCCCAATGTCGAGAGCCTGCGTATTCCGGTGCGCTATCTGGCCAACATGCTGACCGCCGGCGACGAGAAGCCGGTGGTCCTGGCCCTCGAACGGATGCTGGCGATGCGGGCCTATATGCGCTCGAAGTCGGTGGACGGCGTGGCCGACCTGGCGCCTCTGACCCAGGTCGGGCTGAGCCAGGCCCAGGCCGACGAGATGTACCGGATCATGGCCATCGCCGATTACGAGGAGCGTTTCGTGGTGCCGACCACCCATCGCGAATATGCCGAAGATGCCTTCGATCTGAAGGGAAGCTGCGGATTCTCCTTCGGCCAGGGGTGCAACGGCACCAGCGAGGTGGGGTTGTTCGGCTCGCGCAAGAAGAAACCCACCCAGGCGGCGGAGTGATGGCCATGCTGACCCTGAAAGTGCTGGCCGCCCTCTTGGACTATCCCAATCCGTCGACCATCAGGGCGTTGCCCGAGATGCGTGCCGTGCTGGAACAGGAAGGCAAGTTTGCCGGCCCGCTGGCCGACCGCCTGTTCGGCCTGCTCGATGGGCTGGGCCAGGGCGATCTGCTCGACCACCAGGCGGCCTGGGTCGACCAGTTCGACCGCAGCCGGTCGCTGTCGCTGCATCTGTTCGAGCATGTGCACGGCGATTCCCGTGACCGCGGCCAGGCCATGGTTGATCTGACCGCCCTTTACGAAAGCCACGGCCTGGCCATCGACGCCAGCGAACTGCCGGATTACCTGCCGCTGTTCCTGGAATTCCTGTCGCTGCTGGACGACGAGCCCGCCGTCGAGCTGCTGGACGAGGCGGTCCATGTGGTCGAGGCCCTGGCCCTGCGGCTGGAGGAGCGCGGCAATGCCTATGCGGCGGTGCTGACGGCGGTTGCCGCATTGGCCGGCGGCGGCGCGGAATCGACCGGGCGGTTGCCGTTGGCGACTCCCGAGAAAGACGAGGACATCGATGCCGCCTGGGAGGAAGAAGCGGTTCGTTTCGCTTCCGGCGCCGCCCTGCCGGCCTGTCCGGCCGGCGGCTAAAGGTCTAAGGAAACGCGGCTAATCCGTCATTCCCGCGAAAGCGGGAATCCACCCCGGCGACATGGATCCCCGCCTGCGCGGGGATGACGAAACAGGAAACGTGCACCATGAGCCAGTTTTGGAACCATTTCTTCTTCGGCATCTATCCCTATATCGCCTTCGCCGTCTTCTGCATCGGCAGCGTCGTGCGGTTCGACTACGAGCCCTACAGCTGGAAAAGCGGCTCCAGCCAATTCCTGCGCCGGCGTGGCATGCTGTTGGCCAGCAACGCCTTCCATGTCGGCGTGCTGCTGCTGTTGTTCGGCCATTTCGTCGGTCTCTTGACGCCGCATGAGGTCTACGGGGCGTTCGGCCTGACTCCCGCCGCCAAGCAGGTGCTGGCGATGACCGCGGGCGCCATCGCCGGCACCCTGGCCGCGGCCGGCGGGCTGTTCCTGCTGTATCGACGGTTGACCGACGACCGCGTCAGCGCCGCCGGTTCGCCGATGGATGTGGTCATCCTGGCCCTGCTGGTGGTGCAATTGGGCCTGGGTCTGGTCTCGATCCATTTCTCGGCCCAGCATCCCGACGGTTCGGCCATGCTGGCCCTGGCCGGCTGGGCCCAGACCGTGGTCACCTTCGGCAGCGGTGCCGCCGATTTCGTGGCCGGCGTCGAGACCGTGTTCAAGCTGCATCTGATCCTCGGCATGACGATCTTCCTGGTCTTCCCGTTCACCCGCCTGGTGCATATCTGGAGCATGCCGCTGTCCTATCTCGGACGCCGCTATCAACTGGTGCGCCGCGGCGGCTGACCGACTGGGCGAGTCAGGCGGCGCCAGGTGGCCAGGTTGTCAGGAACGTCGCCGGCAGCTATCCTACGGCCAAGAACCGGAGAATAGCCTGCCGGCAGCGCCACCGGTGCCGGGCCAACAAAGGGGCTGGGCCATGGGGATCAAGGAAGTCCTGGTCGGCATCGTCGACCCGTCGTCTACCGCTCCGCTGATCGCCGCGGCGGCCCTTGCCGCCGCGCACGAGGCCCAGCTCACCGCCTTGCACCTGCAGCCGGAACGCCCGATTCCCTTGGCCGCCCGCCTGCAGATGCCCGAACTCGAGCAGATCCTGCGCCACGAGGACGAGGCGGCGCGCGACAAGGCCCGGCAACTGGCAACGACCCTGGCCGAGCCCTTCGGCGTCACCCCGCGGTGGCTCGATGCCATCGGCGTGGCCGAGGAATTGCTGGTCCATCAAGCGCAGAATGCCGACATCGTGGTGGTCGGGCCGGGCGCCGCGGCGGAGGCGCCGTTGCGGTTGGCCGCCCAGCTGGTCCTGCATGCCGGTCGCCCGGTCCTGGTGGTGCCCGAAGGGGCCGATGGCACGGTCTTGGGCCGCCGCGTGGTGATTGGCTGGAACGGCAGCCGGGAATCGACGCGGGCGGTTCACGATGCCCTGCCGATCCTTAAAAAGGCGGATTGGGTCGAGGTGCTGATGATCTCCGCCGATCCGACCCGGCCGGCCGGAGACGGCTGGGGCAGCCGCATTTGCGCCCATCTCGCCCAGCATGGGGTGACCGCGGCGCGGCGCGCCGTGCCGCCCTATCCGGCCTTGGGCGTCGACGGTACCCTGCTGGCCCGCTGCAACGAGGAACGGGCCGACCTGATCGTCATGGGCGCCTATGGCCGGTCGCAACTGCGCGACGTCATCCTGGACGGGGTGACCAGCGGCGTGCTCACCAAGTCCCGCATCCCGGTGCTCATCTCGCATTGAAGCGGTCACCGCGAAGGCTTGGTCTTGGCCGGGGCGTTCAGGCGGTTGGCGAACAGCATCGCCTGGGCCCGGCTGGTCACCTTGAGTTTTCGCAAGATCGCCGAAATGTGGATCTTGACCGTCTCATGGCTGATGTTGAGTTCATAGGCGATCTGCTTGTTCGGCTTGCCCTCGCCCAACAGGCGCAGCACGGTCAGTTGGCGCGCCGTCAGGGATTCGACCGCCTGCGGGGTCGGGGCGGTGGAGCCTTCGAGGGCGTCTTCCGCGGCCAGGGTGGGGAAATAGGTGCCGCCCTCCAGGATCTTCAAGAAGGCCGCTGAAATGACCTCCTTCGGCGCGCTTTTCGGCAGAAAACCGCTGACCCCGAGACGCATCGCCTGGCTGATCACCTGGGGATCGTCCGACGCCGAGACGATCACCACCGGGGTGGTGCGGGCCTGGTCGCGGATATGCAGGACGCCCGACACGCCGCTGGCTCCCGGCATGCCCAGATCCAACACCACAAGGTCGTAGCCGTCGCCGCTGCCGATCAGATGGGTTGCCCGCTCCAGGGTGTCCGCCTGGGTGCAGTGCACCTCCTCGCCGATTTGCGCGACGATTTGCGCAAGGGCTTCGCGGAACAGCGGATGGTCATCGACGACAAGCACCTTCAGCATGGCGCAACCTTGTGGTGGAGCGACGACAATTCTGCATGCAGCGGTCGCAGCCGACCAAGCCTTTTCGCTTGTCGGGCCGGCGCGAGAATGGGCCTGGCGAGCCCGCGCTTGGCTGTAACGGCGACGTAACCGGAATTGGTTATTTCGCTACGCCGCTATCCATTGGTATAAAATTTAGACGGAATGGCCTTCGGGCCCAAAAGAAGACAAAAAACTGCCCAAACCAGTCGAATGACGGTCATTGGGTAGTAAGGGAGGATCGATGCGCCGGAAAATCGGCGAACAATTCTGCATGCCCGCCCTTATCGGCGCCACTGGTTTTTTGGCCCGTCGATTTTTCTTGATCGACTCGGAGTGGGCCGCCAGACGACATGCCCATCGCTACGGCTTCCGGCACACCGAAAACGCATCACGACGAGAGGATCGCCCATGAAAACGCATCTTCGGTTCGTTCCATCCGTTGCTGTCCTGCTCGTCGCCGGCCTGGCCTGGGCGGCGGGTCCGGGCGACGTCAATCGGCTGGGCAAGGACCTGACTCCGGCCGGTGGCGAAGCCGCCGGCAACAAGGACGGAACCATTCCCGCCTGGGAGGGCGAAGCGCCGCCGCTGCCCGGCTGGAGCAGTGGCAAGGTGCGGGCCGAGTACTGGAAGTACAAGGACGAGAAGGCGCAGTTCAGCATCGATGCCTCGAACGTCGACAAATACGCCGACAAACTGTCCCCGGCGCAGATCTATCGGATCAAGAACACCGCCGGCTACCGGATGGACGTCTATCCGACGCACCGCAACTGCACCTTGCCCGATTTCGTCCAGGAGAACACCAAGGCCGGCGCGGCCAAGTCGAAGATCGGCGCCGATGGCTGGTCGCTGGCCGATGCGGTGCTGCCCTCGGTGCCCTTCCCGTTCCCGCAAAGCGGCGTCGAGGCGATGTGGAACTACCTCACTCGCTACCAGGGACTGGCGTCCGAGTGGCAACCCGGCGCGCACAGCTACCTGTCGCCGCGCCCCGGCACCACCGAAGGGGTGGTCTATACCTGGAACCAGCTCAACTACTATCCCTGGGCGGCCAAGGGGCAACACAGCCCGCATGATTTCGGGGGCATGGCCAACGGTACCTTCTATTCAATCGTCGAGCCGATCGCCCTGGCCGGCCAGGCCCTGGTGCAACGCTACTATTTCGACAAGGATAGCGAGCCCTTCTACTACTTCACCGGCCAGCGCCGGGTGCGCCGTCTGCCGGCCTATGCCTATGACGCCCCGCTGATGGGCTTCGAGAACAACTATCCCTCCGACGAGATGATGCTGTTCTACGGCAATCCCGATCGCTTCGACTGGAAGGTCGTCGGCAAGAAGGAGGTCTACCTGCCCTATAACGGCTTCGCCATGACCAATTTCAACGCCACGCTGCCGCAGGTGTTCGGTCCGCAGTTCATCAATCCGGAATACCGGCGTTACGAGTTGCATCGGGCCTGGGTGGTCGAGGGAACGGTCAAACAGGGAATGCGCCATACGGCGCCCAAGAAGGTGTTCTATCTGGACGAGGACAGTTGGGTCATTGCCCTGGGCGAGGATTACGACGGCGAGGGCAAGCTGTGGCGTCTGCTCGAGGACCCGGTGCTGCCGGTCTGGGAAACCCATTCCTGTATTTCCGGACCCGAGACCCATCTGGTCGACCTGATCAATGGTCGCTACGTTGCCGACATGGTCATCATCGGCAGCGGCAAGGACCTTGCCTTCTACACCGATCCCGGCGAAGACCGCCGTCTGCGCGACGATTTCTATAGCGCCGACAGCCTGCGCGCATTGATGGAACGCTGATCGTCGGGGTCCGACGGGAAAAGGGGGGAAAGATGGCAACAAGATTTGGCAATGCCGTTGGTGCGGCGGCGATCCTGATGGCGGCCGCACCGGCCGCCCAGGCGGCCAGCTTCGAATTGGGCACGCTCGGCAGCGCGCCGATCAGCGGCTCGTGGAATACCACGCTGACCGAATCCTTCGGCATCCGCACGCAGGATCCGAGTTGCGCGCTCACCGGCGATCCGTCGCAATTCGGCTGCGGCTCCTCGGCCAATACCAGGCTGTGGTCGGTCGGCGACAACGGCAACCTGAACTACAAGAGTGGCCAACCCTTTACGGTGGCCTCCAAGGCGACCACCGAACTGCTGCTCAAGATGCCGAGCGAGGGCCTGACCTTCATGGGGCGGGCCAGCTTCATGTACGACGCCGTCGCCGCCGATACCAACCGCACCGGCTTGAGCGATTCGGCGATGGATCGGGTGGTCCATAACGAGCAGCTTTACGACCTGTGGCTCGGCAAGAGCTTCCAGATCGGCGACGTCAACGGCCGGATCCGGGCCGGCAATCAGGTCATCAACTGGGGCGAGAGCCTGTTCCTGTTCGGCGGCATCAACGCCACCAACGCCATCGACTACCAGAAGTCGCTGATTCCCGGCACCCAGATCAAGGAATACGTCCTGCCGGCGCCATTGGTCAGCGTGGCGGCGAACATCCTGCCCGGGGTGAACGTCGAGGGCTACTATCAGTTGATGTACAACAAGAACATCTACCCGCCGGTGGGCAGCTACTGGTCGATGGCCGATATCTTCGGTCCCGGGGCGCGCGATCCGATTACCTTCAATCCGAACAACTTCAATTGGTACGGCCTCGACCCGGCGGCCCAACAGCGGCTCAAGACCGGCGGGCAGTTCGCGGTGCCGGGATTGGGCGACAAATATCCGGGCGGCGGCGGCCAGTACGGCCTGTCGATGCATTACAAGCCGGCCGGGTCGGTCTTCGACTGGGGCGTCTACTATCTCCGCTACAACGACAAGGCCCCGGTGCTCAATCTGGTGACCGACCCCACCGCGCCGATCGGTCTCGACTACCAGTTCACCTATCGCAGCGAGCGCAGCCTGTACGGCATCAGCACCAATTTCCCGGTGGGCGACTGGGCCATCGGCTCGGAATTCTCCTATCGGCCGCGTGACGCGATCAGTCTCGGCAGCTGCTTCACGCCGGGGGTGCCTCTCGATTCCAACGTCAACGTCAACCCGATCCCCAGCCAGAACTGTCCGCTGTGGGCCGACAAGGACCGCCAGGATCTGCATGTGACGGCGCTGTTGCAGCTGTCGCCCAGCGACTACCCGTTCATTCTGCATAATCTGCGCGCCGACACCGGCTTCCTGTCGTTGGAAGTGGCCGGCACCCGCTATGGCGGCATCAACAAGAACGGCATCACCCGGACCATCGAGGGCGTGCAGGTGACGCAGCTTCCCGCCGCCGGCTACGTCAACTGGCTGTCGTCGACCGACCTGAGCAACCCGAACGCCGTGCCGCGCGGCGTCGGCAGCGAATACTCGGCCGGCGCCGTCGCCGACTTCAACTGGACCTATGACTCCACCGTCATCCCCGGCTGGCAGGTGACCCCCGGTATCACCTATTTCAACGCCTTCCTGGGCAACACGCCGAACTTTGCCGCCAGCTACCTGCAAGGGGCGCAGTCGGTCAATCTCTACGTTCTGTTCAACCAGAATCCGGCGGTGTGGCAGGCCGGCCTCAACTACACGGCGTTCTTCGGCGGTCAAGAAGCGTCCAAGCAGCCTTACAGCGACCGCAGTTTCGTCGGTGGCTTCGTTTCGTTCAACTTCTGAGCCTGTGAAAAAAGTTAGTGGCGCCGGCCTCCGTGCCGGTATTCCCGGCGGAGCCGGAAGACCAGTATTTCCGCCGCTCCGCGGCGGACACCGGCAGGGACGCCGGTGCCAGTGCGTCCGTGAGGACGCCTTGTCAGCAGGGTGCAAGTCCCTGCCACAGGCGGTCACACCCTGTGTAGACGAAGGTAACTGCGTCGCCCAAAGCGGCGTGGAGAGCAACCGGAGGCGAAAGGATAGCCCGTAGGAGCACGAACCCGTTTCGGCGGCGTGATGCGGCGAGCTTGCTGGTACAAGGCGAAGCCTGGAACTCACTGAATGCGCTGAAGTGACTGTGAAAGCGACATTCAGGCACACGACGTGGTTGGGGTCGGGATGTCCGGCAGGCGAGGTGGAGTAAGCGGAGAGACCTGCCCGGCAGGCGAGCCGAGCAGGAGTCAGAACCCTCATAGTACCGATGCGGCGTCAGCCACGAGAGGACCGGGTAGCAAAACCGGTTCGGAACGTGTCAATGATTTTGGAACAGATGGCCGCGCGAGTTTAGGCACTTTGGGGTTGTCGTCGACCGCGATGTTTGCCGGGCCGATGGCTATGCGGCGTCCTTCTTTCCCGGCGGATTAATCCACGCGGCGACGGGT
>CAIOJO010000171.1 GCA_903858635.1 uncultured Telmatospirillum sp. | reverse complement strand
CGCCGGAACGACGGCGGCCAATGTGGTAGATTTCTTCATGGCGTTGCTCTCCTTTGCGGATTCGACACCCCGAGCCTACAGGCTCAAGGTGAGCAACGCCTGCCCTCCAATTTCAACATCGACCGGGACATCCCCCTGTGCAACGAGATCGCAGAATTGCAATTTCTGTAGAGAAACCGCCATATTGCGGCCAGATATTAGAAAAAAATATAACATAGCTGGCGGGTGCTGAGGCTATCTGGCGAATCACGCCTTCTGGGAGGGGTTAATTCTAGAGATGAGTATTGTTGACGTAAGGCTGTCTTCATGTTAATGCATAATCAGACCAGTGGCGCCTGAGTCCGGCAGAGCCACTGTGAAGAAACGACGCGCACCGGATGCGGGGAAATGCCGACAAGAGGATGCGGTCCGGCGAGTCTTTCTGACTTTTCCCCCAAATTATAACAAACGAGGGCAGATCTCGTAGAAAGACGGCCCCTGTAGGAAAAACGAAGAAGGAGCGTTCTATGTCAAACGAATTGTCCGCAAGTCGGATTCGGAACAACCCGAAATTCGCAGAGTTGGTTCGCCAGCGCGATGCTCTGGCCTGGTCGCTGACGGCAATCGTGCTGGTGATCTATTTCGGCTTCACCCTGTTGGTTGCCTTCGCCCCTGAGTTCCTTACTCAACCGATGTCCGCCAACTCCGTCATTCCGGTGGGCATGCCCATCGGCGTCGGCGTCATCCTGGCGTCTATCGTGTTGACCGGCATCTACGTCTACCGCGCCAACACCTCGTTTGATCAGATGATCCGCGAACTCATTCAGGAAGCCGGCAAATGAGAACACTCAACACTGCTCTCGCGGCAGCGCTGGCCTTCGCCTCGCTGCTCGTCACTTCGTCGGCCTATGCCGCCGACGCTGCGGCTTCGCCGCCGGTCAACTGGCACGCCATCGTGATGTTCGTCATCTTCGTCGCGCTGACCCTCGGAATTACCTATTGGGCGGCCACCCACACGAAGAACGCGAGCGACTTCTACGCCGCCGGACGCGGCATCACCGGCCTGCAGAACGGCCTGGCCATCGCCGGCGACTACATGTCGGCAGCCTCGTTCCTCGGCATCGCCGCCCTGGTCTACTTCAATGGCTTCTACGGTCTGATCTTCTCGGTGGGGTGGCTGGTCGGCTGGCCGATCATCCTGTTCCTGATCGCCGAGCGGCTGCGCAACCTCGGCAAGTTCACTTATGCCGACGTGGCGTCGTTCCGCCTTCAGCAGGGGCCGGTCCGCACCATGGCCGCCATCGGTTCGATGATCGTGGTGATCTGGTATCTGATCGGCCAGGCGGTGGGCGCCGGGCAGTTGCTGCACACCCTGGTCCCGCAGGTCGCCTATTCGCAGGCCATCGTCATCGTCGGCGTGCTGATCATTATTTACGTCACCTTCGGCGGCATGAAGGCCACCACCTGGGTGCAGATCATCAAGGCAGCCCTGCTCTTGGGCGGTGCCACCTTCATCGCGCTCGGGGTGATGGCGCATGAGGGCTTCAGCTTCGAGAAGCTGTTCTCCGACGCCGTGGCGATCCATCCCAAGGGGATTGCCATCATGAAGTCGGTGGTTCCGATCGGTGCCAAGTCCAATCCGATCGAATCCATCTCCCTCGGCCTCACTCTGATGTTCGGCACCGCCGGCTTGCCGCATATCCTGATGCGCTTCTTCACCGTGCCCGATGCCAAGGCGGCACGGAAGTCGGTGCTCTACGGCACCTGCTTCATCGGCTACTTCTACATCCTCACCTTCATCATCGGTTTCGGCGCCATCGTGCTGGTCGCCAACAATCCCGATTACGTGGTCGACGTGACCAAGGATGTCCTCGGGCTGAAGGGCGGCAGCAGCATGCCGGCCGTTTACCTGGCCCATGCCATCGGCGGCGACCTGTTCCTTGGCTTCATCGCCGCGGTGGCCTTCGCCACCATTCTGGCGGTGGTGTCGGGGTTGACGCTGGCCGGCGCTTCGGCGCTGTCGCATGACATCTATGCCAGTGTCATCATGAAGGGCAAAGCCACCGAAGCGCAGGAAGTGTGGGTGTCGAAGATCTGCGTGGTCGGCCTCGGCATCGTGGCCATCCTGCTCGGTATCGCCTTCGAGAAGCAGAACGTCGCCTATATCGTCGCTCTGACCTTCTCGATCGCTGCCTGCGCCAACTTCCCGATCCTGGTTCTCTCCGTGTTCTGGCGCGGATTGACCACGCGAGGGGCGGTCCTGGGCGGCTATACCGGGATTTTTGGATCGATCGGCCTGTTGATCATCGGGCCGACCGTATGGACCAAGGTGCTGGGAATGGGCCCGGCGATCTTCCCCTACGACTTCCCGACCTTCGTCGTTCTGCCGGCGGTTCTGATCGTTTCCTGGGTGGCCTCGGTCACCGACAAGAGCGCCAGCGCCGACGCGGAACGCCTGGCCTTCGATGCCCAGGAGATCCGGTCCGAAACCGGCCTCGGTGCCGAAGGAGCGGCCGTCCACTAAAGTCGCGCAACAGTACGGTTCGACGAGCGGCCGCCGGGGTTTCCCGGCGGCCGTTTCGATTCGCCCGGCATGGCGATTTTTGAAATCCACCGTTACCCAATTGCCAGGAACTCGCAATACGGGTGGAACAGGGCGCGCTTATGGTGGTCCGATAACCATCAGCCAGCGAGCCTTTGGCCATGTCGATGAACGGAAAACGGGCGCTTATCCTCGGCGCCGGTCGGGTTGTTGGACCCTATCTGCTGCGACAACTGCACAGCGATGGCTACCGAAGCGAGATCCTCAGCCGGTCGCGGCCGGCCTGGCTCGACGACGGATCCTCCGTCTGGATTCCCTTCGACGCCACCCGCCCCGCCGTATGGACGGCGCCCCCCGGTGCGCTGATCGTTTCGCTGCTGCCCCTCTGGCTGCTGCCGCCGTTGCTGCCGCGTCTGGGCAGGGCGGCGCGACTGGTGGCCTTCAGCAGCAGCAGCGCGCTGTCTTACGCCAACAGCTCCGATCCGGATGAACAGACGCTGGGCGCCCGCCTGCGCCACGCCGAGTTGCAAGTCATCGCCGGAGCGGTTCGCGCCAAGCTGCCCTATCATATCCTGCGCCCGACCCTGACCTATGGCGGAGGAACCGATTCCAACCTTTCTGCCGTCCTGCGCTTTGTCGATGAGTTTGGCTTCTTTCCCATCGCCGGAGCGGGGCGGGGGTTGCGCCAGCCGGTCCATGCCGAGGATCTGGCCATCGCGGCGATCGCCGTGACGCGCTCGCGCGCGGCGGAAGGGGGCGTGTTCGAGCTGGCGGGCGGTGAAACCCTGCGTTTCCGCCTGATGGTCCAGCGGACCATCGAGCAAAGCGGCCGCCAGGCCCGCCTGGTTTCACTGCCGCCAGCCCTGCTGCGATTGGGCTTTCGTCTGTTCGGCGGCAGCCTGCGCGAACACTATTCGCCGGGGCTGTTCGCCCGGATGAACCAGGACCAGGCTTTCAGCATCGAGCCGGCCCGCAAGGCCTTCGGCTACGCCCCGCGGGCGCTGAACCTGCGGCCGGAGGATTTTGCCGAACGGCGATTGGTGCCGGAGCAATCGAAGCCGGTGGTCCGCCGTCTGCTGCGGCAGATCTAGCGATTGGTCTCGGGGTTGCCATCCGGGCCGCTCGCGGCGGATGGCAAAGCGTTCACCGAGGAGCCCACGGAGATCACGGAGAAGCATTGATAATCTCCGTGCTTGCCGATCAGGTCAGGGCAGACACCCACCCCATATTGGGGTAGCCACGGTCCGTGCCGATGTCGTCCAATCGGCTGTGCCTGACCCATGCCGGCCATCGAGGAGACGCGTGTCGTGAAGGCCTCATGCCAGCCAGTTCTCAACTTGAAGGCCCCGGATGCGGCGGAACTCGCGCTCATTGGCGGTGACGATGGTGGCGCCCAGCGCGTAGGCATGGGCGGCGATTAAGAGGTCATTTTGTCCGATTGTCTGGCCGGCGCTCTCAAGCTCCGCGCGGATGCCGCCGTACTCCACGTCAGCCGGCACATCCAGCGCCAGCACGGGCACCTCGGCAAGCAGGGCCTCGACCCTCTTCAAGAGGGCGGCCGATCCCTTCTTGGCGCAGCCGTAGCGCAGTTCGGCGGCGACAATGATGCTGGTGCATATCGTCTCCTCGCCCACCGCCTGTAAACGACGTGCGGCCTGGCCGCTGGGATTCTTGATCAGATCGCTCATGATGTTGGTGTCGAGCATGTACTGGGCCGTCAAAGCACGTCCTCCGGTCTGGTCGGCGCGTCCTCGATTTCCGGAAAGTCTTCGTCGAGGGGGTCCCAACTGGCCAGCAGCGCCACCAGGCCCTTCTTGCGCACCGGTTCGATGATAAGTCTGTCGCCGTCTCGGCTGATGATGGCCTCCTCGCCCGGCAACTCGAATTCGACGGGGATACGGATGGCTTGATTTCGATTGTTGCGAAACAGCCGTACCCGGCGCGGCTTTGGATTGAGGCATGGCAAGGCTGTCATCTCCGATGTATATGCCAACAACATATGCCGCTACTCGTAACCGTTCAAGGATGCGATAGGCGGCCTGTCGGGGCGCCTCCGTGATCTCCGTGGCGCGTCACCGGTCGCGACTGGATTGTCGGCATATCTTACTGCGCATAGCCGTATTTGCCGTTCTTCCACTGATAGAAGACATAGCCGGGGGCGGTGATGTCGCCCTTGGCGTCGAAGCCGATCTTGCCCAGCACGGTATCGAACTGGTTGGCCCGCAAGGCCGCCTGGACCTTGGTCGCATCGGCGGTGCCGGCCTTAGCCGCGGCCTGGGCCCAGGCCTGGATGGCGCCATAGGTGTAGAGGGTGTAGGCCTCCGGCTCGTAGTTCTGGTTGCGGAAGTATTTCACCAACTCGGCATTGGCCGGATCGAGTCGCAGATCGGGGCCGAAGGTCATCAGGGTGCCCTCGCCGGCCGGGCCGGTGATCGCCCAGAACTCCTCGGTCACCAAGGCGTCACCGCCGATCAGGGTGGCGATCAGGCCCTGATCGTGCATCTGGCGGACAATCAGGCCGCCCTCGGTCTTGTAGCCGCCGAAATAGACCACATCCGCCTTGACCTCCTTCAGCTTGGAGACCAGCGGGCTATAGTCCTTTTCGCCGGCGGTGATCGCCTCGTAGAGCACTTCCTTGTTGCCCATGGCATTCAATGTTTTCACGAACTCGTCGGCCAAGCCTTTGCCATAGGCCGACTTGTCCTGCACCACCGCCACCCGCTTGCCCTTGAAATGCTGCAGCACGTATTTCGCCGCGGTCGGCCCCTGGGCGTCGTCGCGGCCGCAGACCCGGAAGACGTTGGTCAGCCCGCGCTCGGTCAGCTTGGGATTGGTGGAAGCCGGCGAGATCTCGATGATGTTCGACTCGGCATAGACATCCGATGCCGGAATGGACGAGCCCGAGCAGTAATGGCCGATGACCACGGCGACCTTCTTGGCCGCCAGATCATTGGCGACACTGACCGCCTGTTTCGGATCGCAGGCGTCGTCGGCCAAGGCCAGGGTCAGTTTCTGGCCGAGGACGCCGCCCTTGGCATTGAGGTCGGCAACGGCCTTTTCGGCGCCGCGGCGGAATTGCTCGCCGAACACCGCTTCGCTGCCGGTCATCGGACCGGCGATGCCGATGGCGATGTCCGCCACGGCCGCATCGTGGCCGGCCAGGGTAGCGGCCAGGAAGGCCAGAAGCAGGGTCTTGGTCTTCGTCATGGGCATGTCGCTCCTTCGAACCGATGGGGGGTCGCCGTCAAGGACAGCAAGGACGGCAGGATGATGTCAAGCGGACTAATCGCCTTTGGCGCGCCAGCCGAGCCAACCCCGCCGTTCATAGAGCCAGGGATACTGGTGGACCATCTGCCGGACCCGGGTGGCGCGATAGGCCAGCAGGCCGCTGGCGACCGCGAGGCCACTGGCCGCCAGATAGCCTCCCGGCGAGGTCAGAACGCCATGAAATAATGCGTAGTCGAGGAAGCGGTCGCCGGCGGCGATCATCATGCCATGGGGAAGCATTCGCCAGGCCGGTCGCCAGGTGGCGGCCAGCGCCTGGCCGGCCAGGAAGGCACAGCCGCCCATGAAGATTACCGTAAGGCCGAAAAAGACACCCGGGGCGCTCCCCAGGAACTGGTGAAACGGGTTCATGGCGCGGGTTCCGCCGGTGGCGTGGCCACGCCATGGCCACCTTCCAGATAGGCGGCACGCACCGCCGGATCGGCCAGCAGTTGGCTGCCGGAGCCTTGCAGGGTGATCCGGCCGTTGACCATGACATAGGCGCGCTGAGCCAGCCGGAGGGCATGGAAGGCATTCTGCTCGACCAGGAAGACGGTGACGCCGTGCGAGCGATTGATATCGGCGATGATCTCGAAGATCTGGCGAACCACCAGGGGCGCCAAGCCGAGCGACGGTTCGTCGAGCAGCAGCAAACGGGGCCGTCCCATCAGGGCGCGGCCGATGGCGAGCATTTGCTGTTCACCGCCCGATAAGGTGCCGCCCCTTTGTTGGAGGCGCTCGCCCAGCCGGGGAAACAGGCTGAGCACTCGCTCGAGGTCGGAGGCGAAATGCTGTTGGTTGCCGGCGACGGCGCCCATCTGCAGGTTTTCCCGCACCGACATGCGGGGAAAGATGCGCCGGCCTTCGGGCGCATGGGCGATGCCCCGCCGGGCAATGCGGAAGCTCGGCCAGTCGGTGATGTCCTCGCCATCGAACCTGATGCTGCCCTGGCTGGCCCGCGGCTTGCCGCAGATGGTCATCAACAGGGTGGTCTTGCCGGCTCCGTTGGCGCCGATCAGGGCGACGATCTCGCCGGCCGCCAGTTCCATGTCGATGCCGTGCAGCGCCTCGATATGGCCGTAGCCGGAATAGAGGCCGGTGATGCTCAGCATGGCGGCTGTCCGGCGGAAGGGATGGAATGCGGTACCGCGACAAGATCGCCGGCCACTTCCGGGGGTAGGGCTTCGTCCTCTTCGGTGCCCAGATAGGCCCGGATGACCGCCGGATCGTTGCTGACCCGGGCCGGTGGTCCCTGGGCGATCAGCGCCCCATGGTCGAGGACCACCAAGTGATCGGATATCTGCATGACGACGCTCATGTCATGCTCGATCAGCAGGATGCCGATGCCGAATTCACCGCGAATGTCGAGCAAAAGCCTGCTCAGCTCCTGCGATTCCCGTGGATTGAGGCCGGCCGCCGGCTCGTCGAGGCACAGCATGGCCGGCTCGGTGCACATGGCCCGGGCGATCTCCAAACGTCGCTGGAGGCCATAGGGCAGACTGCCCGCCGTCTGGTCGGCCTGGGCCAGCAACCCCATGCGGTCGAGCCAATGGCGGGCCAGGTCGAGCGCCCGGCGTTCGGCCGCCCGGTAGCCGGCCAGGCCCAGCAGGCCGGCCAGCGAGTAGACCGAGGCGCGCATCAGGCGGTTATGCTGGGCCACCATCAGGTTCTCCAGCACACTCATGCCGGCGAACAGGCGGATGTTCTGAAAGGTGCGGGCGACGCCCGCCTCCTTGGCGATACGGAACCCGTCGATCCGTTCCAGCAGGAACCGGGCGCCTGATGGCGGCGACAGGGTGAGGCGGCCCACCGTGGGCTTGTAGAAGCCGGTCAGGCAATTGAACACGGTGGTCTTGCCGGCGCCGTTGGGGCCGATGATGGCGGTGATCTCGCGCCGATTGGCGGCAAAGGACAGATCATTGACGGCGAACAGGCCGCCGAAGCGCATGCTGAGGTGCTCGACCGTGAGCAGCGGCTGGCCCGTCTCGGCGTTCACGGCAACACCTCGCCAGCCGCGTCGAGGGTGGCGGGCCGCTCGGCCAAACGCACGGTCGGTTCGCGGCTGGCCAGCAGACCGCGCGGCCGCCACAGCATGATCACCACCATGGCGCCGCCGAAGGCCAGCATGCGGTACTGCTGCAGGTCGCGGAACCACTCGGGCAGGCCGACCAGGAGGACGGCCGCCAGCACGATACCGATCTGGCTGCCCATGCCGCCCAGGACGACGATGGCCAGAATGATCGCCGATTCGATGAAGGTGAAGCTCTCCGGGCTGATGAAACCTTGCCGCGTGGCGAAGAACGATCCGGCGAACCCGGCGAACATGGCGCCCAGGGCGAAGGCCGACAGCTTGGTCTTGGTCGGATCGATGCCCAGGCTGCGACAGGCCGTCTCGTCCTCGCGCAGCGCCTCCCAGGCGCGGCCGATCGGCAGCCGGCGGATGCGCAAGGTGAACAGGTTGGTGGCCAGGGCCAGGGCGAGGATCAGGTAGTACAGGAAATAGATGCGGTGGTCGGTCGAAAACGGCAGGCCGAAGAATTCGTGGAAGGTGGTGCGGCCGGGAACGCTGGCCAGCAATGGCAGGCCGAAGAAGGTGGGGCGGGCGATGCCGGAAATGCCGATGGGGCCGTTGGTGACGTCTTGCCAATTGAGCAGGACGACGCGGACGATTTCGCCGAACCCCAGGGTGACGATGGCCAGGTAGTCGCCGCGCAGACGTAGCACCGGGAAGCCGAGCAGGACGCCGAAACTGGCGGACAGGGCGCCGGCCAGGGGCAGGCACAGCCAGAACGACAGGCCGAACTGCTGGGACACCAGGGCGTAGCAATAGGCCCCGACCGCATAGAAGGCGACATAGCCGAGGTCGAGCAGGCCGGCCAGGCCGACCACGATGTTGAGGCCCCAGCCGAGCATGATGTAGATGAGCAGCAGCGTCGCCTTGTCGATCAGATTGCGGTCGGCCAGCGGCGTCCACGGCAGCAGCAGGGCAACAGCCACCAGAGCCCAGCCGACCGCCGGCCGGATGCGGCTCGGCCGGCCGCTCAACGGCAGGACGACCTGCCGGCGGCGGCGCAAGCTGCGGCCGACCGCGGTACCGGCCAGGGACAGGGCGAGGCGACCGCAAAAAACCGCCAGCGAGGCGATGGCGACCCAGCCGAAGCGGTAGTCCAGCGTCAACCCCTGGGCCGAGCCGCTGAGGTGAAAGCCGAGCAAGGGCACGGCAAGCAAGGCGGCGACGATGGCCGCAGCCAATGAGTCCTTGACCATACCGCGCAGGTTCGGCCGCATTCGCCTCAGACCTTCTCGATCTCCGGCTTGCCGAGCAGGCCGGTGGGTCGGAAGATGAGGACCATGACGAGGACGCCGAAAGCTGCCACGTCCTTGTATTCGATGCTGAAATAGCCCGACCACAGGGCCTCGATCAGACCGATCAGCAGGCCGCCCAGGATGGCGCCGGGCAAGGAACCGATGCCGCCCAGCACTGCCGCGGTGAATGCCTTGATGCCGGCGACGAAGCCGATATAGAAATCGATGACGCCGTAATAGAGGGTCACGATGAGGCCGGCAACGGCGGCCAGCGATGCTCCGATGACGAAGGTGGTCGAGATGACGCGGTCGACGTCGATCCCCAGCAGCGACGCCATCGTCATATCCTGTTCGGTGGCGCGTTGCGCCCGGCCTAACGGGGTGGCCTTGATGACGGCGGTGAACCCGGCCATCAGGGCGACCGTCAGCAAGACGATGATGATCTGCAGATAGCTCAGCGTGACGTGATAGTCCGCATTGGCCGAGGACAGGTCGAAGCCACCGCGGATGATCGGCTGCAGCGGCTTGACCCGCGCTCCCTGCGCCAGCTGGACATAGTTTTGCAGGACGATCGACATACCAATGGCCGAGATCAGCGGAGCCAGTTTGACCGAGCCGCGGAGCGGCCGGTAGGCCAGTCGTTCGACCGCCCAGCCATAGACGGCGGTGAACAGGACCGCCAGCACCAGCACCAGAAGCAGCGCCAGCGGTACGTAAGTGATGCCGAGAACACCCACGAGCAATAGTCCGATCAGCGAAATGAAGGCGCCGATCATGTAAATATCGCCATGGGCGAAGTTGATCATGCCGATGATCCCATAGACCATGGTATAGCCGATGGCGATCAGGCCGTAGACGGCCCCGAGCGTCACGCCGTTGATCAACTGTTGGAGAAGGTAGTCCATGGCGGCTTGGCTTCAGCGTTGTCGCCGGTGGGCGGCGAGCCTCGTGGTGGGTGCGCGGCTGCCCGTTTGCATGCTTATCGGCTCGATTTCCTTGGTGGGTCGACCGTAACCGAACAGGTCGACCTGTCAAGCACCATTCGGTCCGCCCTGCCGGGTGTCGCGGGGCGATGCGCCGAACCGGTCGGGGACTCCCATGACGCGGATATTCGTTCTATGGTTGTCATCGGAGACCGAAATGACCGCTGTGGGAAACAAGGGGATGACGTCGCCGGCACTGAAGATGCCGACCACGGCCCGCAAGGAAGCGGTGGTGGTGATTGCCATAATGCTGGCGCTCAGCCTGTGGCAAAACATCGCCGGCTACCGCTCGGCCGACCGCCATGCCGAGGATCTGGTCAGCGCCCTGGCCAAGACTCTCGAATACCAGGTCGACAGCAGCTTCCGCAGCATCGACAACCTGCTGGCCGAGGCGACCGACCGCATCGATCCCGAGCGCTGGCCGGATGCCGAAATGGTGCCGTGGTTCCGCAGTCGCCTGGCGGGGTTTCCCGAGGTCCGCTTCCTCACGGTGGTCGGACGGGATGGCCGCTCGGCCGGTCCGCCGCTGACCGCCAAGGGGTTGGTAGGGCAGTCGGTGTGGGCCGGCGACCGCGAGCATTTCCTCTATCACCAGAACCATCCCGAGGATTTGTCGCTGCATGTGGGTGACCCGGTGATCGCCCGCGTCGACGGTTCGTCGATGATTCCGGTGTCGCGGGTGATCAAGGATGCCTCCGGGCGGTTTCGTGGCTATGTCCTGGTGGCGGCCGATCCGGTGGCGCTGCACGACATGCTGGAGAGCGTCCTGATCGAGGACGCCGGGGGCGCCGGCATCGCGCGCATCGACGGCACTTTTCTGGCCCGCGCACCCGGACAGAGCGAGATGTTCGGGAAGTTCGTCGGCGCCAGCCCGTTGTTCCGCGACTATGTTTCCCGCGCCAAGAGCGGGGTTGCCCACCATGTCGCCCAGGCCGACGGCAACCGCAAGATCTCGGCCTTTCGCCGGCTCGACCGGTTTCCCCTGCTGGTGCAGGTCGGCATTACCACCGACACCGCCTTTGCCGGATGGCGCTTCCGCCTTTACACCACAATCGGCCTGATTGGCGTGTTCGCCTTGGCCTTGTTTCGCGCCGCGACTCTGCTGGATCGTCGCGAACAGACGCGCGAGGCGCTGACCCTGAAGACCACCGAGTTGCGGGAACTGGCCATCCGCGACGACTTGACCGGGCTCCTGAACAAGCGGGCCTTCTATGAGACATTGCGCCACGAATTGGCCGTGGCCGAACAGCGAAAGCGACCGCTCGCGCTGATCTATTTCGATCTGAACGAGTTCAAGCAGTTGAACGACACCAAGGGGCACCATGTCGGCGACCTGCTGTTGGCACAGGTGGCGGCGGCGATGCGGCAAAGCATGCGCGACGCCGATCATTGCTGCCGCTACGGCGGTGACGAATTCTGCGTCGTCATGCCCAACACCGGAGCGGCCCAGGCCACTCAGGCCTGTCGCCGTCTGATCGCGGCCTTTGAACTGGGCGACACGCGGGGCGTCAGCTTCAGTATCGGTGTCGCCGAGACGGGGGGCGATGGCGTGCTGCCGATGAACGCCTTGGTGCGGGAAGCGGACGCTCTGATGTACGCGGCGAAGGCCCTGGCCAGACTCGATCATGGCCATCACGTCTTGACCCGGGCCGAACTGGAAGGCAGGGCAGTGGGCCCATTCGCCGTGCCGCCCGAACCGGCGTCGCCGCATGACGACGCCATGTCCGCCGATCTGGCCGAGCTCTAATAGCCTTTTCCACCGCTCCCTTTCGGCTGGTGCCTTCCTACCGGAAAGGCTGCCAGCCCCTGGCTTTTTTGCCTGGCTGACGAGGCCATATGTTCGGCTGCGGATCAAGGCGAGGCAAATCATGGCAACAGCGAAGCGGATCCTGGCGGCGGCCTTGTTGGTATTGACGGCTGCCGCCTGTGCCGGTCCGGCGACCCGGTCGAGCGAGGATTTCGGCCGGACCGCGGTTACCGCTCCGCCGACCCCGTCCGGCGCCTCCGGCGCACCCGCGGGCGCCCAGCTGGCCATGGGCCTGACCCGCGCCTCGGTTCCGGTGGGGTTCCGCGCCGTGCCCGAAGCGATCGATATCGTGCGGCCGAGCGGCCTGGCGGTCGACCCGGCGGGCGGGGTCGTGGTGATCGAGGCCGGCAATCAACTGCGGCGGCTGGGGGCAGGCGGCGGCCGCGATCTGATCACGCAAGGCCCGGCCGGCGCCAATTGGACCGGGGTCGCCGCCGGAGGCGGAGCCTTCTTCGTGACTGCGGCGGGCGCCGGCGGTTCCGGTGGGCGGCTGCTGCGCGTCGAACTCGACGGGCGTACCGCGGTGCTGCAGGACCTTCCCCAAGTCGGATTATCCGCCCCTACGGTCGGACCGGACGGCATGGTCTATCTGGCCACCGCTACGGTGAGCGATGCCGGCATCGTCGCCGACAACGCACCCGGGCGCGGCGGCACTCCGGCCCTGCGCGACATTCCCTGTCAGAACGTCCAGCTGCAGGGCCGCAATTTCACCGAGGGCCGTTCGCAGACCGGAGCCTTCGTGCCGTTCGGCAGTCCCACCCAGGCTGGACAGGTGGTCGAAGGGCAGCTGCCCTGCAACGGTGCGGTGCTGCGCACCACAGAGAACGGCGGTGCGCTGCAACTGGTTGCCTGGGGCTTCCATCGGCCGCATGGTCTGGCCTTCACCCCGGAGGGCCGGCTGTATCTGCTCGACGACGGCTTCCGTGGTGACGGGGTGCGGGCGGAACCGCAGGGCGGCAACCTGATCTATGCCGTGGCCGCCGGCTTGTGGTACGGCTGGCCCGACATGCATGGGAGCCGGCCGGCGGCGCCGCCCCTGCTCGCCGCCCAGCCTAATCCGCCGCCCCGGCCCCTGGCCGAATTGGCTCCGGACCTGACCGCGACGGCCCTCGACGCGACCCAGGCCGACCTGTTCGGCGGATCGGTGCAGGCCTATCTGGCGGTGGCCGTGCCGAATTATGGCTTTCGCATCCTGCGATGCGACCTCCGAACCGGCCGCCTGGTCGACTTCGCCGAATTCCCCGAGGCCACACCGCCAGTCGCCTTGCGGTTCAGCCCGACCGGCGACGCTCTTTACGTGCTCGAACAAGGCGGCACACTGTGGCGGATCGAACGCGACATCCCGGTGGGCTGAGCGGGGGCCTACTGGCCCTTGGTCTGGAAGCGCTTCTCGATGTCGCGGATGACGTCGATGCCCTGGATCATCTCGGTGGCCATGAAGTCGGCCCGCTTCACCGGCCCGCCGGCGCGCGGGTGGGGGAACAGACGGGCGAAGGCGTTCATCTTGACCGTCAGGCCGCACAAGGCGCCGCCTATGGTCACATGGTAGCGTTCGATCAGCGCCTTGACCGTGCGGAATTCTTCCTGGGAGATGTGCTCCCACATCTGGCGGGTGCGCTTCTCGAAGGTCTCCAGCCGGCCGGTGATGCTGGCGCTCACCGAATTGATGACATCCTCGACCTGGGCGCAGGTCTTCATCAGATTGCCGTCTTGCATGAGCTGGAAATGCTTGCGGATCGGCACCAGCGATTCGAGGCAGGCACTGAAATAGGGTTCCAGCCGATCCAGGCAGTACCGGTAATAGGATAGCGACATGAAGGTGTCGCCGTAGTCTTCGAGGAACCGCGGCACCTCCATGATCGGTACGTCCAGGCTCTTGGCCATGTTCTCCAGCCGCTCGCGGGCCTTGGAGATATCGGGGTCGCGGAACAGGCGCAACAGGTCGTCGTAGCTCTGCACGTTGATCGAGTCGTCCGCATAGACCAGCTTCAGCAGCGGGCGGGTGAACATCACCATGTAACGGGACAGTTCTTCGACCTTCTCCGGGCTGAGCTGCAAGCTGGCATGATCGTTGACCTGGATGCCGTTGTCGCGCAGCGAGATCCGCAGCGAATAGACGTCGTAACTGGGCAACAGGACCAGGCGGCGCAACTGCACCAGATCCGGATGCAAGCGGTCGGTGGCCCAGCCGAACATGGTGGGCAGAGCCTCGACGTCGATTTGGCCGGAGCCGGTCTGGACGTCCCGGAAGATCTCGACCATGCCCTTCAGCCGCGCGTTCTTGACGATGCGGGCGGTGCGCAGGGGGACAGTTTCGATAGGGATGATCGTCAGCGGCAATATGAACAGCGAGTCCATATCGGAGTCTTCGATCGGCTTTAGGTCGTCTTCCATGTCCCGCCCGTTCGTCTCGTCCACAGCCGGGCGAGTTCCACAACGTCAGAATGAAGCAAAGGGTGGCCGCGGTCTACCGAGAGAGTAGGCCTGCAGTCTCAATGTAGTGGCCAGAAGCAGGGAATGAGCAAAGTCCCGGTGACCAGTACGATCATGCTCAGGGGCAGCCCAAGTCGCCAATAGTCGCTGAAGCGATACCCGCCGGGCCCCATCACCAGGGTGTTACATTGATGGCCGATCGGGGTCAGGAAGTCGCTGCCGGCACCGATCGCCACCGCCATCAAGAATGGGTCGATGTGCAGTCCGAGCTTCACCGCCATGGTGGCGGCCACCGGCCCCATCAGCAGAACCGTTGCCGCATGATGCAGGAAGGGGGCAAGCAGCATCGAGGCGGCCATGACCATGCCGATGATGCCGAGCGGCGGCAGATGCATCGCCACCTGGGCCAGCCAGCCGGCCATCAGGTCGGAGGCTCCGGTGCTTTTCAGGGCCTCGCTGAGCGGGATCAGGGCGCCGATCAGGATGATGATGGGCCATTGGATCGCGTCGTAGGCCTCACGCAGCGGCAGACAGCCGAATAGGACCATGGCCACCGCCGCGATGAAGAAGCCGGGGGCGACCGGGAGGGTGCCCAGCGACACCAGCAGCATGGTCGCCACCAGAATGAGCAGGGGCAGCCTGGCCTTGCGCCCGCCCAGATCGGGCTTGCGTTGGGCCAGCGGCAACAGGCCCAGATCGTCGAGGCTCTGGCCTAATGGGCCCTCGCCGCCCTCGACCACCAAGACGTCGCCCGCCTGCAATATCATTTGCGACAGGCGGGTGGCGTAGTCGCGTCCGGCGCGGCGGATGGCCAGTACGGCGATGCCGTGGCGCGGTCGCAGCAGGCTGCGCTTGGCGGTGCTGCCGACCAAGGGCGAATTGGGTTTGACCACCACCTCGACCGCATCGGCCGGGGCCCGGGCGCTGTGCAACAGTTCGACCGTCCCGGTTTCGATCAGCGGCTTCAGGGCTGCCGGGTCTCCCTCGACCACCAGCACATCGCCGCTCGACAGCACCCATTCCTGGTCGGGGACATAGCGATGCCCCTGGTCGCGGATGATCGCGGCCACGGTCAGCATGCCGCCGGTGAACAGCTGTTCGAGGTCGGCCACGGTGCTGCCGACGAGGGCGGAATCGGGCGGGACCTCAATCTCCGACAGGTAGTCCTCGATATGGAATTCGGCCCCTTCGTCCGCATGCGCCTGCCGCTCACGCGGCAGGATGCGCCAGCCGACGGTGATGAACAACATGCCGAAGAAGGCAATGGCGGCGCCCACCGGCAGGAAGTCGAACATCGCGAAGGGATGGCCGAGAAGGTCGGTCCGGACCCGCGAGACGATGATGTTGGGCGAGGTGCCGATCAGGGTCATCTCGCCGCCGATCAGCGACGCGAAGGACAACGGCATCAGCACCTGCGAGGCGCTCAGTCCATTGGTGCGGGCCAGGCGCAGGGCGATCGGGATGAAAATGGCCAGCGCGCCGATATTCTTCATGAAGGCCGACAGCAGGGTCACCATTCCGGCCAAAGTGCCGACCAGGGCATCGGGGGAGCGCAGTCCGGACAATGGGCGGACCAGCCATTCGACGATCCCCGAGCGTTCGATGGCGGCACTGACCACCAGGGCGGCGGCGATGACCACCAGAATCGGATCGCCAAAGCCGTGGAAGGCTCCGTCGAACGGCACCAGACCGATGGCCAGGCCGACGCATAGGGCAAGCATGGCGACGACGTCGTAGCGCAGCCTGTCCCAGATGAACAGGGCGATGGTCCCGATCAGAAGGGCGAAAGCCAGTCCCTGCTCGAAATTCATTCCCACCCGCGCCTAGTGCTCTGACCCAAACGGAGGATTCCGCTTGGGTCAGAGCACTAGCCTTTGCTTTGCCCTCGCCGGGCGGGGCCTCCGGCCCCTTGGCCGCCGCCTCAACGGCGGCCGGTAAGGAACAGCGCCCATTG
>CAIOJO010000170.1 GCA_903858635.1 uncultured Telmatospirillum sp. | reverse complement strand
CATGGCAGAATCCTTCACCCGGGCAGACGGCGCCGTCATTCCTGTGGAGTACGTGGTTTCGACGCTTTTCGTCTCGGGTCATGCCGTCGGCGCGGTCTTCGTCTTCCATGATATCACCGAGCGCAGGGCCATGGAGTTAGGAGCCTAGCAAAAATAACTTGAACAAATAGGATGATTTCGGCACTCTTTCGGCATGGGGGATGTCGGCATTATCGAGAGCAAGTATCGCGCGCTCGCCGGCCGCCTGGACGAGGCAACTTTACGCCTCTGGGCGGCAGTCGAGGCACGCACGCTCGGTCGTGGCGGCGTAAGCACGGTGGCGAAGGCCGTCGGGATATCGCGCACCACCATTTATGCCGGTCTGGATGAGCTCGAATCGGCAAAGCCGTCACCCGCGTCGCAGCCGTCCGTGGTGGTTGGCGCTGCCGACAAGCGCCGGATCCGCGCCAAGGGCGGCGGGCGCAAGAAGCTGACCGACAAGGACGCTACACTTTTGAGGGACCTTGATGCGCTCGTCGAGCCAACGGCTCGCGGAGATCCGCAGTCGCCGTTGCGCTGGACCTGCAAAAGCACGCCGCGGCTTGCGAAGGAATTGGCCGAACAGGGTCATGAGGTCAGCCAGCGGAGCGTTTGCGACCTTTTGGCGCGGCTCGACTACAGCTTGCAGTCGACGCGCAAGACGCGGGAGGGTGGACAAAATCCTGATCGGGATGCTCAATTCCAACATATCGCCAGCACGGCTGCACAGTATCAGGCGGCCGGCGATCCGGTGATTTCCGTCGACACCAAGAAAAAGGAACTGGTCGGCGATTTCAAGAACGGCGGCCGGGAATGGCGGCCGAAAGGCGATCCCGAGCAAGTTCGAGTCCATGATTTCATCGATCCGGAACTCGGCAAGGTGGCACCCTACGGCGTCTACGATATCGCCGCCAATCAAGGCTGGGTGAGCGTCGGGATCGATCACGACACTGCGGAATTCGCCGTCGAAAGCATTCGGCGCTGGTGGAAGGAAATGGGCCAACCGCGTTATCCGAACGCCCGCCGCCTGTTGATCACGGCGGACGGCGGAGGCAGCAACGGGTATCGGGTTCGCTTATGGCGCGTTCAATTGCAGAAGCTGGCGGACGAAATGGACCTGATCATCCAGGTCTGTCACCTGCCGCCGGGAACCAGCAAGTGGAACAAAATTGAGCATCGGATGTTTTGCCACATCACCAACAAGTGGCGCGGCCGTCCGCTCGTCAGCCGAGAAGTTGTGGTTAACCTGATCGGCAACACGACCACCGATTCCGGCCTCCACATTCGGTCGCAATTGGACGAGAATACCTACGAGGCCGGCATCAAGGTGTCCGACGAGGAGCTTGCCGAATTGGCCATCGAGCGGGATCCTTTTCACGGCGAGTGGAACTACCGCTTGCGTCCGCGTCGGCAGTCAGCCGCGACATGAAGTGTTCAAGTTATTTTTGCTAGGCTTCTAAAACCGCCGCCAGAAGCGGCAGGGTCGAATAGGCGGTAGAATCAGGGCAATCGGCTGAACGCGCGATGGTTGTTTAAGCTTCACGGACGTTCATCGCGTTGGCGCGTTGAGCGCCCCGGAGCGTTAGCGGAGGAGAGCCCAGCCGCCGGAGGCGGCGCCCGGCGATTGAGGGACAAGTAAAATTGTCAGGGCAATCGGCTTCGCCCGATTGCCCTGGCTTTCAGGCAAGCCTTTCCGTCACTGCACCGCAGGAAGGGGCTCTGCCAGAACCGGCGCGCAGATGGTGATCAGGTCGGCGAGGCAGTCTTCGACGCTGCGGCCCGAGGTGTCCAGCACGTTGTCGGCGCGGCTGTAGAGCGCGGCGCGGCTG
>CAIOJO010000169.1 GCA_903858635.1 uncultured Telmatospirillum sp. | reverse complement strand
TGCCGAGCGAATTTCAACACGGCTCGGGACAATCCCGGTCTGGAATATCGAATAGTTTATGGTCGGCCACGCAGCACAATATGTCCCCGCAGTTCGGCTCGCCGACACCCCACAGACCCAGTAACGCTTCGACGCCGGACTGAGCTTGGCGTAGCAGTAGGCTTGGGTCTTGTGCCTCCTTCAGCGCCTGAGGCGCAATCAATGGCGAGTTTGATCTCACGATCCGAGCGACTGCGAATTTATCGCCCTGTTTCTGTGCCTCGACCAAGGGCAATATCGACTGGGTAAAGAAGCGCGTCGCCGGGAGTGTGCCGTCAAGCAAACCCGTCCGCCAACTATCAATCTCATACAAAGGTGTGAAAAAATCTTCGAAACCCAGCCGCTTGGCCGCCATGTGGTGTTCCAAGGTGAGAATCTTGCATCTGTCGCGTGCTCTCCATTCATTATCGCCAGTCGTCTCGGCCATCTTCAATCGAGCGGCATCTTCAATGTCTTTCCGGTTCGCTGCGCTTGCAGGCCGAATGAAGAACCGTACATGACCGTTGATGGCGTCCGATCGTGGCTCTTGGGTGTGGGTGTCCACCGCCTCCCGCACCCTGTTTATGAGTTGGACAATGCGCGTTGGACAGCGATGATTCAGCTTCTTCGATGGTTTGCCCCACGTTGGAGGGAGTTCGTCTTCGATCCGTTCTTTGCCATCCGCGTAAATCCGCTGCATCACATCGCCTATCAGTCCTAAGGCGAATCGACTCTCGTGCTCCCGCGCAGCGATAAAAAAGGCATCGACAAGATGCCGGTTTGTATCTTGGCTTTCGTCAATCAACAGGAACGGAAAGCGCCCGACCAGTATCCATCGCATGAGCGGCTTCTCTGATATGAACGCCGCACAAATTGCAATTACTTCGGAGTGATTGAGGGAATTCGGCTCTTTGTTCTCGCCGCTCGGATTGTAGGTGAACGATTTTATCGCATCGAGACGCGCCAATCTTTTGGACTTCGATTGAATTTGGGCTTGCCGTGTTATCGAAGCCTTGGTGCCCGCCCGCCCTTTGGTCTCCTCCTCTCGAAGTTGCTGTATCTCTGCGTTCAGGTTGGTACGAAGCCATTCCCGAATATCGTGGTGGAAACCCTGAATGATCTCCCATGCAAAACTGTGAATTGTTGACACATGGAAGAGCGGATGAAAATCGATCCGACGGTTAATTTCGTCGCAGGCGGCATTGGTGTAGGTGATGACGCCCACACGATGACCGTGAAGTGCGAGGTCACGGCCATAGGTATCTCGGACATGGTTGAGCGCTTTGACCAAGGATCGCGTTTTGCCGGACCCTGCTCCTGCAAACAGGAAGAAGCTGCGCGGAGCTTTGGGGTTGAGATAGCCTGCGATCTCCGCATCTACCGGATCATCAAGATTTGCATTGGATGCAATGGAAACTTCCGTCATCATGAAGCCAACTTTTCTTGAGTTTCCCCAACATTTGCGATTCCAAGATCTTTTTGGCGTTCTCTGAGTTGACTGGAAAGCCATTTCAAACCTTCGAGGATGTACAGTGGTGGCTGTAAAATCTCTGGGTTCTCCAATTCGAGTAAGTTCAAAGCAAATTCCGCCTTGCCGCCATTCTTCAGCGCTTCCAAAATCTTGCCGCTTAACTCAGATACGTCTTTGCTGTCATCGATCGCGGTTTTGAATTTGCCCCAAAGCCCTGTCCCTGCGCTTGCGGCGAATAAGCCGTGGTTCTGCATGACGAGCGCATCCTCCAGCGTATTGCACAACGCCTCGGACTTGGTGCCTTTGAACTCGATTTCGACAGGACATTGGTAGGCCGCGCGTACTGAGAAGCGCTGAGGTTCGTAGCGCTTACTCTTTTCGTCGGGCTTCAGGCCCAATAGCGTGTCGAGGTCATCTTTTTCGGGGCACCACGACGTCAGTGTCGGATTGCGGGACTTCAGTCCGGCACCGCGTTTGGGCACAGCGGAGTGGTTTGCGGTGTCCTTGGCGTCCAAGTCTGTGATGATGAGGGTGGTCAGCCCAAGATGCTCGATCAGCCCACGGAGACGGTGCGCGTGGCTCCCGCCGATCTCAAGCCACGTGATATAGCTTTCGTGCAGCGCAGCCAAGTCGGCATGGTGGCGAACAAAGAAAGGTACAAGGATACGTTCGGCAGGGCCTTCGACGAAGACCGCCGCGTCGGCAAAAAACAGATCGCAGTGCGTAACCTTGATATAGCGGGTTACGAAGCGCTTTGTACCAGCGTCTGATCCGAAGACGGTAGCCAAGTCAATAACGCAGGAAATAGGAACCATCGTTTTGGTTGCCGGAAGTCGTCGAAAATATCTCAACTGATCAAAGTGGCACTCATGGGCGACGTGGCTTGAATGTGTGCTGACGATGAGCTGCGTCGTCAACGCGGCAGATTTTTCCAGCTCTGTATGTTTCCGCAGCACTTTGTAGGCTTGACGAATAAAAACCTGCTGAACCTGCGTATGGAGGTGGGCTTCCGGCTCTTCAATCAAGACAAGATGCAGGGGCGGAATAAGCGTGTCCGAGACGCCTCCGATTTTTCCCACGCGCATCCACGCATCACGGAAGCTCATCAACCGGAAAATCATGGAAATAAGGTTCTGATAACCGAGGCCGTTAGAATCCTCGGGCAAATTCAGCTCAAGTGTGTTCTCTCCGTCTTCCACCGAAACCATGTACTGGACGGCGGCCTCATGGTTGAGGCCATCGACGGGTTTCAGCCGCGTCGATATCTTCAGGCGTGGATGATAGCCAAGTCCTTCCATTTCCTGCAATGCTGCGGAAAAACCTGCTTTAAGACGCTCGTCGAACGCCCGCTGCGCGTACTCGATGGCTCGAAGCGCCTCGATATCTTGCGGGTCAGGGTTTTCAAAGGGGTCAAGGTGCTTGTTCCAGTAGCGCCGGAGTTGATCTGACATTCGCCTCGTTGCTGTTGAACCAGCCGCTGGCCCGTCATCATTCGAGTCACCCAATCCGTCAGACTGACCGAAGCCGCGTTGCGCGCCGATTTCGTCAATTCGAATAAGTCCTTTGAAAGGCTCCCCGTCGATCGGAAGCGCATCGTCAGGCAATACCTGCGGCTTGGCTTCCCCATAATCCGGGTCCATAAGTTTCGCGGGATCGAGGATGTACGATTTGACGGTGAAAAATGTGCTGAATCGGCGTTGAACAAACTCAGTCAAGCTTCGTGGCCAAAGTACGACTGCCGGTCCTTTGTCCTCTTCAGTATTTGCGTCGGCTTCTTCGATTCGCCTGGCTTCGTCTCGGGCGGTTAGGTAATCCTTCTGGAATTGAACAGCGTCCTTCGGCTCCACTCTGAGACGGACACCCAGTCGTCCGCCATCCCAATCCAGTGTCGGGATCAGTTTCTGGACAAAATGCGCCTCGCTCTTGTCCGCGACGATCCAAACATCGAGGAACGGCAAAATAGACGATAGAATCGGATCAGGTAGGGCTGTATTCGCCTCCTTTGCCTCTTCCCAAGACTTACCTATGGTATCGATGGTAGGCCAATGACAAAGGGTGAAGTCGTTCAGAGAAAATTTCGTGCGTTCACGATCCACAAGGAAACAACGCAAGGCGACCATGGCAGAAGTCTTCCCGCTGTTATTTGCCCCGACAAAAACAGTTTTTTCAGAAGAAATTCCGATGCGGGCTGCTTTCAGCTTCCGAAAATTACTTATCTCTACCAAATCGATATGCATTTCTGATCCTTGTTATCTGATCATTTGTGTCGATTCATATCACAATTTAGGAGAGGCACCAACCAAGAGCGGCATGTCGCGGGGTGCTCCAGCGTACATAAAGGCCATAAGCGTTTCCGCCAGCTTGCATGATGCTCGTTCCGTTTATCTCATACAACGGAGCGCTTCCCATGACCCCTACCAAACTCTTGATCGGCCAGATCCTCATCGTTTTCGCCATCGTCATCCTCGGCGTCTGGGCATCCACCCAGTGGTGCGCTGCCATGCTCGGATACCAGCCGCAACTCGGGCCGCCGTGGCTGGTGGTGTTCGGATGGCCGGTGTATCGACCCTGGCAGTTATTCCCCTGGTGGTACTGGTACGACGCCTATGCGCCGCAAATTTTCAACAAGGCCGGGATGTTGGCTGGGGCCAGCGGCTTCATGGGGTGCGGTGCGGCGATCATCGGTTCGCTGTGGCGGGCGCGGCAGAATCGGCTGGTGACGACCTATGGCTCGTCGCGTTGGGCGACGGAACGGGAGATCAAGGGCGCCGGACTGTTGCGCGCCTCGGGCGTGTTTCTCGGGCGGCTGAAGGATGCTTACCTCCGCCATGATGGCCCCGAGCATGTCATGGCTTTCGCGCCGACCCGTTCCGGCAAGGGGGTGGGGCTGGTGGTGCCGACGCTTCTGACCTGGACCGGTTCGGCGGTGATTCATGATATCAAGGGCGAGAACTGGCAGTTGACGGCGGGGTGGCGGTCGAAGTTCTCGCATTGCCTGCTGTTCAATCCGACAGATCACCGTTCGGTTCGCTATAATCCGCTGCTGGAGGTGCGCAAAGGCCCCAACGAGGTTCGCGACGTTCAAAACATCGCCGACATTTTGGTCGATCCAGAAGGGGCCTTGGAGCGGCGCAGTCATTGGGAAAAAACCAGCCATTCGCTGCTGGTCGGCGCGATCCTGCATGTGCTGTACGCCGAGGAGGAAAAAACCTTGGCGCGGGTGGCGACATTCCTGTCCGATCCGCAGCGCAGTTTCGCCCATACGCTGCGGCGGATGATGGCGACCAACCATCTCGGCACGCCGGCTCACCCACAAGTCCATCCGGTGGTGGCCTCGGCGGCGCGTGAGGTGCTGAACAAATCGGAGAACGAACGCTCCGGCGTGCTCTCCACCGCCATGTCGTTCCTCGGGCTTTATCGCGATCCGACGGTGGCGCTGACCACTTCGGCCTGCGATTGGCGTATCGCCGATCTGATGGACGCCGAGCATCCGGTGTCGCTGTATCTGGTCATTCCGCCGTCGGACATCTCGCGGACGAAGCCGCTGGTGCGACTGGTGCTGAACCAGATCGGACGGCGGTTGACCGAGCGGCTGGAAGGCGATCCCAAGAAAACCCGCAAGCACCAGCTTCTGATGATGTTGGACGAGTTCCCGGCCCTCGGGCGGTTGGATTTCTTCGAGACCGCTTTGGCCTTCATGGCCGGATACGGCATTCGCGCCTACCTGATCGCCCAATCTTTGAACCAGATTTCCAAGGCGTATGGCGAGAACAACGCCATTCTCGATAATTGCCATGTCCGTATCGCCT
>CAIOJO010000168.1 GCA_903858635.1 uncultured Telmatospirillum sp. | reverse complement strand
GTTCAGTGCCTGGGGATAGGCTCTGTCCACCAGAGCAACCCCCGTCGCGTTGCAAACGCTTTAGTCGACACTTCGAGGCGGGCCACTTCAACCGGCTATCGCCTCACACGGACATGATGGTCTAGCCGGCTGCGCGCCCGGCGCAACCGCCAAGCAGGCCCTCCCGGCGAAGGCGACGGAACAAGCAGGGCAAGCCCCCCCGAGCAGCGGAGCCACGGCGGGAGGGCGCGGCGGGCGGGCAACGTCGAGCGAAGCGACGTGGGCGCCCGGCCGCGCCCAAAGCCCCCTGCCCGCTACGGTTTATCGGCCCGCGGCTGTTGCCGCCGGCGGGGCTTGACCGGCGCCGGCGCCGCAGCGGCCTGCAGGTCGGCAATGGAGCGCGCGGCCGCAGCGAGTTGTTGGGCGAGAGTCTCGGCCCGGGTCGTCTCGCCGGCGAGACGGGAGCCCAGAACCTCGGCCCGGGCGGTCTCGCCGGCCAGACGCCCGCGGGCTTCCGCCGCCGCAGCCAGGGCCTCCTCGAGGCGGCCGGCCTGCTCCCTGTTGACGGTCTCGACGGCGGCGATGCGCGCGGTGAGTTCGCTTTGTGCCGAAGCAGCGCTCGCCCGGGCGGCGGCCAGGTCCTGCAACGCTAGATCGCGGGCGGCGGTGAGGTTGAGGATCCGTTCCGCGTCCTTCTCCTGCTGGGCCCGAGCCTGCTCGATGACCGTGCGGCGCTCGGCGTCGGCCATCTGGTGGGCGGCATCGGCAGCGCGGGCCCGGCCCTCGGCGGCGCGCTCTGCCTCCTGGGCTTGCTCCTGGGCTTTCTCCGCGGCCAAAGCGCGGGCCTCGGCCTGTTCGACCGTTTCCTTCAGCGCGGCGATCTCGGCCGCGTGCTGGTTTGCCTCGGCGCGGGCCGCCTGACGGGCGGCGCGCTCGGTGTCGAGTTCGGCGGTCAGCCGGGCGCAGTCGGCGCCGGTCTCAACCACGCGATCGGCCAGCTCGTCGCGCTCCCTCTCAAGAGCCGCGGCGTCGGTCGCCACCTGGGACGTCTCGTCCTCGGCAGCGCGGGCCTGCTCCTGCGCGTCGGCCAGGCGGCGTTCCCAGGCCTCCCGCTCGGTGTCCAGTTCGAGGCGACCACGGCGGCGTTCATCGGCGACGGCGATATTGATGGCATCGGCGACGGCGCCGCCGACCGTATCGAGGGCGGCGCGGCTGGCATCCAGGGCCTGGGCGACGCGCAGCGGTACGGACGGCGCCTCTTCCGCGGCCGGCTCCGCGTCGGCCGCCTGGGCGCGGGCGACGCGATCCTGTTCCTCGCGCCAGGCCTTCAGCACCGGCTGGATGGTGCCGAGGCTACCGCCGCCTACGTCATCGCGAACGCTCTGAAGCGTGACCTTTTCGCCGCGCCCAACGAGGCGCTCGATGGCGGCGCGGATCGCGTCGGGGGTCGCTTTTGCCGTTTGGGCCATGGCCAGGACCTTTCATGTATCATAGTATCGTATTTTATACGATACCATACGGCAATACGAAAGCAAGCGTATTAATACGATACACATCGCCGTATGGGACGGACAGCCGGGCCAGTGCCCTCAGAAGGGGAATGTCGTCCTGGGCCCGGCGCCGGGTGGGCCCCGGCGGCGCGCCACCCGATCGGCGGACTGCTCCGGATCGACCTCGGCCGCCTGGTCGACGCCGTCCGCCGGCGGAACGGCCGCGGCGGGGTCGACGGCGCGGATCGCCGCCACCAGGTCAGCGCGCAGTATCGGCATCCGCTCCGGGCCCGCGCGTTGCGGTGCCGGCGTGCGATGCGAAAGCGTTCCCGGGGGCATAGTTGTGGGCGGCCCGCAATCATCCGACGCCCGACCCGAGATCATCGCCGTTTTCGGCCCAAAATCCCTGAGACCGTCGCGGTCGTCCGACCCAACGTTATCTGAGACTGAGGCCCAGATTGTCGCGCCAAGCGGCAAAAAAACGGACGTCTTCTTAACGGCAGCTATAATCCAGAGCAGCCATCCCGGCGGCATCAGACCGCTCGTGCCCATTCCTGCCGATGGCGGCGGCTTCGCCAGATACCTGGCTTCAATCACAAAGCGGTCATCTGGGCGAGCGGCGGCGCCCGGGTCAGGATGACATCTGCCGTTCAAATCGGAGGTGCATAACTTGAAAGCGGCAGGTTCGAGGGGTGCTTTATTGCAGGATCGGGTGCCCGGGCCTCGGATGGCGTAATATCCCTGAACAAGGGCGCCGACCAGGCGCCGTGGAGGGAACAATGGCGTCCAGGAAAGCAACGAAGCAAAACCAAGCCCGTTCTCCGGCCACGCCCGGCAGTGCCGACAGTTCGTCAGGGAATGCCACGGAAGGGCAGTTCCGCATCGTCGGCCTGGGCGCTTCCGCCGGCGGCTTGGAGGCCTTCGAACAGTTCTTCCGCGCAGTGCCCCCAGACTGCGGTCTGGCCTTTGTGCTGGTGCCGCATCTCGATCCCAGTCACGCCAGCATCCTCACCGAAATCCTGCAACGGTCCACCGTCATGCCGGTGGTGGAGGCAATGGATCAGATCGCCGTGGAGCCCAACCACGTCTACGTCATACCGCCCAACCGCGACATGGCCATTTTCCACGGCATCCTGCAACTTTCGGTGCCCGAAGTGCCGCGCGGCCAGCGGATGCCCATCGATGCCTTCTTACGGTCGCTGGCCGAGGATCAGGGCGAACAGGCGGTCGGCATCATCCTCTCCGGCACCGGCAGCGACGGCACCCTCGGGCTGCGCGCCATCGTCGGTGCCGGCGGCATCACCCTGGCCCAGGAGCCGTCAACGGCGAAATACGACAGCATGCCGTCCAGCGCCATCCGGGCCGGCTACGTCACCCATGTGCTGCCGGTGGAAAAGATGCTGGAAGCGCTGTTGGCCCGACGCCCAGCCTGGACGAATTCGGCTAGCCGCCGCGGCCTCGGCACCGACTCCGGTGCCGGTGCCGGTGGGCGGCATGAGCCGGTTGCTGATGCAGTTGCGCTCGGCCACCGGCCACGATTTCTCGCTCTACAAGAAGAGCACCATCGGGCGGCGCATCGAGCGGCGCATGGCACAGCACGAAGTGACCGACATCGAGGTCTAC
>CAIOJO010000167.1 GCA_903858635.1 uncultured Telmatospirillum sp. | reverse complement strand
GTCAAGCGGATAATGCGGCCCATCCGAGAGATTCAATATCTAGTAGGTGTGGGTAAAAGGCGGATAGGCAAGCTTCAAACGTATCAAGAACAATCCGGGATACGATCAGCCGAGCGTTCTCCTTATCGTCGGCGGGGACGACATACCAGGGCGCGTCCCGGGTGCTTGTCGCGCCGAGGCATTCTTCATACGCTTTCATGTAGTCCTTCCAGAATTTCCTTTCCTCGATATCCGCCAGACTAAATTTCCAGTTCTTTTCGGGATCATCGATGCGTTGGAGGAAACGCTTTCGTTGCTCCTCCTTCGACAGGTGAAGGAAGAATTTGATGATGTGCGTTCCGTTGACATGGAGGTGTTTCTCCAAATTCTCGATGGAACGATAGCGGTCGTGCCAGACCGTCTTGTCGTCGTGCGACGCGCCCGCAACGCCTTCGCTGCGGAGAAGCTCTGGATGCACACGGAGGATCAGCACCTCCTCGTAATAGGATCGGTTGAAGATGCCGATCCGCCCGCGTTCCGGCAGATCGCGGGTGGTACGCCAGAGAAAATCGTGTTGCAATTCGGTGGCGCTCGGGTGTTTGAAGCTGAAGACTTGGCAGCCCTGGGGGTTGACGCCGGACATCACATGACTGATGGCGCCATCTTTTCCGGCCGCATCCATCGCCTGAAAAATCAGCAAGACGGCGTAGCGGTTGGAAGCGTACAGAAGCTGCTGCAGCGAACTCAGTTTGGCGACGTGCTCTTCCAGGAACTTTTGATACTGCTCCTTCGACTGGTAGACGGGCTCCACCTTCGTCGGCCATTTCTTGAGGTCGACCTCGTCTCCCGCCTTTACACGGAAATCTTTTGAATTGATTTTCATTTCGATCCTTTCGGCGGTGCTCGCCGCATAGGCCGTGTCGATTCACCTACGGGGCGGCCTTGCCGCACATATATCCCCGCCGCTTGCTTGGCGACCTACGGCGTCGAAGCGGTGGGTGTTTTGGCTTCACTTTCGGGCTTGGGCTCGGCCTTCGCTTCGGCCTTGGCTTCAGGCTCGGGCTCGACTTTGGCCTCATGCTTTGGCGCAGTGATTGGATCGAAAATCCGATAGGCGAGCAGTTTTACGCGGTCGTTCACCAGGAACCAGGCCAGGGCATAGCCCCAGACGAACAGGGCCCAACCCCAGCCGAGGGGCGTCATGAACACGCCATAGACCGCAATCAGAGTCGCCAGAATTTGCGTGCCGACCACTGCCCCCCATAGGACCCGCGCCGGGCGGATGGACCAGAACGGGCCGCGCGTGCGTGTCAGGAAGATCGTCAGATGTCCGGCCACGGACAGCTTCAGGTACATCAGCGTCAGAATGTGCGCGCGGTCCAGGTGAAACACCCGTTCGCCAAGATAAAACAGGCCAAACGCGGACATGACGCCGACGACGCCCAGGACCGTGGCGATCCCGAGCACCACGCGCATGTTCCAGGCCTCGGGCTGGTCCTTGTAATGAACGTTGTCATAGGCGATGGACAGGATGGCGCCGTCGTTGAGTAACGCCAGCATCACGATCATCACAGCCGTCAATGGATAAAAATTGAAGACCAGTATCGCCAGCGTCATGAACAGCAGCACGCGCAGCGTCTCGGCGATGCGGTAGATCGCGTAGCTGTTCATCCGCTGGAAGATTTTCCGGCTCTCCTTGATCGCGTCGATGATCACCGAGAGGCCGGGTGTCATCAGCACGATGGCCGCCGCGGCGCGCGCTGCGTCGGTCGCGCCGGAAACGGCGATGCCGCAGTCGGCCTTTTTCAGCGCCGGGGCGTCGTTCACCCCGTCGCCGGTCATGCCGACGATGTGGCCGCTCTTTTGCAGGTCATCGACGATGTGGAACTTGTGTTCGGGGAAGACCTGAGCGAAACCGTCGGCCGCCTCGATGGCCTTGGCCACCGCCGTCGTCTGTTGCTGCTTTTCGTCGCCCAGGCTGCCGGCATCCAGGATATTGCTGCCCATTCCCAGTTTCTTGGCGGTTTCCTGGGCGATGGCCAGCGCATCGCCGGTCACCATCTTGACCTTGACGCCCATCTGTCGGGCGGTCGCGATGGTTGTCTTGGCATCGTCTCGTGGCGGATCGAACAGTGGCAGCACGCCAAGAAACTGCCATGGGCCGTCTCCCTCGGCCCGCGCCACGCCCAAGGAACGAAAGCCGCGCGCCGCGAATTCGTTGACCGCCTTGTCGATGACGGACTTCACTTGCCCAGCATTGGCCGACAGCGCCAAAATCACCTGGGGGGCGCCCTTGGTGACCTTGAACGCCTTTCCGTCCGGGCCGGTGACGGCGGCCTCGGTGCGTTTATGCACCGGGTCGAACGGCTGGAAATGGCCGACCTTGTAGCCTTTCAAGGCCTGATCATTTTTCAGTCCGCCCAGAACGGCCAGATCGATGGTGTCGTTATTGTCGGCACGCGATGCCAGCGCGGCCGCGAGAATCACTTGCTCGGCGGGAGTGTTGTCCAGGGTGAACGGATCGCCCAAGGTCAGTTTGTTCTGGGTCAGGGTGCCGGTCTTGTCCGCGCACAGCACGTCGACGCCGGCCAATTCCTCGATCGCTACCAACCGGGTGACAATCGCCTTTTGCTTGGCGAGCAGTCGCGCGCCGACCGCCATGGTCACCGATAGCACGGTGGGCATCGCCACCGGAATCGCCGCCACGGTCAGCACCAAGGCGAACTGCAAGGTGGTGAGGATCGGATCGCCGCGGAAGATCGCGAAGGCAATGATCGTCGCCACCAGAACCACCGCGAGGATGATCAGGTAATTGCCGATCTTCAGCACGGCGCGTTGGAAGTGGCTGACGGACTTCGCCCCCTGCACCAGCTCCGCGGTCTTGCCGAAATAGGTGTTGGCCCCGGTGGCATAGACCAGCGCAGCGCTTTCGCCCTGGCGAATGATCGAGCCGGAAAATACCGCCTCGCCGGATTTGCGCGTGGCCGGCAGCGACTCCCCGGTCAGCGCGGACTGATCCACCTCGACCGGGTCGCCGTCCAGCAAGCGTGCATCCGCCGGCACGATGTCACCGAGCCGGACCCGGATGACGTCACCCGGCACCAGGTCACGCGCCGGCGGAGTGACCCATTTCCCATCGCGTTTCACCCGGGCCTTGATCGCCAACGTTGCCTTCAAGGCAGCGATGGCGTTGCCCGCCTGGTGTTCCTCCCAGAATCCAACCACGGCGTTGGCCAGAAGCAGAACCAGGATGATCCCGAAGTCCGGCCAATGGCGAGCCACCGCCGACAGGATCACCGCCGCTTCGATCATCCACGGGATGGGGCCCCAAAAATAGCTGAGGAATTTCAGGAGCTCGTTGGTCTTCTTTTCCTCGATCTCATTGGGTCCGTATTGAGCCAGCCGCTTCTGCGCCTCGGCTTGCGTGAGGCCGTCCGCCGACACCCCCAATCTCTTCTCCACCTCTGCCAGGGGCAGGGTTTTCAGGTCGTCCTTCGCATCGGGTTTCGATACCGGCTTCGGTTGAGGAGCCTTGGGGGCATTGGCGGCCATAGCGGGTTTTCCTTCTGTCCGTGAACCGGTGTCCGTTGGTTCACAAGCGTGGCTAGGATTTGTGCAGCCGCTTCGGGCGCTGATCGGCCCGGTAGCCGGAATCGATCCACCGCATGTGATCCTCGACCCAGCCCAACAGGTCGTCGGCCACCGTTTCAAGTCCCGCCTTCAAGTCCTGCCGAACACCCGGTCCCTCAAAATTGAGGCGGCGGAGGTCTTCCTCGAGCACCTTGTAACGGCGCTCCAATTCCGCGATCTCCGCGAAGTCCTCAATCTCCGCAGGCCCCTCCGCCTGGTTGGCTTTCTGCCGAAGCTCGGCAATGCGTGTCGCGAGAACGGTCAGTCGGATTTCCAATCCTGGATGCAAACCTGGCTCTTGCATGTCACCTCTCCTTGCCGGCTATGCCGCTTTCACCGCCGCATGCACATCGAGGCGGGTTTATGGCGTCTTCAATTGATGGTTGCTCATTGCTCTCCGGCACGCCGGGCGCCATCGGCGGTTTGACCACGGTGCATATCGGCCAGGTAGAGTGTGTAGATGGCTCGGGTCATGGCGAGCGAGTCCTCACACGGCTGCTGTTGCCCGTGTTCGGCGAGACCGTCGGCCGAGGCAACCAAGTCGCGGACCTCGTAACCGCCAATTGGATTAACGCCCTGCCAATAGCCGTCCTTTTCCATCCGAACGGCGAAGGCGCGCAGATCGCTGCGACACGTCTCAGCGGGCATGGCGGGGGATTTCTCGCTGGCGGTCGGAGTGTGTTCCGCGGGTGGCAGCGGCTGGGCCGCGAGCAGCGAGGCCGGCAAGCAAAGATATGCTGCCACGGGGATGAATAAAGCATAGCTTTTCATCCGTACTATCTCCTTATTGTCGCCCCGACCCGAGAACAACCTGAATGACCGGCATCTTTCCAATTCGATTAATAATGAGGGATGTCAGGTCGCATTGGCAGCTTCGGAATATACTCATCTGCCACCGGGCGATGCGTACGCTATAGGGCGCCCTTAACGAGGGCCAGCGTGTGTTGCGCGATCATCAGCTCCTCGTTGGTGGGGATGACCCAGACCGATACGGCACTGTCCGGGGTGGAAATGCGCGGTCCGCCGGAAGCGTTCGCCGGCTCGTCCAGCTTGACGCCGAGCCAGGCTAGCCTGCGGCACAGCGCCGCCCGCACCGGCGCCGAGTTCTCGCCGATACCGGCGGTGAAGACGAAGGCATCCAGCCCGCCCAGAACGGCCGCGTAGGCCCCCGTGTACTTCGCCATCGCGTAGACGAAATACTCGACCGCCAGCGACGCCAGGATCGCGGTGACGATCCCAGCCGCGCTCTGCAGGTCGCCGGCCTCGGTACAGGGATCGACATCGCCGAAGGCGGCGGCCCAGGCACGGATATCGCGGGCCTGCAGGCTGCGCTGCACCGATGCGGTGTCGCCCAATCCGATTTCGTCGAATGTCTTGTTCCGGACGGACGGCATGGTGACCTCTCCGAGGGATGACGTGAGCCGGGAAACGACGCGCGGTTGTTCAGTGCGTCACCGGCGGCGGCTGGGGGATCGACTTGGCGGTGGAGGTGCGACCGGACGTCGTGCGAGTCACCGGCTGGTCCATCGGTACCGCCAGCACTTGTGACAGCCGAGTCAGGCGGCCGCGCTCGGCGGCGGTCGGGGGATCGCCGGCGCCGACGATCGCCTGCACCTGCTTTAGTAACTCCTTCCGAAGATCCGCCTGTGGTGCCAAGACCGCCAGCGCCTCGACCGCACGCTCGGGCTCGAGATGCAGCAGGAAGGCCTGGTCGCGCACCAGTTCCTTGAACGCGGCCAGCGACAGATGCATGAGCTGCTGGCGGGCCAGGTTCAGGGCGAGGGCGCAACGCTGGTCGAGCCTCCGCTCGGCTCCGGTGGCGTACAGCACCGCCCGGGTCAGCGCTTCGTTGAAGCCGCCGGTCTGCAGCTTGGCCGCGGATGTGTCCATGCGGGCCTGCCGTGCCGCCCGCTCTTCCGGCGATGTGCCGGGGAACGGCCGCACCTCGCTGCCGGCGTTGACGCCGAGGAGCCCTTGGACGACCGGCGAGCCGTAGAAGCCGAAGAACATCTGCTCGACCAGTTGGTCACGCGCCACGCGATAGCCGTCCAGGGCGGCGATGATCCCGTCCGAGACCTGCTTCTGCAGCGCGAGGAAGGGGTTGTCTGCCGTCGCCGGCTGGCGGGCCGCTGCCATACCGGCAGCCAGCATCGGCACAACCTTCATCCAGGGATTGCTGTCGGCGAAGATCGTGTAGCTGAGCCTGAGCGGGTCGAGGGCTTTGGCCCGGTCCGCCGCCGGCTGGCTGGCGAGGGCGCGGACCACGGGCTGCATGACGGTGCGATAGAGCGCGAGGTTCAGTTCCGACAGCTTGGCCACCGCCGCGAAGGCGCGGTCATCTTCCGGGCTGTTGCGTCCGAGGGCGCGGATGTCGTCGAGCGAGCGGGCCTCGAAGTGGGCGATCCAGTCGCCGGTGACAAAGGCGCCGCGCGGCATGTCGGCCGGCCGCGGCGCAATGACCATCTCATGGAGTCCGGGCGGCAGGCAGTCGATGACGTCGATCAACTGGACGAATTCCTCGTCCTCCCTGGCGCCCACTTTGGCCGAGACGAAGATGGCGAGATGCCCGATCTCGTGGTCCAGACAGTAGACGATGGTCCGGCCGGTGGCGCGGATGTCGTCGATGTCCCGATACAGATCGACGATCCAGCCGAGCGCCTGCGGCGGTGGGCTGATGTTGTCGCCCGACGAGGCGAACACGATGATCGGCGCGGTGATGTTGCGCAGATCGAAGGTGGTGCCGTCGCGCGACCGCAGTTGGTTGCGGGCTAGTGGATAAAATCCAACAGATATCACCCTATTGAGGATTCCCGGTGACTCGCGGATGTGCGAGTCTGTGGGATGCGCCCAGGGATCATCTTTGAAGTGAATGCCGCCGACCGTGTCCGATTGGAAGCGATCGTGG
>CAIOJO010000166.1 GCA_903858635.1 uncultured Telmatospirillum sp. | reverse complement strand
TCGAGCGCCGATTCATTTGGCGCTCGCATCGGAGGTCGAGGCTTTGCCATGCCCCAGCGACCAGCTTTCCAGGTCGTCGATATGGTAGCGAACATAACGGCCATGCTTGCGAAAGCGTGGCCCGCCACCGACGATCCGCATCTTTTCCAGCGTCCGACGCGACAGCCCCACATAGAAAGCGGCTTGATCGGTGTTCAGGAAAGGGCTGCCTTTTTTGGCCAAAGCGGCCCGAGAAATTTCATCTTCCATCGCAAAACTCCTGTTTCGAGGGTTTGGCGGTGACGTCGAACGTCGCTGCCATCTCGCGCAGGATGAGCGCAAATAGGGACGCTTCGGGACGGTCGAAAATGGCACCCCCCTGTTTTCGTCCCCCCCTTCAAATCAAAACCCCGCCGCATGGAATGCGGCGGGGCTGTTGGGGGTTTTATCGGTCGCGCGGCTCCCACAAAGCGATGTGGGTGGAACCGTCTTCACCAGGATGATCGAGCTTGACCAGCCGGGCACGGACCCAATTCTGGCCGAACTCCGGCGCTCCGATCTTGAGGTTCAGGTATGTCTCGCCGCTGGATTTGGCGACTTGGCTCCAGGCGGCTCCGACCTCGTAACGCTGGCCATTGCCTGCGTAAACCCGGTGATCGGGGGCATTTTCGGTGATCTTATCGACCGGAACGATGGTCAATTGGGCGGTAACGTTAAGGGTCTTGAGGGTGCCGGTGAAAACGCCGTCGTCAAGTTTGGTGAAGGTGCCGAGGGTGATAGCCATGATAATCTCTCCTAGTGTTTTTCGCGAGGATCATCCTTGCGATGGCTCGCGTGAAGAGACCGCAAGACGCCCCGCCCACCGCGAATTCATGAGCGGCTGTAACGTCAGTGGAAGACCTGGAAGGCGGGAGAATTTGGAGCAAAGCGACCGCGAGGAGGCCCCAAAAGGGCCGGGGAAATTCTTTTGCTGGACAGGTTGGACTGGGCGGCGCGGGATCTAGCGATTGAGAGACATGCAAGGGATGATCTTGCGAAACACGGGGATGGGAAGAGTCTGGCCTATCCGCTGGCTGCGGCTTTACCACTGTTTGATCGGGGCAAAACAGATGCCTGCACCCGCGTTTGTCGCCATCCATGCCACGTTAGACCGATGATCGGAAAAATGACGCTGGACGGGATATTGGCGGCAGGTTGGCATGGGAGTGGATGAGTGGAACAGCGCCATGCCAAGGCTTGGCGATATCTCTGAACTTCACATTCGGCGCGCTGATGTTACAGCAGAATCTGACCTGCACACGTCATGATTGGCACCCGATAAAAGAGGTCAGTCCCCTTCTATGGGGAGTCGGTCGGCACAAATTTTAAGCCCCGAAATTTGCCCTGAAACGGGATTGCACTTGGTTAAGAACGGGAAAACTGTGTAGTCAATCTAAGAAGTGATTGCGGAGTTTTCTGTGGGAACGTATTTTCCGAATGACACTACACTTTCGGGAAGCTGTCGTTATTTTATTGGGAGCAACCCGGAAGTGCCATAGGCTTGGACTGGGGGGACTCATGGGCATTATCAGTGGTGAAGCCTGCTTTGAGACGCAGACGTGAACGGTGCCCCGACATTGGCCGTGCCTGATGCGGATGGATTGAATACGCTCATGAGTGGTCTGCGACGTTGCTTAGCAGATAATGCTGCCCAAGTGGCCGACGGCCTCCCGGCTCTGTTGAATATGTTGCAAAAATTTGCCTTCTCCCCTGGGGAAGCAACGCAGCAACTGGGATTTTTTGAAGCAAATGACGTTCCCAGTCTCGCCATCTTCTTCGGCGCGCTCCGCGCTCCGTTCGAGGCCGTAGAAGCGTCTGGCGTGATGAGTAACCCTTGGGCGGCAGCCACACTCCGGCGAGACGAAGTGCGCAACGCCTCAGTGCTGAGGTGGTTTCTTGACCCCCGTGGCGGACATGGCTGCGGTGACACCATACTGGTTAACCTGCTGGAACGCATCAAGCGACATTTTTCCGGTTTCTTCCCCACTAATCCTTCGCAATGGTGTTCTGTTGCTGTTGAGGAAAGTCCTGATGGCGACCGCACCAACCGCGTCGATATCCAGATTGATGACCCTGGTTTCTATCTGGTCATTGAGGTCAAAATCGGCGCGCCGGAACAGGATGGGCAGGTAAAACGATACTGCGACATCGCAGTTACCCGCGCGGCAGGGGTTCGCCCGTGGGCAGTGGTCTTCCTCACACTAAATGGCAAAGCACCAACGACCGCTGGCGACCAGATCGGCCACGTCGTGCCCATCGCATGGAAGCATGTAGCAGCGGCATTGCGCCAAACCGCGCGCACGGCTTCGGATACCACTCGTTTTTTGGCGATATCGTTCGCAACCCACATCACCAACCTCTAAGGGATATTTCATGGCCAAAGATGATGAAATCCGGGCCGGAGCGGTCATTCTCAAAGACCTCGCCCTATTCAACAAGGCTGCCATCTTCTTCGAAGAGCAGATTGATCCGGCGATCCGCATGGCTATCACCGAATGCGTGACAGCATGGATCGAGGAGCACGGCTGGAAAGGTGAGCCGGACGTGTCCGATGACTTCATCGACATGTGGCTCAACCCTGCCTCTTGGGAAGAAAACGAGGATGAACCTCTCGCCAAATTCAAGTTCGGTTACCGAGCGAACGTGGAAACCACTTCCTACCAAATCGCCGACCTATTCGGTGTCGGCCAATCCGACTTCGGCTTCCGTTTCGAGGCCGAACACGGCAAGCTGCAAGGGAAAACAGCCTGGAATACCTACGCTAAAACGCTTGGAGATCGCGTTCAGCAGCTCCACGCACTTGGGTGGTTGCATGAGGGCAAAGGCGTTTTCTTCCGGCCAGCCACCCTCCCTGCCTCCCTTCTTGTGACTGCCTGGGAAAACGAGGACTGGACCGAAACGTTAGTGCCGCTGAAGCAAGCGCTTGAGGCGCTCGTGGCCGCCCAGTCCGTCTTCGACACCATACTCAACGAAGCGAAGCCTACGAAGGAGTAATATACGGCCCTTTGCTTGCCGCGCCTCCGACCTATCTACTCGCGTCACCAGTTGAAAATAAAGTCCGTATCCGAAAATACCCCCGGCATCCGAAGTCGATTATAATCGACTTCGTCCAGCGCAAAACAATGTGATCAATTTTCCCCGGACTGCCTGAAAGCAAAATTGGAATTGAAGGTGTTTGGATATGACATTCAAAACTGATGGCTTCCTGTCACCGACAATGGAAGATTTTCGGACATCACTGCGAGAAATCCCCGCCTACAAGCTATGGTTCGAATTTGCCGAGGAACTAAATCGCTTCGGCGCGGACATGCTTGAAGAGCATGAAACGCCTACGACAGATAACCAGCGCCTGATCATATCTGTTCTTTTTATCCGTGCTCACCAGTCTTTCCAGGCGGTGATATCACTCGCCGAAAAGGGTATGCTCGCGGATGCTCGTGTTGTTCTACGCAGTGCCGTCGAAGGCGCAATGGCGCTAAATATTTTAGCCAACGACCCCACTTTCGATAGGCAACTGATTGAGGCCCATCTGCATAATCAGAGGAAAACCGCCAGAATTGTGTTGAATACGCCTGAATACCGATCCGGCTACTCGACCTCCGATGTTGCTCAGATGGAGGCCACAATAAAGGATGTTGCTGACCAGGAAGCTACGGCTGGCCGAGAATTTCGCGACATCACCTGGGCCTCTGTCGCGGCCAAGCATTGCCGCGATCTGTACGACCTCCTGTATCGTTCTCTGTCAAACGATGGAACCCATACTAACGTCAACGCGATCCATCGCTTTCTCGAATTCGATGTGTCCAGCCAGTTGACCGGTTTACGATTTGGACCAAACACCCGTGATATGGTTGAAGTGCTGAAGATGGCCTGCCTGATGTTCATTTGGGCCGCAGACCCATTTGCTCGCGCTCATGCCTTACAGTTCCAACAGAAAATCGCGGACAAGATGATCCGATTTGAAGGAATGCCGGGCGAAGAACCGCCCGACGTCTCGATTTTAGCACACTTCGACGAGTGATCACAAACGCCTGCACTTGGCGATATGTTACCATTCACATCCGAGAAAACGGCGCATCACGCGCCGCCCTCGCCAAACTTCCACACAGGAATGCCCATGCCGCGCGCCTTGTCGGCGAGGTTCTGCGTGATGCCGGAACCGGGGAAGGCGATGACGCCGATGGGCAGCACGTCGAGCATGGAATCGTTGCGTTTGAACGGCGCCGCGTTCTTGTGACGGTTCCAGTCGGGCCTGAAAACGATCTGCGGCACCGTGCGATTGTCAGCCCACAGGGAGGCGATTTTCTCGGCGCCTTTGGGCGATCCGCCATGGATCAGCACCATGTCGGGATGCTTGACGCGCACCTTGTCGAGGGTGTCCCAGATGCGGGTGTGATCGTTGCAATCGCTGCCACCGGTGAAGGCGATGCGGGGGCCGGCGGGCAGCAGCGGCTCAATCTCGGCGCGGCGTTTGGCGGCGATAAAATCGCGGCTGTCGATCATCGCTGCGGTGAGGGTCCGGCGGTTGGTCTGCGATCCGATGCGCGGATGCCAGACCGAAGCGGTGATCTGCTCATAATGCCCGGCGGCGATGTCGCGGAAAGCTTCAAAGGCGTTGCGGCGCTCGATCAGCGAGACGCCGAGGCCGGTTAAACGCTCCAGTTCGACGGACTTGATTTCCGAGCCGTTCTGCTCCTGGAGTGACCGCCGCTGGGCCTGTTCATTGTCGTCGAGGGTGCGGTCGAGGCTGGCGATCTTGCGATGAAACAGGTTGGCGAACGACCACAAAATGTCGTCGAGATCGTCTTCCAACCGGGTTCCGGTCAGGAGGGACGTGAGCGAATCAACGGCACCGGCAATCTCCTGCTCGGCCCGCTCAGATTCGGGCAAGGGGCGAGGATCAGCCTCGTCACTCAGCGAACGATAGCCGTAAAGCTGCAATTCTTCGAGGAGATTGGCGGTCGGCGACGAGGCGTGTGGAATGTCATCGGTCGCGTCTGGGGTGGAAAAAAGATCGAGCGTCATGGCGGGGTCTCTCAGGTTTGAAGCCGCGCCGTCGCGGCCTTTCTGGGGATTACGCGCCGGAGGCTCAAGGCCGGGTTGCACCTGTAAGGCCGAAACGCAGTGGAGGACGGCGCAGCCGTTGCCACCCGGACGGCCTCCGGCAGATCCCCCTCCAGGAAAGGCCGTGGCGCGACCCTTGTAGGCCGGAGCCCTGACCAAAACGCTCATTTCCACGCCCCGCACGGATGAACTCACCCGCCACCGAACAGGCCATCAACCTTGATGAAGCGGCAAACATCGTCGGGCGCAAGCTGCCCGGCCAGCCAGTCCCGCAGACGATCCGGGCCGAGGGTGAGCAGGTCGGCGTTGAAGTCCTCGGCCCTCGGCACCAAGGCGCGGATGTCGAGCGAGACGCCTTGAAAGCGGTCGCGCAATCGCTCCACCGCACGCCGTCCAGCCGCGTCATTGTCGCGGGCGACATAGAGACGGGCCAGTGTCGGTGGCACGATCAGGGCTGCGAGATGGGCGGCGGACAGAGCGGCGACAACCGGCAAAGTGGGCATAACCGTCTTCAGCGCCAGCACGGTTTCGATGCCTTCCGCCGCCGCCAGAACGTCGCACGCCACCCCGAATCGCACCGCGTTGCCGAGCAGATGACCCATGGCCCGGCGCGGTTGATCGACCGGCGCTTTGCCTCCGTCAAAGCCCAGCCAGGTCCGATGCACGCCGGTTATCGCACCATCAAGATCGGTGACGGCGGCGATCATCGCAGGCCAAATCTGGCGTCCCGACGGGGCGCGATAGAAGCAGCGGGGATGGAACCGCAGGGCAGAAATCTCCGCCGGCAGAACGAGACCCCGACCGCGCAGATAGCGTTCCGCCAGAGTACCCCGAATGGACTTCGACGCCGCGAACAAACGGCGGGCTGCCTCGGATGAACCAGACGGCGCGGGCTGATCGGCGGGAGTGGTGTACGTCATCGGCAGGCTAAGAATGGCGCGAGCCTCGGCCAGCGTGGCGCGGAAATCCAGGCCGCGATTGAGGCCAATCAGGTCGAGAAGATCGCCATGCTCGGACGTGGCCGCGTCCGTCCAATAACCGGCGCGGGGACCGGAGAGGCGGACATAAAGGCTCCGTCCTGGCGTGCCCAGGACATCGCCGCACAGCCAGTAGCTGCCCTGACGACACCCTTTCGGCAAAAGGGCGCGGCACACCGCCTCGACCTGGGTGGCGAGACGATGCGCCAGATCATGCTGCGTGTCCGGCATGATGGCCTCCCAAAGAATGTGGTATCAGCCGAAGCGGCATCCGGTTTCGGTGAAGGTGTAGGCGTTGGCGGTCATGGCCTCGTCCACGGCTTCATCCGATGTCTGAAAGGCGTATTCACGCTCCAACTGCCGATAGAACCAGCGGGCCAGATCGCGCAGGGCTTCCATCACGATGTCTTCGGCATCGGCTGTCATGTCCTGTCCGGTTGGACTGTCGCGCTCGACCGAAATGACCATGCAGTGCTCATGACAATAGAAACCGCGATGGTGAATCTCGGCGCGAAGACGGTAGAAATTGCGACGCTGAATGGCCTGCAAGGTGTCGGCTATCCGGTGAAGCTCGACATCCTGCGGTGCATGGTGACGGATTTTGGTGAGGGTTTGCCGTTCGTGGGTGTAAACGCCATCGAAGCAAGCCCCATCGCCTTGCGACCAGAAACCTCGGAAGTAAAGGCAGGGCTCCTGCCGCGTCCCGCCGCCCATGAGCCGGACGGTACGGGTCTTCAAGTCCAACCCGAGAATCCCGCAAATGGCCTCAAAATCCGCACAGACGAAGTCGTACCAGTCGGGATCGATGGCGGTTTCACGATACCAGGACCGCGCTCGTTCCTTGGCGGGGTCCGACAGTTCGCGGAACTGATAGACGGTGGTTTGGATGATCTCAGGCATGGGGATCGCCTCCGTCAAGAACTTGCGCAAGCCAACCGCCAGTGTCGGTCAAGGCGATGGTTTCGCCGATGGCAAGATCGAGCGCATGAGCGCCACCGCCGAATCCGTCCAGGCGGGGCTTCGAGCAGGTGTTGGCGTATTGGAAGCCCCAGCGGCCCCTGAGGTTGAGTTCGTAGGCGCAACGCTTCACGAACTGGATGACGCGCTCGGGATCGCCGGTGACGTCATCGCGCATCCAAAGCTGGGTGCCGCCTTGCTCGGGCTGGATTGACAGAAGGAATCCTTCCGAAAATGGTTCCTCGGCCCCATCTTCTTCGGAAAGCAGAGTGTAAATTTCGAGTGCGCGGGCGGCGTTCTCGGGCGTGCCGACATCGAGCAGGCACGAGAAATTGGTGAAATAGTCGGCCATGTCAGACTCCTGAAATGAAAAAGCCCGGCGTGAAAGCCGGGCGATGAGGGGAGAAGAAGGGGCGGAACGACCGAAACCGCTCCGCCTAGGCTATTTATTCCGCAGCAACCCTGTGTGAGGGATCATCGTCGGTATCGGACGTCTCCCCTTCATCGGCGTCCTGGGTGATGCTGGCGTCGTTCTCCTGATCGGCGGTGCGCAGCGGCTCCGGCAGCCAGCTGGTATCGGCCAGCAGGGTTTCGGCTTCGGCTGCCATCTCGCCCTTCTTCAGATGTTCGATCCGGTCGGCGGCGCGCTGGTCCTTGGCCTCGGCAACCGCCTGAAGGATACGGGCCTTGGTGACACGGCCAAGGTAGTTGTCCACCGTCGGTTTCCAGCCCGCCCCCGCCATGTCGAGCGAGACCGCACCGGCCAGCCGGTCGGCATGGGCGAGCGCGTGGGGCCGACGATTCCACGGTTCCTGAACCGCATTAACCGACAGACTGACCACATGGGCGAACAGGCCGGAGCGGCTGTCGGCCTCCCAGCCTTGCAGGTCGTCCCAGAGATCTGCGGGATCTTTCGGCAGTACCTTCACCCAACCGTCGTGCCGGTCATGGATGCCTTTCGCGCTGGCGCTGTCGTTCAGTCCCTGCGCCTGAGAACCGAAGGCAACGCTTTTCAGTTCCAGTTCCAGGCAGCTTTCGGTGCCGTAGTGATAGAAGACCTTTAGCGTCAGTGCGTGCAAGGCCGCCAGGAAAGCGACATCCGGCTGGCCGCCAAGGGCGTTGCGCAGACCGAGGGTGCGATGGGCTGTCAATTCCGCCATCAGCCGGTCAGAAATCGGCGCCAGTGCATCCTCCTCCTCCGGTTCCGGCTGCGGGATATCTGCGGCGATGGCATCGGCGTTATCATCGATGTCAGCCGCCATGGCGCGAGGCGGAGCGGCTTCTTCGGTTTCCGCCGCGACCGGAAACTCGTCCTCGGGACGAACGTAGCCGCGTTCAACCCGCAAAGCCCCATCCTGGGTGATGCTGACGAAGGCCCCTGCCCGACCAATGTCGGCGGGATCGAAAGCCAGAGGTCGGTGATCGAAGGCTTCGAGCGCCGCCTCGATCTCGCCAAGGCGGCTGTCCACCTCGTTGGGCAACTCCTCGGCACCGTCGTACTCTTCCGACAGGCCGTTGTATTCGGCCTGCAAGGCATCACGCGCCGTCACCTCTTCCGGCGTCAAGGCGATGGATTCGCCGCGAATCTGGCGCAGGCCGAAAGTGTGTCCATAGGGGAAATCGGGGGCGACCTCGATCCATTTCCAGCCTTCGGCGGCGATGGCGTCGGAGTCAGCCTTCAGCTTATCAGCCACCAGACGATCGACCAGCGCCACATCGTGTAGCCAGCCGCCCTCGTCGCCCTGAAACAGGTCGCGCAGCAGCGTGCCGCCCGCCGTTTCATAGACTTCGATGCCGATGAACCGTGCCCGCTTGTCGGAAGCCCGCACCGCGCCCTCGGTCAACATCCGGCGGATGACGTAGGGCTGTTTATCGTAAGATTGGTAAATGCGCTCGAACACCTGTTCTTGCCGCTCGTGGTCGCCGGAAACGGTGAAGGCCATCAATTGGTCCAGCGACAAGCCATCCTCGGCGTAAATGTCCAGCAGCCGGGGCGAGACCGAGGCCAGCTTGAGGCGTTGCTTGACCACGCCCACCGAGACGAAGAAGGCGGCGGCGATCTCTTCTTCCGACTGCCCCTTCTCACGCAGGGTCAGGAAAGCACGGAACTGGTCGAGCGGGTGCAACGGCGCGCGCTGGACATTCTCGGCCAGCGAGTCTTCCTCAGGCAAACCGCCCTCGCGCACTACGCAGGGCACCGGCGCGGTCTTGGCCAGGCGCTTCTGCCTGACCAGCAGTTCCAGCGCCCGGTAGCGCCGTCCGCCGGCGGGAATCTCGAACATGCCGGTCCCGACGCCATCGGCACCCCGTACAGCCCGGACGCTGAGACCCTGAAGCAGGCCACGCCGGGCGATGTCCTCGGCCAGTTCCTCAATGGAAACCCCGGCCTTGACCCGCCGGACGTTGGACTGGGACAGCATAAGTTTGTTGAATGGAATGTCCCGCGACGACGCGAGGGTGATTTTCTGAACGGCTGAAGCCATGATTTTTACTCCGTGACAGACGCCGAAAGACTTTCTCTCGGACTGAAATCCGTCACAAAGCGAAGCGCCGCCCTCTTCCTCTGAGGACGGCGCCGCTTGTACGAGAACGGTTTCAAGCCGCCCGATCCAGCAGCTTCTTGGCCCGGCCCTCCAGGTCGAGGCGGGCATCCTGGTGCGGCTTGTCGCGGGCGATAGCGGTAATGCCCTGGACGAAGTCGAACACGCTGGAGGGCGGGTGGCCTTCCTCGGCCAGCACAGTGTCGATGATCTTGGACGTCTCGGCTTTGGAAAAACCGCGCTTGCGCAGGAACTCGGCGCGGTCGTCGTCGCTGCTGGCGACGATCTGCGCACGGGCGGCCTTGATGCCGTTGACGAAGGGAATGGCCGACGACTCGGCGAAACGGGTCAACGCCGGGGCCGCCTCGTGGGCGAAGCGACCGGCGGCGTATTTGGAATGGCGGATGGTGATTTCCTGGAAATCCTCCACGCCCCAAAGATTTCTATTCTGGCACACCGCTCGCAGATAGAAGCTGGCGAGACCCAGCGTCTTGGCCCCGACCTCGGAGTTCCAGCAGTAGAAGCCCCGGAAATAAAGGTCGGGCGAGCCATCGGGCAGCCTCCCGGCTTCGATGGGATTGAGATCATCGACCAGGAACAGGAACACGTCGCGGTCGGAGGCGTAGAGGGTGGTGGTGTCGCGGGTGATATCGACACGCGGATTGTAAATGCCGGTGGACCAATCGAGCACCCCCGGCACTTTCCAGCGAGTGTCGCCGGTGCCGTTACCGGCGATGCGCCGTACCGCCTCGACCAGTTCGTGATCGAAGATGCGGCCATAATCGGGGCCGGTGGCGGCGCGAAGTTCGACCCGACCGTCCTCGACCTCCAGGGTCTTGACCTGCTCGGCCCGGTGGGTGGAAAGGCCGTATTGCAGATTGATCCCCGCCAACGGTGCCGGAAGCTGGCGCAAATAGGCGGCGGGCGCTCCTACCAGGGCGGCTAGTTGGCCGAAACTCCAATGGGTCGGCGCCACCTGGACGTCAGCACCGGGCAGAGCTAGGGAAAGCCGTTCGGGATTGTCACGCGCCGCCTCCACCCGAATCGCCGAACTTTCCACCGTCCGAGTCCTGCTGCGGTCGCTGCGTCCGCGCACCGAGGTATACAAGTCGGCCAGCGACAGAAACCGCTGGTCGTCCGGCCGCGAGAACCATTCTGACGACACCCGGCCATTCCGCTGGCCCCGGCTGGCGTCTACCTTGTAACCGCCGGAACGATCCTGCCCGGCTTGCTCAATATTCATCTGGATCATAGCATAATCTCCGTGACGGGCGGAGAAAGCCTCTCTTTCCCCTGCTGCTCCGTCACGAAAACCCCAGCCCCCCTCTTACTCTCATCATTGGGGCCGGACTCCGCCCCAGACCCCCTTGCCGAGGAAGCGGGCCGTGCTTTCATCGCTGGTATAATTATAGAGTCGGTTGGCGTCGCGGTCGGCCTTAGCCCAACCGTTTCGCGCGACCCAAGCGGCGATGTCGTCACTTCCGGCATAACAGACCGAGACAAAGTGTCCCTGCTCATCGCGGGTCTTGCCTTGCCAGATTTGGCAAGCGACTTTGCGCCCGTCGAGGAATTTTGCCAGAGCGGCAGTGGCCTCGCTGCCTTGCTGGGGTGCTGTAATGCCGTAAAGGCGGTGCGTTTCTCCATTCACCGCGATGGTAGCGGCATCGATGACGTGGGCCATTCCCGAATGGTCTTTCTTGATGGCGGGCCAAAAGGACACCAGGGCAAAAAACAGGATGCCGACGACGGCGGACAGACGGACGAACTTGAACATGGTAAACTCTCCTCTTGATTCAGGGACTGCTCGGCCCGAGGCCAGCCTTTCCCTTTTCTTCCCGGCGCAACACCGTGCGATAGCCGCCGCGCACCAAGGCGCTCCCGGCACAGACCAACCG
>CAIOJO010000165.1 GCA_903858635.1 uncultured Telmatospirillum sp. | reverse complement strand
CACAACCAGTTCAAGTCGACACCGACCATTTTCGGCCGGAAACCCGCGCAATCCGTGGCTTTCAGAGCTTTGTTCCTTCAGTTAACCGGACAGCAGTGAAATATCATGGAAACCACGCTATTCGACGATAATTACGCCAGTGTCTGAGTCAGGTTGTAGTCCGCAAATCTGGCAGACACGATGCAAGAATGGAAGGAAACATCATGTGGTTCTTGCTCCCTCCTTGTCTGGCACTGGTCGCTATCGTTGGAGCTGCCTTGGTTCTTGGAACGGCAGCGAAAAGCGGCACTCGTAAATCGTGATATCAACATCTATGTTGGGAGCGTCCGGAGCGGCGGCTGCCGCTCCGGCCCGTGCGTGGCGTTGACAGCGGCAGGTCTTTCTCGTCGTCCATGACAATTGTCAGTGCCGGCCCTTGGGATACAGCCTATATCGGCTTCGGGAACGCTCGCACTCAGGGGTGGCTTGGCGATGACTGCTGTCGATCTTGACGTTAATGCCGCACGGCTTGCCCATATGCGTTGGGAGTTAGCCCTTGAGGCGCTGCTGGCGCGACAGGGGACGCATGAACCTCTGCAAGGTCATCAGGATTGCGAGCTGGGGGCCTGGATCTACGGCACCGGTTTGGCGCGCTACGGCAAGCATTCCTCAGTCTGGCAGCTGAAGAGCGCGCACAAGAAATTCCACCTTGTCGCCGAGGAAATCGTGGTGGCGGTGGCCTTGGGCAAACTGGAACAAGCGGCGGGAACCTTCAAAACCGCGCGTCGGCTGAGTGGGGAAATCCTTTATCTGCTGACCGCACTCGAGTTGGACGCCGTTGAAGCGGCTTTGGAGGTGGTGCGCCAGGAGAATGTTCCATTTCGCCTTCTGAGGTTGCTTCTGCCCAAACCGCAATCCCCAGATCTCATCTCGATCCAAAGCCTCAGCGGCCTCGACGGCGGGCATTACGCTCTGAACGTCACCGGAGCGCGCCTTGCCCATTTGAAATGGATACGAGACCTCCAATTGGCCTTCCGCGGTCACGGCAAGGCGCTGCGCGCCCAACCAAGTGACGAATGCAGTCTGGGGATCTGGGTTCACGGGACGGCGATGAAGGTATTGGGGACCAACGAGGAACTGACTGGATTGGATGCCGCCCACAAACGGTTTCATCGCGAGGTCGATGTCGTACTGGCTTCCTTACATCACGGCAGTTTGCGCCGCGCCGATGAGGCCTACGAGGACGCCCTGACGCTCAGCGGCGAGATCGTAACGCATTTGACGAGGCTGCAACTCACATTTATCGACTCCCACGTGTTGTCGGCCAGAAGCTCCAAGCTTTGAGGTCGCAATCACCCTAACCAAGGAGCGTTTTCGTGCCGATGTACTTGCATCCGTTTTATGGCTCCGCCTGCCCTCAGAGTGGCGGAGCACTAACCGCCAAGGGCCTGGGTGCCAAGGCAGGTATGGGATTGGGCCTTGGACCTTGCGGTGCCGCCAGCAAGGCAGCGCTTGGTGCCAAGGGCGCAACCGCCGTTGCCTGGACCGCTCCGGCTGCTGCCGGGGCCGCGACCAGCGGATCGGGTTTCAGTTTGGGTCTCGGGCTCGGACTCGGGGCGTGGGGGCCAGCGCTGCTGGGCATCGGCTTGGCGGCAGCAGGTTATTACATTTATGTCAACCGAGATAAGAGGCCCGGGCCACCGGACGAATTGGCGGCGGCCCTCAGCGGCATCGATTTGTAGGTATTTTATCTCGCCCCTGGCTTGGACTTCCGCACCGTCGGCGTTGACGATCATGTTCGATGCCATCATTGTACCCAGCCTTCGGGCATCGGCAACGCCGCGCCCTGACTTCGGGTACAGGCGCCTGATCAATGCGCGAAACCGAGATTCGAGCCGCATGGTACGGACTGGAGAGCTGCGAAAAGTGCGCCATCCGTCATCTTGTGCTATTCGCCGACCTGACCAGCAAGGATTTCGGCGTTATCCATCTGCCCATTGAAGACATTTGGCTACCACCGGGAACCGCGCTCTACCAGCAAGATCAATCAGCGGAGGCCCTGTTCACTATCCGCGAGGGATTAGTAAAGCTTGAACAGTATTTGGCGGATGGAAACTACCGCATCGTGAGCCTGCTCGGACAAGGCGATGTCGCCGGCCTTGAAGCCACGATCTCCCCGCATTATGAGCACACGGCGGTTGCCTTGGTGCCAACCAAGGTCTGTCGTCTTCCCCGGGAGGTCGTGGCAAGGCTTACGCCTCAGCTCAATCGCCAACTGATGAGCAAGTGGCACGGCATGGTCCAAAGGTCACAACAATGCGTTCGCGAACTTTCCACCGGCAGCGCCCGGCAAAGGATGGCCCGACTGCTTCTTCAGATCGCCCCTCCATCCGTGGAACATTGCCGACTGTTCAATCGGGAAGACTTCGGCGCCCTTTTGGGCATTACCATGGAAACAGCCTGCCGAGTAATCTCGGATTTCAAGAAGAAAGCGTTGATAACCGAGGTAGGCAAAAACATCATCCGTCGCGACCTGCCAGCCCTTCAAGCAATTGCCAGCGGCGAGTGTCCGACATGATTCGGCGACGACAAGGCAAGTATCCGGACGATCGGGCGGCGTCTGGTCGGACGACCGCACTCTATTATTGGAAAAAGATGGCGGTCCGCTGCGGCGAATTGGCTTGCTCGGCGGTGGAACCTTGAGCTTGGCGGTGTGAAGGTCGGCGGCGCGGCAGTAGTCTGCGCGCTGGCGGGGATGGGTCAGGGTGCGCCCAGTGCTAAAGTGGGCAGCCTGCCGCTGCCAACAGGCAAGGCATCGTCTCTATGAGACGCAGCCTCGCGTCCAGGTGCGTGCCGACGCCAAACGGGACCGAGGTGGCGTTGCCGAGGTATCGGGCGCCCGTCGGCGGATGGAAGGCGGCGATCACGCTGCCGGACGAGGTCGGGGGGCCGATGGGCGATGCCGTGTTGGCTGCGGAGATTGGGGCGGGGATCCTGAGAGAACGAGTTCAGGAAGCGGCTGACCTTTGCGCCGTCAGTGGGAGATCGAATGGTCATCGATGAATTGACTGACCTAGCCGCTCTTATTCACCGGACCTGTGGCGCCGCGCCGCTTTATGGTTAAGGCGAGGTTCGCCGTAGGGGCCCACGGGGCCCCTCGATGGGGATCATTTTTTGGAGGGGATTGTCCCGAGCCGTGTTGAAATTCGCTCGGCAGGCGTCACGGTCT
>CAIOJO010000164.1 GCA_903858635.1 uncultured Telmatospirillum sp. | reverse complement strand
GAATCAGGGCAATCGGCTGAACGCGCGATGGTTGTTTAAGCTTCACGGACGTTCATCGCGTTGGCGCGTTGAGCGCCCCTGCCGGCTCCGCCGGCAAACGAATGGAATTGTGCGCAAAGCGCACAGAGCGTTAGCGGAGGAGAGCCCAGCCGCCGGAGGCGGCGCCCGGGTGCGTCCGTGAGGACGCTTTGTCTGCAGGGTGGAAGTCCCTGCCGTAGGAAGTCACATCCTACGTAGTCGAGAGTAACTGCGTCGCCGTGAGGCGGGGTGGGGAGCAACAGGAGACGAAGGAGCAGCCCGTAGGAAACGAACCCGATACGGCGGAGTTGCACGGCGAGCCTGCCCGGGTAGGGCGAAGCCTGGAAGTCATCAGATACGCTGGAGTGACGATCAAAGCGATGTCTGGGTGCGCGACGTGGGTGGGGATGGGATGCTCGGAAGGCGAAGCGGAGTAAGCGGAGAGACCTGCCGATCTGGGTGAGAGCGGCAGGAGTCAGAGCCCTCATAATACCGCGATACGGCGCGACAAACGCCGTGGAGACGGGCGGGAAGCAAAACCGCCTGAAGGGAAGGAGGGCAGGAAGATGGATGCGGGATGGACGGAAAGAGGCAAGAGCGAGCATCGTCAGTGCTGGAAACGGCTAGACAAGGTGCAGAAGTCCACGACTGGTCGTGGGTGGAAGCCTCGATATGGACAGAACGCATGGTTTCGGCGCTGGGCAACGGCGTCAAAGGAGGCTGCTGGTTCAGCCTGATCGACAAGGTGTATGCTCCCGCAACTCTGGCGGCGGCCTGGGCGAAGGTCCGGACCAACGGCGGTGCGGCGGGGGTTGATGGGCAGAATATCGAACGGTTCGCGGCTCGGGCAGACGACTATCTGACCGAGTTGGCGTCGGACCTGCGGGCCGGAACCTATCGGCCGCAGCCGGTCCGGCGGGTGGACATTCCCAAGGGCGATGGCAAGACAAGACCGCTGGGCATTCCCACGGTCAAGGATCGCATCGTCCAGACGGCGATGAAGTTCGCTCTCGAACCGATCTTTGAAGCCATGTTCCTGCCTTCGAGCTATGGCTTCCGGCCGGGCCGGGGCTGCAAGGACGCGCTCAGAGAAGTGGATCGTCTGATCCGCGACGGCTACACCTTCGTGGTGGATGCCGACTTGAAAAGCTACTTTGACAGCATCCCGCACGATCGGTTGATAGAACGGGTGGCGACGCGGGTCAGCGATGGCCGCGTTCTCGCCCTGCTCCAAGGATGGCTCGACCAGGATGTCTTGCATGGGATGGAGCGCTGGACGCCGACCGGTGGCACCCCACAAGGGGCCGTCATCAGTCCGCTTCTGGCAAATCTGTATCTCCACCCGCTCGATGAACTCCTGGCTGGCAAAGGGTATCGGATGGTGAGGTATGCGGACGATTTCGTAGTCCTATGCAAAAGCCGGGACGAGGCGGAAGCCGCCCTGGCGGACATCCGGGAATGGGTCGATGCCAGTGGCCTCACCCTGCACCCGGACAAAACGCATCTGGGTGACTGTCGCCAACGCGGCCAGGGCTTTAACTTCCTCGGATATCGATTCGAGGTTGGGCTACGAATGATCCGCAAGAAAAGCCTGAACAGGTTCAAGGACAAGGTGAGAGAAAAGACGAGACGGACGCAGGGTGTAAGCCTGGAGCGGATCATCGCCAATCTCAACCCGATGCTGAAGGGCTGGTTCAACTACTTCAAACATGCCCACTGGACGATGTTCCCCCCTCTGGACAGCTTCGTCCGCAGACGGCTGCGCGCCATACTCCGCAAGTGGGAGAAGCGCGGCGGTCTGGGAATATGCCCCGCCGCGACGGCACGTTGGCCTAACGCCTTCTTCGCACAAGCTGGGTTGTTCACCCTAAAAGAGGCCCGTTTGGCAGCGAGGAACCCCCGATGAGGAAACCATCAACTGGAGAGCCGTGTGCAGGAAAACTGCCCGCACGGTTCGGAGGGCGGGGAGGAGCAGTCCTTCCCGACCCCTATCGATTGAGGGACAAGTAAATTTACCGGGGCAATCGGCTTCGCCCGATTGCCCCGGGGAAGAGCCGGGTTCAAATTGACTTTCGTCGGGCCTGCGCCCAAGATTTTTTCCGTTTTGGTTGTGCGAGAATGGTGAATGGCACAGGCGGCAT
>CAIOJO010000163.1 GCA_903858635.1 uncultured Telmatospirillum sp. | reverse complement strand
GGAGACAGACAATGTTCACCAAACCCCGCCTTCGGCGTGATGAGGCCAGTTCCTACCTTCTTGAACGCCACGGCATTGAGCGCAAGCCGGCGACGCTCGCCAAACTCGCCAGCATCGGCGGCGGCCCCCTTTTCCAGAAAGCCGGCCGCTTTCCGCTGTACTCCCCGACCGACCTCGACGCTTGGGCCATGTCGCTCTTGTCGGAGCCGGTGCGCTCGACGTAACTGCTCACGGGGTTGGCTGAGTGCGGCTCAGGCGACGGCGAAGCGGCCGTCGAGGAACTCGCGGACGGTGTCGAGAGCGGCCCTGCCTCGAATCCTGGCGGTCCCCGTAATCGATCGGTATCCGGCGTGAACCTTGGCGCCCCATTCCGAGCGGAAGCCGCCGGTGACCTTGCGGAAGACGACGGAGGGACGGATTTCCCGTTCCGAGATGTTGTTGGTGGGCGGGACGTCGCGGTCGGCCAGGAAGACGAAGAACTTGGTCCGCCACGCCTTGATCTGGCGCTGGAGTTCGGCCCCGGCGGGATGGGCGGCTGGGACGCCGAGCAGGGCATCGAGGCGGCGCTCGGCCTTGGCGGCATACTGGGCGAGGGTGGTGTCCTTCAGGTCGGGCCTTCGCTTTCCGACCCGGATCGCCCAGCGCAGGAGGTCGCGGATTTTCGGGGCGACCACGGTGTCGCCGGAGTCGATGGCGTATTGTACGTCGCGCAGGACATGGGCGAGGCAGACTTGATGGACCCGGCCCAACTCCTGCTGGCCGGCGTAGCGGTCGGAAACCCAGACCCCGGGGCGGTGCTCGCCGAGCACGTCCTCGGCCACGGAACGGCCCCGGCCGGGGGCGACCTCATGCAGGACCGCCTGCTCGCTCAGAAACACCCAATGCCAGTGCAGTTTGCCGTCGATCCGGGTCGTGGTTTCGTCGGAGGCGATGATGCGGGCGGCTCGCAGCTTCTCCCGGATCGCCGTTCGTGCGTCATCGAACCCGGTCTGCATCCGGTGCAGCGCGTTGGCAATGGCACCTTCGGAAATCGTCAGGCCGAACAGTTCGTCCATCATCCGGGCCAACCGCTCGAAGCCGACATGGTGGCTGTGGTGAAGATAAAGCAGCAACGCCCGGATGCCCGGACCAAACGGCGTGCCGGGGGCCATGCCGGCCGGAGCCGCGGCCCGGTAGCGCTTGCCGCACTTTCGGCACCGGCCGCCAAAGAGTTCGATCCGCGTCACCTCCGGACGGATCGGCGGCAACTCGATGTGGTCGTACCGATGGCGGCAGCTCTGATGGTCATCGGAGACATCGGCACCGCAATGAGGGCAAGCTTCGGCCAGCCGGCGCTCGGTTTTGTCCGGCTCCTCGGCAAGCGGACGGGAGGTCCCTGGCCGCGACCGACGTGGCTTGCGCCGGCGCTTGCTCTCAGTATCCCGTTTCCGGTTCCGGCGCTCGAGACCATCCTGCGACGGCGGCGTGTGCGAGTTCGACGACGTCTTCTTCGGCTTGCCGAGCATCGTCTCCAATTCCGCGACGCGAGCCGCAAGGCGCTCAATCAGCGCGGCCTGCTCATCAAGCAAGGCGTCTTTCTCGGCGTCGGACAGGCGGTAACGCGGCGGACGATTCATACATAGGTTGACTCATATCTCGGACAGCTGCGCAAGCCCTTTTTGCCAACCCCGTGAGCAGTTACCCACCATCCAGCGGGATTTGTATCGCGAGCGGTCAAAGCGCACCTTGCGGGTACGGGATTTCCGGCCAGGAATGACGGGCTTGGCGCCCTTGGCGCGAATTACGTTCCGCAACTTGTCGGAGTCATACCCCTTGTCAGCGAGAACGTAGCGGCAGTCCTCCACCTCGGCCAACAACTCTTCGGCCATGGTGATGTCGGCCACGTTGCCAGCGGTCACCTTGAGGATGATCGGCCGGCCGAGCGTATCGCTGAGCGCGTGGATTTTCGTGGTCTGTCCGCCCCTTGAGACGCCGATCGCCTGAGCCTTGGCCCCCCTTTTCCGCCCTGGGCGCACCGGTGGACCTTCACGTAACTGCCGTCCATCGCCACGGCGGCGGTAATCCACTGGCCGGCCGCCAGCGCCGCCAGCATCCGGCGCCAATGGTCCTTGCGCGACCATCGGTTGAAACGGTTGTAGACTGTCGTCGTTGGCCCGTATTCCGGTGGACAGTCCTGCCAGCGGCAGCCACTCTTCAGCACATGGATGATCCCGCTGATGATCCGCCGGTCGTCCACCCGGTGGGCCCCGGGTTGGTTTGTCGGAAGCAGAGGCGCAATTACTGTCCACGCCTCATCGCTCAGCCAAAAAACTTCCCGCATTCCGTCCTCCAAGGCATTGTCAATGCCTTGGAATCACAAAATTTCATCAAAATCAATAGATTGGTTGGGTTTTGACCCTAAGGGCGGATTGGCAGATATCTATCAGGGGTAGGGCCGAACGTAACCGTTACGATATCGGGGCGTCGCAATGAAGGTTCCCAAACTCCTGGCTAAACTCGTCGATGGTGGCGAAGGTGGGGATGATGCTGCCGATGCCCAGTTTGACAAAGCGGTTCCCCTCGGTCCGCTCACCAATGACGAGAAATGCTTTTC
>CAIOJO010000162.1 GCA_903858635.1 uncultured Telmatospirillum sp. | reverse complement strand
TCGCGGTGGCGGCGCTGGAGCAGCGCCTCGAGCCGGATCACATCGAGAACGGCCTGGCCGGGTTGGAAACCGCCTCTGACCCGACCGGGACGGACGGAGCCCGGTCGCTGCGCTATCCTTTGCGGACCACCGAGGATCCCCTGACCGGAATGCCGGCCGAGGTTCTCGTCGCCTTGGCCGGAAGCGGTCCGGCAGGCCTCAGCCTATGGTGGACGGAAGGCTCCGACCTGGTCGAACCGTCGTTCTTATTGTGCCGGGGCTTGCCCTCGCCGGCCGAGTTTCCGGCCCTTCTGAGTGGGGAATGGGGCGCCCATGGTTGGGGACCCTGCAGCAAATGGAGAGAGGATGGAGCTCCCGGTTGAGATCCGGGCCGCGGCGCGAACACATCCCGGCCGGGTCCGCTCCCGTAATGAAGACGCCATGCTCGACCACGCAGCCATCGGTCTGTGGGCGGTGGCCGACGGCATGGGCGGCCATAGCCGCGGCGAATGGGCCAGCGCCCTGGTGGTCGACGGCCTGGGCCGGCTGCCGCAACCGCAGTCGGCGCAGAGCTTCGTCCGCGATGTGCGGACCAGCATCCAGGCGTCCCATGCGGAAATTCGCGCCACCGCCGAAGCCAATGGCGGCGATGGGGTGATCGGCTGCACCATCGTGACCCTGATGGTGTTCGGTCATCACTTCGCCTGCCTGTGGGCCGGCGACAGCCGGCTGTACCGGTTCAACCAGGCGGGCCTTAAGTTGATCAGCCACGACCACAGCCGGGTCCAGGAACTGGTCGACGCCGAACTCCTCAGCGAGGCCGAGGCAATGGCCCACCCGCAGGCCAATGTCATCACCCGGGCGGTGGGATTCGGCGAGCTCGATCTCGACATGCGCACTGCCGCGCTCGAGCCCGGTGACGTCCTGCTGCTGTGCAGCGACGGGTTGAACAAGATGCTGAGCGACGCCGAGATCGTCGACTGCCTGACCGGCCGCGGTCCCGACCAGGCGGCCGACGCCCTGGTCGGGCAGGCGCTCGACCACGGTGGCCGCGACAATGTGACCGTCATCGTGGTGCAATGGGGTGGCTGCGACGATGACGATCCGACCACCCGGAAACGCTTCAGCCCGAGCAAATGAACCGGCCGGGACCGGCGGCGGTCCCAATCGATGATGGCCCCCAAAAAAGCCTGCGCAATCGCTGAGAGATGGAGTTTTCTTAGGTTTCCCATCAAAATCGATCCGATGGCAACAGCATCTCGATCAGGTCGGAAGACTTTCGCATAACCTGCAAATTGATTGCCGCCCATCGGGAGAATGTCGGTTCATGGTCGTGACGTGAGACACCTGATCGCAGTTGTCGATGCCAATGAAAAGCACCGGCAGACCGTGGCCGAAGCAATGGCTCCCGCCTATCGGACGAACGCTTATGGCGATGCCGCCAACGCCCTGTCGGGCATGCGCCAGTCGCTGCCGCAGGTCGTCCTGGTCGGCCAGCGCGTCGGTTCGGGACTTGGCACAAACTTCATCAAGGATTTGCGTAGGGAAAGCGCCCTATCCAATATCCCCATCATTCTTATTATAGATAAAGAAGATATTCGGATACTCGACGCCGTACGTGAGATGGGGATCAATAAATATTTTGTCAAACCCTATCGCCAAATCGACTTGATCCGCGCAGTTACGTTGAAGATCAATGGCGAGGTGGAGAGATCCTGGCAATCTTTGCCCCAGAAGCAAAGACTGGCATTGGAGAAAACATTAATTATATTCAATAATATTTTGGAAGATTTGACCAATGGGAACCCAATCTCATATAAGGCAGTGGACCATTCCTGCGCGGCGATTGTCGATGCGATAAACGAGAATGACGTCAGCCCTGTCGTAAATAGAGTAAAGGATCACGATAATTTTACGTTTGCACACTCGCTGCGCATGGCCACGTTCTTGTCACTCTTTGGCAAGGGCATCGGCCTACCCAAGGACAAACAAATCCTGTTGGCAAGTGGCGGGTTCCTGCACGACGTGGGGAAACTGGCCGTTCCTGCCGAAACCTTGAACAAAGCGGAAAAACTGACACCCGCTGAGTGGAAGTTGATTCGAGGCCACGTCGCGATATCGCAAAAGGTGTTGGCCATATCCGAGAATATCCCCAAAGCGGTGATGACCATCGCCACCCAACATCACGAGAGACTTGACGGATCGGGGTACCCGCTGTCCCTTGAATCCAAGGATCTCAACCAGTTGGCTCGCATGGCCTCGATCATTGATGTTTTCACCGCTTTGACCGACCGCAAGCCGTATAAGCGGGCCATGCTGGCCGAGGACGCTCTGGAAATGATGACCACCGAGATGAGCAAGCAACTCGACCAGGGTCTTCTGGCCAAGTTTCGGGCCACGGTGCTCGACCTGGCCGGGACGGAGGAGCCGGCCGAAAGCCGGTAGTCGCGTCGCCGCCGATACATCCGCGAGCAGATCGGCCGCCAATGGAAAGTCAAATTGACAAAACAATGGTGTTTGGACGCAATGCACTGTCGGCGATACGATGCGAATCGGACATTGTCGCAAGAGTTGAGGTGACATTTTAGAAATCGGAACGATTCTGCTGTTATCCAGCCTGACGTTTTCTGAAATCGCCTTGCAAGCATTGGTCTATCCGCGTACCGTTTGCATCGCCAGATAAGGGGGGCCGTCCATGGGTATGCCTGCCGCGAGATTGACGGACATGCACCAGTGCCCGCTGCATGTCGGAGGCCCGATATTCGAGCCCGGCTGCCCCACCGTTCTCATCGCCGGCCTGCCCGCCGCCCGTCTCAATGATCTCGCCCTGTGTCAGGGCAACCCGATCGACGCCATCGCCGACGCCAGCCACTCCGTATTGATCGGCGGCCTGCCGGCGGCCCGCCTCGGCGATCCAACCCGCCACGGCGGCAGGATCGTGGCTGGCGCCGGCACGGTTCTGATCGGGGACTAGCCGCTCTTATTCATGACGGTAGGGATTTTGGCAGGCGGATGTAGCGTAACAGGCTGAAATAGCATAAGATTTTGTTGTCTAGACAGCATCTCTGCGGCAGCCGAAAGCGCCACACCCGCCATGACCGACGATACCT
>CAIOJO010000161.1 GCA_903858635.1 uncultured Telmatospirillum sp. | reverse complement strand
GTCGAGCAGGGCACGCAGGCGCGATTTCTCGCCAAGAAACATCGCCGTCAGGGGCATCAGGGTTCTCCGAATCTGGGCGATTCAGAGAATCACGCCCAGCGCAAGCCGTAAACCTCGTTAACCTGAGTTCGGAGCCCTGCCAGCGTCAAGCCGCATTTGCCTTGGCGTCAAGCCGGCGCTATGGTGACCGCCATTTGGTTTTCAGGAGAGGCTGATCGGTGAGCGCCAGCGACAATGACAGCGCGGGCGACCTGCTTATACAGGAGGTCGACGAGGAACTGCGCCGGGAGCAATACCACCGGCTGTGGAAGCGCTACGGCAATCATGTCATCGCCACCGCCGTTGCCATCATCCTCATCGTTGCCGGCTATCAGGGCTGGCAGACATGGCAGGGCAAGCAGCGCCAGCAGGAAGCGGCCCAATATGCCGCGGCGCAGGAGCTGATCAGCGAAGGCAAGGCCCGGATTGCCATCGAAATGCTGGCCAAGCTGGCGGCCGACAGCCACACCGGCTTCGCCGTTGCGGCGGCGATGCGGCGGGCCGAATTGATTGCCGCGCAGGGCGACACCGCGGCGGCGGCGGCGGCTTATGGCGAGATCGCCGGCTCATCGGCGCCGCAGCCCTATCGCGACCTGGCCGTTGTCAAGGCCGCGCAGCTGAGCCTCGATGCGGCCGATCCGGCGCAAATCGAGCAGCGCCTCGCCCCCCTCGCGGCGGCCGGGAATCCCTGGCATTACACTGCTTCCGAGCTGCTCGCCATGGTGGCGCAGAAGAAGGGCGACGGCAAACGGGCCGCCGAACTCTACAAGCAGCTCGCCGACGATCTCCAGGCGCCGCAGGGCGTTCGCGCTCGTGCCGCCGAGATGCTCGCCGTCCTCGCTCCGGCGGGAGCGGCTTCCACACAACCGGCCAAGCCCGGCGCCGACAAGGCCAAAGGCTGATGAGGATTCCCATGCGCCGACTGGCCATTATTGCCGCTGCCGTTGCCTGCTCCGCCCTGACCGCCTGCGGCAGCGATTGGTTGGGCGAGAACGCGCCACCGCCCTTGCCCGGCAAGCGGATCAGCGTGCTGGCCCATTCGAAATCGATCGAGCCCGACACCGGACAGACCGCCCCGATCGTCCTGCCGACGCCGGAAAAGGTCGCCGATTGGCCGCAGGCCGGGGGTTATCCGCCTCATGCCATGTATCACCTGTCGCTCGCTGCGAACCTGCATGAAGTGTGGTCGGCCAGCGTCGGAACCGGTGGCAGCAAGCGCCGCGCCTATCTGTCGCAGCCGGTGGTGGCCGGCGGCAAGGTCTATGCGATGGACGCCGAATCGTCGGTCTCGGCGTTCGACCTGCAGGATGGCAGCCGTCGCTGGCGGGTCGATCTGGCGCCCGAGGATGCCGATGCCGGCAGCTTCGGCGGCGGCCTCGCCTACGACGAAGGCAAACTGTTCGCCACCACCGGCTTTGCCCAGGTGGTGGCCCTCAATCCGCAAGACGGCAAGGTGCTGTGGCGCCAGGCGCTGCCGGCCCCGGTGCGCGGAGCGCCGACGGCGCGGGCCGGGCGCCTCATCGTCATCACCGTGGAGAACGAAGCCCTCGCCCTGTCGACCGAGGATGGCCACCAGCTGTGGCACCATACGGGGTTGAGCGAAATGGCCTCGCTGCTGGGCGGGTCCAGCCCGGCGGTCGATGGCAACACGGTACTGGTGCCCTATACCTCGGGCGAGCTGTTCGCCCTCAGGATCGAGAACGGAACCGTCCAGTGGAGCGACGTGGTCTCCAGCATCAAGCGCACCGACCAGGTGGCCGAGCTGACTGATATTCGCGGTCTGCCGGTGGTCGACCGGGGGCGGGTGTTTGCCGCCGGCAACAGCGATATCTTCGCCGCCATCGACCTCAGGACCGGGCGCCGGATCTGGGATCGCGAGGTCGGTTCGACCCAGACTCCCTGGGTCGCCGGCGACTACGTCTATCTGCTGTCCAATGCGCCCGAGCTGCTCTGCTTCGAAGCGAAGTCAGGCAGCGTGCGCTGGGTGACCCCGCTGCCGCGATGGGAAGACGAGGAGGGCAAGAAGGGACGCATCACCTGGACCGGGCCGGTTCTCGCCTCCGATCGTTTGATCGTCGCCTCGTCGGTGGGCAAGGCGGTGTCCGTCTCGCCCTATACCGGTGCGTTGCTGAGTGAGGAGGAACTACCGGCCGGTATCAACATCCCGCCGTTGGTGGCTGCCGGCACGCTCATCTTCGCGACCGAAGACGGGGATCTGGTCGCCTACCGCTAAGCGCGAGGCGAAATCATGGCTTTCAAGATCGCCATCGTCGGCCGGCCCAATGTTGGCAAGTCGACTCTGTTCAATCGGCTGGTGGGACGGCGCCTGGCGATCGTCCATGACCTACCGGGGGTGACCCGCGATCGGCGGGAAGGCGAGGGCGGCATCGCCGATATGAGCTTCACCGTCATCGATACGGCCGGGCTCGAGGATGCCCATGACGGTTCGCTCGAAGGCCGCATGCGCAGTCAGACCGAACGCGCCATCGCCGATGCCGATCTGGTCCTGTTCCTGGTCGATGCGCGGGCCGGCGTGATGCCGCTCGACGCGGTTTTCGGCGAGCATCTGCGCAAGAGCCGAACACCTGTCGTCCTGGTCGCCAACAAATGCGAGGGTAAGGCCGGCGCCCCCGGCCTGTACGAGTCCTACAGCCTTGGTCTGGGCGACCCGGTGCCGTTGTCGGCCGAGCATGGGACGGGGCTGGACGACCTCTACGAGGCCTTGCGCCCCTATGCGGAAAAACATGGTGGCCTGCGTCCGCTGTCGGAAGACGAGGATGCGGCCGCCGAGGCTGGCATCGACGACCTCGAGGACGGCGACGTCAACGCCGCGGCCGAGCAGGCGCTGGCGGCGCGGCCGCTGCAATTGGCGGTGGTCGGCCGGCCCAATGTCGGCAAATCAACTCTGGTCAACCGGCTGTTGGGTGAAGAGCGCATGCTGACCGGGCCGGAAGCCGGGCTGACGCGGGATGCCATCGCCATCGAATGGAGCCATGCCGGCCGCCTGATCCGGCTGGTGGATACCGCCGGCCTGCGGCGGCGGGCCAATATCACCGGTTCCCTGGAACGGCTGTCGGTGTCGAATACCATCGAGGCCATCCGCATGGCCAATGTGGTGGTTCTGGTGCTCGACGCCAATGCCATCCTCGACAAGCAGGACCTGACCATTGCCCGGCTGGTGGTCGAAGAAGGGCGTGCCCTGGTGGTCGCCGTCAACAAATGGGATAGCGTCGACAATCGGGCCGAAGCCTTGCAAAGGCTGCAGGATCGGCTCGACACCTCGTTGCAGCAGGTCAAGGGCGTGCCGACGGTCACCATGTCGGCGCTTCAGGGAAACGGGCTGGACCGCCTGATGGCGGCGGTGGTCGGAATTTACGAGCTGTGGAACCACCGGGTTCCCACCGCCCAATTGAACCGCTGGCTGGAGGAGATGACCGAGCGCCATCCACCGCCGGCGGTCAGCGGCGGACGCCGGGTCCGCTTGCGCTACATGACCCAGGTGCGCACCCGCCCACCGACTTTCGCCGTGTTCTCGCAACGGGCCGATGAATTGCCGGAATCCTACAATCGCTTCCTGATGAACGGCATCCGCGAGAGCTTCGGACTGGCCGGGGTGCCGATCCGCCTCAGTGTCCGCAAGCGTCGCAATCCTTACGCCGACAAGGATTAGCTCGCGCCGGCGGCCAGCCCTCCCGCCAGCGGGGCGGTGTTCAAGCGAAAAAAGGTCGAGATCCGCCCGAACAGCTGTTTGGCCAGCGATTCGCGAGCCTCTTCCACAGTGCCGCGGGCGGCCAGTTTGGGGGCGTTGGCGATCTGCCGCTCGGCCAGGACTTCGCTCATCTGTTGGGCCAGTTCCGGCCGGCTCTGCATCAGCGGGCGCAAGACGTCGCGGGTGATTTCATAGACCATGCTGTCGACCAGGGGGATGACCGTGGCGCTGCGCGGCGCCCCGGTCAGGAGCGACATCTCGCCGAAGAATTGACCGGGCGCCACCTGGCCGACCACCGTGTCGATTCCCTCGGCGTTGATCGCCACGCTGAGCAGACCTTCCTTGACGATGAACAGCGAATCGCCGGCCGCCCCCTGATGCACCACCGGTATGCCGCTGCGGGCCAATTGGCGGGTCATGTGGGTGCACAGCACGCTGAGTTCGTCGCCGGTCAGGGTGCCGAACAGGTCGACATTGGCCAGGAAGATCTGTTCCTCGCAACCCAGATGGCGGGCCGGCGCCGGCGGCGCCTTGCGCAATTCGATCGCCGTGGCGGGCAGGGCGATGCCCGAATAATGCAGATTGCGCAACAGATTGCGCTGCACCCGATAGCGCAGCCGCGAGGCTTGCTCGGCATCGGGAACGAAATATCTGAGCTCCCATTCGACGCCGCGGTCGTTGAATCCGGTGATCCGCACATCGGGGGGGAACGGCATGGCGGCCAGGGCGTCGACCTGACGGGCGGCGGCGACCAGATTGCGCTCCGCCTGATAGGCCGTCACCGAAGCCGGCAGGGTGATGCGGAACCGTTCGCGGTAATAGGGTTCGGGCTGGCTCAGATTGCGAAACGGCTTGGACATCAGATGGGTGTTGGGGATGATCACCGACACCCGATCGCGGGTTACCAGCCGAGTCGCCCGCCAGCTGACTTCGACGACCCGGCCGAGCGTCCCATCCACCTCGATCCAGTCGCCGATCTTCAAGGGCAGCGACAAGCCGGTGAACAGATCGGAGATCATGTTCTTCAGGGCGATGCCGACCACCGCCACCATCATCCCGGAGGTGGTGACCAGGCTGCCCAGCGGCACGTCGAGAATGCTGCCGGCCAGCACGCCGCAGGTGACCGTCCACACCACCAGCCCGATGAGCTGCCGGGTCAATTTGGGCGTCGCGCTTTTCAGACGCCGCGCCGCCAGACGTTGCACCAGGCGGCTGGTAAACACCGCGATGGCGGCAGCCAGCAGAAGCAACGGCAAGGACTCGCCGAAGCGGGCCAAGCCGGAACCGGCTGTTACATCGGCCGACACCATCAACCAGGCGCGCCAACAGGCCGCCGCCGCTGCCGACAGCAATGCCGGTGCGATCAGCCAGCGGGCCGAAGCCGCAATGGTCTGCGGAAGTGCATCGCCGTTGTTGGCCCGATCGTCCGTCTTGATCATTGGCTCCGGCTGCAACAAAAAATTCACAGGAGTGAATTCTTGCGCAATTCGGCGGCGGTGAAAAGAACTTTAGAAACGATCAATTGTTGGCCTCGGCCGCCTCGAGGCGCCAGCCGCCGCCGTCATGCGCCAGCATGACCTCGCTGCGCTGGGGCGAGGCCCAGGGTCCGCGGCGCAGGCGCACATGGTCGGCGTCATGCCAGGCCACCACCTCGTAGACGGTGTCGTCCTCGTCCTTGGCCGGCAGCGAGAACTCTATGCCCGGTTTGGCACCGCCCAGGGTCCAGATTTCGAGCCGGCGGGGGGCCGACCATTCGAGATCGGTGACGGTGGCGATGGCCCGCTGGCCGTCCGGCGAAAATTTCGGCGGACCGAGCAGCGCGGTGGTGGCGCCCGACCGAGCGTCGACCAGGATGGCGGCCGACGCTTCGTCCCAATGCTCCTCGACCACGTGGAAACGGCCGTCCGGGCTGGCACCGGCATAGTCGAACGAGCGGAACACCTGGGGCGGACAGGGCGTTTGCCCGCAAGCCAGATCGTCGCTGAGGGCGAACTCGCGGCCGTCGTCCAGCCGCAGCACCAGGCGTGCCCCGTCGCGGCGGGCCTTGCCGCGGCTGGCGGCAATCAGCGGCGCCTCGCTCTGGCTACGACCGTTGGCGACATCGGTCAACCACTCGCCAAGGCTTTCGTCGGACTCGGCGGCGGGCGGCGGCGGCGGGAGCGCCATCGGGCCCTCGGCTGCGGGCGCATGGCGCGCGTCGACCAACACCGGATCTTCGTCGGCGAACGCCAGCAGCATGACCGGGGCGGTGCCGGGAACGACCTTCAACAGATAGCCGCCGTTCCGTGTGTCCCAGCCCATGAAGCGGTATTGCGTGGTCAGGTCGGGCGGGCAGGGGAGGTCGCCGCAATTCAGGTGGTCGGTCAGCGACAGCACCTCGCCGCTCTTCAGGCGCAGGCTGAGAGCCGGGCCGTCGCGCCAGGCCAAGCCGTTGCTGGCGGCCAGGGCCGCGGTCTCGTCGGCGTCGGCGAAGGGGGCGGCCGCGGGCGCCGGCGGCGGTTGCGGCGGCCGCACCCAAAATGCCGCGGCGACGACGGCGGCGGTAGCGGACAGGGCGAGCGCGGCAACCGCGGCTTTACGCATTTCGTATCTCCAAGTGCAGTGACGCGGACAGATGATTCGCCATCTCCGTCACTGCACGAACGTTTGGGCCGTTTACGGCCAGATGACTTCGGGCGGCAGGCTCATCAAGATCGCCTCGACATTGCCTCCCGTCTTCAGGCCGAAGCTGGTGCCGCGGTCATACAGCAGGTTGAATTCCACATAGCGGCCGCGTTTGACGAGTTGGGCGTGGCGCTGTTCGGCCGACCAGGTCTCGTGCAGATGGCGGCGCACCAGTTCGGGATAGACCTGTCCGAAGGCAGTTCCAACCTCGCGCAGGAAGGCGAAGTCGGCGTCCCAATCGCCGGAAGCGAGGTCGTCGAAGAAGATGCCGCCGACGCCCCGCGGCTCGTTGCGATGCGGCAGGAAGAAATAGCGGTCGCACCAGGCCTTGAAGCGCCCATGATCGGCCACCGGATGGGCGTCGCAGGCGGCCTTCAGCGCCGCATGGAAGCGCTCGGTATCGGCCTCGATGGGGAAGGTCGGGGTGAGGTCGGCGCCACCGCCGAACCAGGTCTTGCTGGTGGCGATCATCCGCGTGTTGATATGGGCGGCCGGCACCAGCGGCGAACGGGGATGGGCCACCAGGGACAAGCCGGCCGCCCAGAAGGCGCCGTCCGCTTCGACCGCACCGGGGATGGCTTGGCGGAATTCCCCGCTGAAATGGCCATGCACCACCGAAACGTTGACCCCGATCTTTTCGAAGACGCGGCCCCGCATCAGGGCCATCACGCCGCCGCCGCCATCGCCCTCGCGGGTCCACGCCTTGCGCTCGAACCGCCCGGCCGGGCCGCCTTGGCCTTCGTCCTCCAAGCTTTCGAAGGCGGCGCATAGATCGTCCTGCAGCCGGGCAAACCAGGTGGCGGCGAGGCTCTGTTGACGTTCGCTCATGGTCGGTCTTGCATTCCAGGAAAGCTCTCAGTTTGGCGCAGCGCCTCGCCCAGCACCAGGGCGGCGGTCATCGCCAGGTTCAGGGATCGGGCTGCCGGGTGGAGCGGCACCTTGAGCCGGGCCGCCGCCCGCTGGTGCACGGCCGGGGGCACGCCGGCGCTTTCCCGGCCGAACAGCAGCACGTCGTCGCGGTGATAACGGAAATCAAGGTGGCTGCATGCGGCCGTGGTGCTCAGCAGGACCAGGCGGCCGGCCGGCGGGCCGGCCAGGAAGGCTTCCCAGGAACTGTGCCGGGTCACCTCGGCCAGATCCATGTAGTCGAGACCGGCGCGCCGGATGCGGGCCGGATCCCAAAGGAAGCCGCAGGGTTCGATAATATCGACGGCGACCCCCAGACAGGCGCCGAGCCGTAGCACCGCACCCACATTCTGCGGTATGTCCGGCTGATAGAGTGCAATATGCATAGATTTCGGTCGTTTCCAGGCGAATCTCCGCCTGATCATCCGCCGCTTTTCAACTGGATGGAATTGCTTTATATGGCTCGTTTGGCTTCTGTTCACGTCCCCCGTCGGCCAACACCTAGGGAACGGGGTTCCCTTCGGGGAACGGTTGGGGCGTGGTCGTTGGACGCGCCGCGGGCGGGTCTTTGAGAGGGACTGGTATGTCTGACTTGTCGACACATCCACAGGGTGCGACCCCCGACGATGCATCGCGCCGGGACTTCCTGCTCTATGCTACGACCGCCGTCGGCGTCGTCGGGGCCGGTTTGGCCTTGTGGCCGTTTATCCACAGCATGAACCCTTCGGCCGACACCTTGGCCCTGTCCTCGACCGAGGTCGATCTGTCCTCGGTCGCCGAAGGCCAGGCGATCACCGTGACGTGGCGCGGCAAGCCGGTCTTCATCCGGCATCGTACCGCAGCCGAGATCGAGGCGGCGAAGGCCGTCAAGCTGGGCGACCTGCCCGATCCGCAAGCCGACGACCAGCGGGTCAAGAAGGCCGAATGGCTGATCCTGGTCGGCATCTGCACCCATCTGGGGTGCATCCCGCTCGGCCAGAAGCCGGCCGATCCCAAAGGCGAGTTCGGCGGCTGGTTCTGCCCCTGCCACGGCTCGCAGTACGATACCTCGGGCCGTATTCGCAAGGGCCCGGCGCCGCGCAACCTCGAGGTGCCGGCCTATTCCTTCCTCAGCGACACCTCGGTTCGGATCGGCTAGGAGCGCATCGATGAGCGGTCACACATTCGACAACAAGGTCATCCAGTGGCTGGATGACCGCCTGCCGATCTTTTCCGTCCTGCAGCACAGCGCCGTCGAGTATCCGACACCGCGCAACCTGAACTACTGGTGGAATTTCGGTTCGTTGGCCGGCCTGATGCTGGTCATCATGGTCCTGTCCGGCGTTTTCCTGGCCATGGCCTACACGCCGAACGTCAACCTCGCCTTCGGTTCGGTCGAGCACATCATGCGCGACGTGAACTATGGTTGGCTGTTGCGCTATGCGCATATGAACGGGGCGTCGTTCTTCTTCGTCTGCGTCTACATCCACATCTTCCGCGGACTTTACTACGGGTCCTACAAGGCGCCGCGCGAAGTGCTGTGGTGGCTGGGCCTGATCATCTACCTGACCATGATGGGCACCGCCTTCATGGGGTACTGCCTGCCTTGGGGCCAGCTGAGCTTCTGGGGCACCACCGTCATTACCAACCTGTTCTCGGCCATCCCGCTGGTCGGCGGCGCCATCACCACATGGTTGTGGGGCGGCTTCTCGGTCGACAACGCGACCTTGAATCGCTTCTTCGCGCTGCACTACCTGCTGCCCTTCGTCATCTTCGCGCTGGTGTTCCTGCATGTCGTGGCCTTGCACACGACCAAGTCGAACAACCCGCTGGGCATCGACGTAAAGGGGCCGCAGGATACCATTCCTTTCCACCCCTATTACACCATCAAGGACCTGTTCGGCGTCGGCATCCTGTTGATGGTCTATCTGGGCGTGGTGTTCTTCCTGCCCAACTTCTTCGTCGAGCCGACCAACTACATCCCGGCCAATCCGTTGGTCACGCCGCCGCATATCGTGCCGGAATGGTATTTCCTGCCGTTCTACGCGATTCTGCGCTCGGTACCGGACAAGCTGGGCGGCGTCATCGCCATGTTCGGCGCCATCATCGTCTTCTTCTTCCTGCCGTGGATCGACAGCTCGAAGGTCCGTTCGGCGCGCTTCCGGCCGATCTACAAGCAGCTCTTCTGGATCTTCGTCATCGACTGCATCCTGCTCGGTTACATCGGCTCGCAGCCGCCCGAGGGCACCATGGTGCCGCTCGGCCGCGCCGCCACGGTGGCCTATTTCCTGTTCTTCCCGCTGATGTGGGTGATCGGCAAGGTCGAGAAGCCGAAGCCGCTGCCGCAAAGCATCGCCGCCCCGGTTCTGAAGGGCAAGTCCGCCGCTGCAAAGCCGATGGAGAAGGCGTAATGCGTAAATTCATTCTGTCGACCGTCGCGGCGGCCCTGGTCGCTGCCGTCAGCCCGGTCCTGGCCGAAGAGGGCCCCGAGCCGGCGCACCAGTCCTGGTCCTGGGTCGGTATCTTCGGCCAATACGACAAGCCGCAACTGCGCCGCGGCCTCCAGGTCTATCACGACATCTGCTCCAACTGCCATTCGCTGAAGCTGGTGGCCTATCGCAACCTGGCCTATCTCGGTTTGTCCGAAGACGAGATCAAGGACATGGCGGCCGAGAAGCAGGTTCAGGACGGTCCCAATGACCAGGGCGACATGTATCAGCGGCCGGCTCGTCCCTCCGACTACTTCGTGCCGCCGTTTCCCAACGAGCCGGCGGCCCGGGTCGCCAACAACGGCGCCCTGCCGCCCGATCTGTCGCTGATCACCAAGGCGCGGGCCGGCGGCGCCGACTACATCTACGCCATCCTGACCGGCTTCGCCGATGCGCCGGCCGACGTCACGATGGCCGACGGCATGAACTACAACACCGCCTTCCCCGGCCATCAGATCGCCATGCCGCCGCCGATCAGCGACGACCAGGTGACCTATGCCGACGGGACCAAGGCGACCAAGGAGCAGATCGCCAAGGATGCGGTGGCCTTCCTCAACTGGGCGGCCGAACCGGAGCTCGACCTGCGCCATAACCTGGGTCTGAAGGTGCTGGGCTTCCTGTTCGTCCTCACCGTCATGTTTTACGCCTTGAAGCGTAAGATCTGGGCCGACGTGCATTGAGCGATGGCGCGGCCGGAACGGCCGCGCCATCTAATTTCCGAGTCAAGAAGGCAACAAAGTGGGGCGGGCGTCCCGCCCGCCGGCGGGCGGGAC
>CAIOJO010000160.1 GCA_903858635.1 uncultured Telmatospirillum sp. | reverse complement strand
GGACGTCTGAGGTTGTGAAATTGTTTTTCAGTGGCACCGGCGTCCCTGCCGGTGTCCGCCGCGGAGCGGTGGAAATGCTGGTCTTCCGGCTCCGCCGGAACACCGGCACGGAGGCCGGTGCCACTAAACTTTTCTCGCAGACTCGGACGCCTGCCCCACTTGTCCCCTCACGCCGCGCTGTCGGCTTCGGCCAGGGCCAGGCGCAGTTCCTGGGGGGCGATCGGCTTGTGCAGCAGCCGGAACCCGCTCTTCTGGCATTCGACCATGCGTTCGGGGCTGGTGTCGCCGGTCAGGACGATGGCCGGAACGCTCACCCCGCAATTCTCCTGCAGCTGACGGATCACAGTGAGACCGGTTTCCCCGTCGTGCAGCCGGTAATCGGCGACCACCACGTCGGGGACCCGTCGGCTGGCGACCAGACGGATGGCCTCCTGTCCCGATCCGGCGGCCAGGACGTCCCATCCCATGGCCTCCATCATCGCCCGCATCGCCACCAGGACCATCGCCTCGTCGTCGACGATCAGCGCCAGCCGCTTGGTGGGCGGCGGCGACGATTCCACCAGCGGGCGCGGCCGCCGCTTGCCGGCCCAGCGCGGCTTGGCCAAAGCAACGTCGACGGAAAAACTGGTCCCATGGCCAAGCCTGGAATGGACCTGTACCGGATGGCCCAGCAGCTGCGACAGCTGGCGGACGATGGCCAGGCCGAGCCCCAATCCCTTGCTACGGTCCCGCTCCGGATTGCCCAGTTGGACGAATTCGTGAAAGATATCCTCGGTCCGGTGGCCGGGAATGCCCGGACCGGTATCCACCACCGAAAGCCGCAGGCTGTCGCCTTGACGGCGACACCCCAACAAGACCGCCCCGTCGGCGGTGTATTTGATGGCGTTGTCGAGCAGATTGCGCAGCACTCGGTCGACCAGTCCGAGATCGCTGCGGACCCACTGGCTCGACGAGACGATGCGGAAATCGAGGCCCTTTTCCGCGGCGCGCGCCCGGTACTCCGACTCGAGGCGGGCAAATAGCGCCGACACGGGAAAACTGGTCCGTTCGACCTCGATGGTTCCGGCATGCAGCTTGGAAATATCCAATAGCCCGTCCAGCAGCAGGCGCAACGCGTCGAGGCTGTTCTCCATGTTTTCGATCAGCGACAGGGCCGGATGCCCGGCCAGTTTTGCCGCAATGGCCGAGTGGAAGAAGAATAGCGACTGCACCGGCTGCCGCAGGTCGTGACTGGCCGCCGCCAGGAATTGGGTCTTCGCGGCATTGGCCCGTTCGGCCTCGACCTTGGCCAAGGCCAGTTGGCGTTCGACGTTCTTCTGTGCCGTGATGTCGAGCCACATCTTGTAGATGAAGCTATTGCCGCCGATCTGCATGCAATGGGCCGCCGCCAGCGCTTCGACGATGCTGCCGTCCTTGCGCCGATGCCTGGTTTCGAACTGTACGGTGGCGTGGCTGTCGCGCACCTCCAGCATGGTCCGCTTGATGCCGCCCTCGTCGAGGGAGGCTTCGACATCGGCCAGCCGCAATTTCGAGAACTCGTCCTTGGTGTAGCCCAACATCTCATGGGCGCGGCTGTTGGCGGCGACGATCCAACCGGTTTCGGGCTCGATCACGACGATCCCCACCGGCGCCATTTCGAACAGGCCCCGATACCGCTCTTCGCTCTCCTGCACCGCCAATTCGGCGCGATGACGGGCCGTCGTGTCGATACTGACGCCACGCATGCGGGTCGGCACCCCTTTACGGTCGAAGACCACTCGGCCGAGGGCCTGAATCCACCGTTCGCCGCGGCCGGGATGAAGAACTCGAAAGCGCAGCTCGAGATCGCCGCAGCGCCGGTCGACCACCTGGCGGATGGCACGGTCGGTCGTCTCACGGTCGTCCGGGTGGATGCGTTCGAGCCAAGCCCGGTAACTCGGCTTGAAGCTGGCCGAGTCGACCCCGAAAAGGCGGCAGCACATTTCCGACCAGACGACGGCCCCGGTCTCCAGGTTCCAATCCCAGGTGCCGGCCTCGGCCGCCTCAAGGGCGAAGTTTTGCCATTGCTGCGCGTCGCTCTCGGCCGCCGAAGCAGAGGTCGGCCAACGTCGTATGCGCGACCACGCATTTAAGAGAATATTGGAAGGCACGGAGAATCCCTGATTCGCTTCGTCGCGATCAAGACTAAATAATGCAGGGTTTTTTCCATACAAGCGACCATATGAGGTCACTGCTGTCCGGTTAAAACGCGAATAGATTCAATTGGTTAGTTATTTGCGAAGTATCGGGTTTGTATTCGTTGATGGTAAGCGCTTGTTTCATATCGATTTTCTCGAAGAGGGTGACAGAAAAAATCTGTAGCAATGTG
>CAIOJO010000159.1 GCA_903858635.1 uncultured Telmatospirillum sp. | reverse complement strand
TGACCGTGCTGATGCGATAGTTCGCGAACAGCACCGCGTCGGAATGCTCCTGCATGAGGGCGGCGGCGCGGGCGTGCAGCTTGATGATGTAGCGGTCGTAGGGCTCGTGCTCGGGGCTGTCGAAGCGCTTGATGTCGGTGTGGGCGATCTGGATCACGGTCAGGCCCTTGTCGTCGCGGAGCGCGTTGAGGCCGTCGATGTACTGCCGCCACAGGTCGAGCGCGGCGACATAACCCTTGCCGTAGCCGGCGTCCTCGATGGACTTCCAGCCATTGTCCTTGCAGGCCCGCGCCCAGATCAGCGGCTCCAGCCAGTCGATGCTGTCGATCACCACGGTCCGGAAGGTGTGCTCCTCGGAATAGAGAGCGGCCAGCGCCTCCATCACCTCGTCGAAGCTGCGGGCCAGCGGGAAATGGGGCGCATCCAGCGTGCCGAGGCCGTCCTCGGTGAGGATGAACACGGGGCCGGGGGCGCCGGCGGCGAAGGTGGTCTTGCCCACCCCGGCCACGCCGTGGATCAGGATGCGGGGCGGCGCCACGGTGGTGGCACGCCGGAGCGATGCGAGTGAGATCGCCATTACTTGGTCTCCTTGATTTCGATGCGATAGGAGGGCTTGCCGGCCTCGATGGTGCGTGCCGGGGCGAAGGCGGTGCTGATCGAGGACGGCCAAGCGCCGTAGGCCCGTTCCGACACCGTGTATTCGGTGCAGACGTACTCGGCCGGATCGTCGCCGCCAGCCCGGATCTCGGCCACCAACGCGGCCAGCCGGCCCTGGTCCCAGCGCACCTTCTTGGGCAGATCGGCGATGACCACGTGGTCGCCGTCGGCCAAGCGCACCGTGCCGGTATCCTTGCCGGCCTGCCGGCGGGCCTCGGTGGCACGGGCGCCGTATTTCAGGTCGATGGCGCCGTCGATCCAGTCCTTGACCCGCTTGGCCCGCTCCAGCGCTTCCCGGGCTTCCCCGGTCAGCAGAGCAAGGTGTTCCACCGGCAGGGCGGCGATGGCGCCGATCCCCATGCCGGAGATGTCATCGAGGGTGATGCGGTTGGGAATGCTCATCGCCGGCCTCCCTTCGCCTTCGGCCGGGTCGCCATGATGGCGAGATATGCCACCCGGTCCTCGGTGACGCGGCGCTGTGCCAGCAGCAGGTGTCCGGCATCGGCAAGCGTCATGGCTAGCCCGGCGACACGGTTCAGTTCGGCCCGCACCACCGGAGGCAGGGGCGATGAAACCTGGGTGCGATCACAGGCGAGATGGCCTTCGTGATAGGCGATGCGCTCGCCGGGGACGGCGCGGTCGATCCAGGCGAGAAAGGCGCGTTCATCAAGGACTGGCGTGCAAGGGGCGACGGCGGCAATCAACGCGCACCGTCCTGGGCGGTCGTGCTGTCGCGCATCTGCGCCGCCTCGAACGCCTCGACATCTTCCAGCCGGTACACCACCCGGCCGCCCATCTTGAGGAATTGCGGGCCTTCACCCGTCCACCGCCACCGCTCAAGGGTGCGGTGAGAAATGTTCCAGCGAGCCGCCAGCTCGATCTGGTTGAGGTGCCTGATGGCCATCACATTCTCCTTCGGTTTCGGTCGAAAACCTTGGGAGAGGATGACGTTCCGCAGTCAGCCTGTCGGCGGGACCGCCGTCGGGTCGGTGATGGCTTGGCGAGGGGGCAGCGGCGGATGGGCGGCGGTTGGATTTGCGAAGAACTACTCGACAACCAGACGGTACTTGCCCCGCTTGTCCGACAGAAGCAGTGTCCCCCAGCAGGGGTGCTTGCCGAACAGGTTGCCCATCTTCATGGCTGCGTCCGTCGATTTCGCTGCGGTCAGAACGGCCTTGCCGGACAGCCACGGTGTCGGAGTTCCCGCCACGTTGTGCAGGCGGCCGATCACCTTTTTCTGGAGATCGCCGGTAAAACGGTAAACCGTGCCCCGCAGTGTGACCTCCGAATAGTCTTCCAGATGGGTGAACACCTCGTCACCCACTGCAACGACGATGGCGCCGTTCGCCGCTTCCAGAGTCCGGGTATGGCAAGCCCCGTGATGGCCGCGCCGCGCCCCTTCCAGGCAGTGGCGGATCTTCGCTC
>CAIOJO010000158.1 GCA_903858635.1 uncultured Telmatospirillum sp. | reverse complement strand
GCCACCGAGGAACTGCATTCCTCGATCGCCGAGATCGGCCGCCAGGTCAACCAGTCGGCCGAGATCTCCCGCAAGGCGGTCGACGCCGCCCAGAAGACCGATAGCATGGTGCGCGGCCTGGCCGAGGCCGCCCAGAAGATCGGCGACGTGGTCAGCCTGATCAATTCGATCGCCAGCCAGACCAATCTGTTGGCGCTGAACGCCACCATCGAGGCGGCCCGGGCCGGCGATGCCGGCAAGGGCTTCGCCGTGGTGGCCGGCGAGGTGAAGAACCTGGCCAACCAGACCGGCCGCGCCACCGACGAGATCGCCCAGCAGGTGGCCGGGGTGCAAAGCGCCACCGGCCAGGCGGTCGAGGCCATCCGCGCCATCGCCGCGACCATCTCGGAGATCAGCGAGATCGGCTCGGCCATCGCCGCGGCGGTGGAGCAGCAAGGGGCGGCCACCCAGGAGATCAGCCGCAACACCCAACGAGCGGCACAGGGCACCTCGACCGTCAGCCGCACCGTCGGCGAGGTCACGGCGGCCGCCGCCGAGGCCGGACGCGCCGCCCAGGAAGTGCTGGTCGAGGCCAAGACCCTCACCGGCCAGGCCAACACCCTGCAACAGTCGGTCACCCAGTTCCTGGCCGGCATCCGCGCCGGGTAAGCCTACCCCGCAACAAATGGATTGCTTCGCCTGCTGGCTCGCAATGACATGGAAGAAGGACCACCCCTATTCTGCCCTGGTCAAGGTCTCGCCGCATTAGTCGGCTTTTTAACTATATTGTCGACATCTAATGCATTGACTTCCCTGGGATACCTCCCCTTAACTCATAGTCAAAGGGGCCGCTTCGCGTGATCGAAAGCGAGCAATAATCTAAGGGAGCATCCAGGAATGAATCTGCGGTTCCACGCGGTGCCGATCAGCGCCCGTTTGGGGTTGATCGTCGTGGTGGCCTTTGCCGGCCTGCTGTTCAGCACCTACAACCATCTGCGACATGTTTCCGATCAGCTCTACAACGCCCGTCTCGGCCAGGTGAAAAGCGTGGTCGAAGCAGCCCATACGATCATCGTCGACTATGCCGGCCACGCCGAGCGTGGCGAGATGACCAAGGAGGCGGCACAGGCGGCGGCCAAGCAGGCGCTGAACGCCATACGTTATTCCGGCCAGGAATACCTGATCATCCTCGACTACGACATCGTCATGCTGCTGAACCCGGCCAATGCCAAGGTGGTGGGCACGTCGCGGGCCGACGGCACCGACTCCACCGGCAAGCATTTCAGCGTCGAGATGGTGAAGCTGGCGCGCGAGAAGGGCGAAGGGGTGGTCGAGTACCTGTACCCGAAGGCAGGCGGCACCGTTCCCGAACCAAAGGCCACCTATGTCAAGAACTTCACCCCCTGGGGTTGGGTTATCGGTTCGGGCGTCTATGTCGACGACGTCAGGGCCGCCGTAAGAGACGAGATGATCGCCACCGCCAGTTGGAGCTTGCTCGTCCTGGCGATCATGGGCGTCGCCTGTTTCTTCATCGGACGGGCCATCTCGCGGCCGATCCGGCTATTGACGGAGGTGATGCGCCGGCTGGCGGCCGGCGACCTGACGGCCGCGGTGGTGCAGGACCAGGGCGCCGAGCTGGGCGCCATGCAGGGCGCCGTACAGATATTCAAGGACAACGCGCTGGAGATGCAGCGGCTGACCGAGCAGCAGAAGACTGCGGCCGAGCAGGCCGCGGCGGAGCGCCGGCAGATGATGCTGCGCCTGGCCGAGGAGTTCGAGCGTACGGTGACCGGGGTGGTCGACGGCGTGTCGAAGGCCGCCGGCCAGATGCAGGGCACGGCCGAAGGCATGGCGAGAACCGCCGCCGGCGCCTCGCGCCAGTCGGAACTGGTCGCCTCGGCCTCCGAGGAGGCATCGACCAGCGTCGGCACGGTGGCCGCAGCCACCGAGGAACTGCATTCCTCGATCGCCGAGATCGGCCGCCAGGTCAACCAGTCGGCCGAGATCTCCCGCAAGGCGGTCGACGCCGCCCAGAAGACCGATAGCATGGTGCGCGGCCTGGCCGAGGCCGCCCAGAAGATC
>CAIOJO010000157.1 GCA_903858635.1 uncultured Telmatospirillum sp. | reverse complement strand
TGCACTGCCGACGCATCGATCATCTGCGCAGGCCTCCGCCAAGACAGCCGGCCAATCCCGCCCAGATCGAATTCATCTGGGACGGAGTATGAAGCAAACCCCGTGCCGGACAGCCGTGGGCTTGACCCGGCAATCCATGGATCCCCGGATCAAGTCCGGGGATGACGAATGAAAAAAGAGCGAGTTCACCACGGAGACACGGAGTACACGGAGATGGGTATCATTCCTCCCGAGATCTCCGCGTCTCCGTGGTGAGTTCTTCTTTGTCGGCCTTGCGTTCTAAATGCGGCGGCCGGCCAGGGCCAATTCCTCGCGTCGGAACAACAGGGCCAGGACCAGGCCGACCACGGAGGTGACGGTCACATAGACCGGGGCGATCGACCACGAGCCGTGGCTCTGCACCAGCTTGGCGAGAATCGGCGGACCGACCAGCTGGCCGATCGACAGCCCCTGCACCACCACCCCGCCCAGGGTCGCCACATGGGCCGGACTCGGCGCGAAGGCGGGAGCGGCGCCCAGCACCGTCGACGGCAGGAAGCCGCCGAAGATCGAAAAGACCAGGCACAAGCCGAGGCGGGCCGCAACCGGCAGCGTATCCGAGAAGATGCCCCAGGACGCCGCACCCATGGCCACACAGGCGATGGCGATCATCTGCCAGCGGGCCAGACCGTAGCGGGTCAGCCAACCGCCCAGCACGTTGCCGACCGCATTGCCGGCCACCCCGACGGCGGTCAGAAGGGCCGCCTTATCGGCGGCCATATGCTGCTCCTTGACCAGGAAGGTGGGCAGGAAGCCGAACACCGCCATGAAGGACAGGCTGTAGAAACAGAAGTTGCCGGCCAGCAGCCAGGAGACCCGGCGGCGCAGCACCGGGCCCAGCCCGCCGCGCGCCTGGCGCGGCCCCGGCTTGGCGGCGGGAATCACCCACCAGGCGGCCACCAGGGCGGCCAATGACATGGCTGAAGCCGCCTGCCAACTGGCCCGCCAACCGAAATGCGACAGCAGCAGCGGCGACAACGCCATCATGGTGGCGGTTCCGGCCGGTGCCCAACACCCCCACAGGCCAAAGGCGAGACGCTGGTCCTCGGGCTTGCTGGCCTGCCAGATCAGCACCGGCGCGCTGACGATCACCAGCAGCGAGCCAACCCCCTCGAGCCCGCGCGACGACAACAAAAGGACGGCGCCATCGGCCTCGGCGCCGATCAGGCTGCCCAGGGTGACGCAGATCAGCCCGGCGAACAGCGAACTGCGATGTCCCACCCGGTCGACCAGACTGCCGAACACCGAGCCGCTGGCGGCCGCGATGGCCGCCAACAACGACAACAGCCAGCCCACCGCCACCAGGCCGAGATGCAGCTCGGCGGCAACCGTCGGGATGGCCGGCGGCACCTTGCCGATATGCAACCCGGCCGCCACGCCGGCGAACAACACGACGGCGACGCGGCCCCAACGGGTCTTGGTCATTGCCGGTTCCACACCTCGTTAGCGCCGAAGCGCTGCGCAGAAAGATTCACCACGGAGACACCGAGGAAGAATGAATTCCCCGTGTTCTCCGTGTCTCCGTGGTGGAATACTTGGATACCCCTAAGCGGCGGCGCGGGCGCCGCTGCGACCGGCTTCGAAGGCGCGCTCGTTGAGGGCCGCCAGCGCCGGCTTGCGGGCCCGGAAACGCGACAGCACCTGCTCCTTCAGGTCATCCACCGGGAATGGCAGGTGATCGGCGATGGCCCCCAGCATGATGGTGTTGATCAGCTTGATCTCGCCCAGTTCGTGGGCGATGGCGGTGGCGTCGAAGGCGTATACGGTCAAACCGGCACGGCGCATCTCGCCCACCGGATCCTCGGGATAGGGATAAAGCCCGCCCGACACCACCGGCGGCAGCTGCCGCGCCGTGTTGATCAGGACCAGGCCGCCCAGCCGCACTTCCTTGCTCCAGCGCAACGCCTCGGCCGGTTCGAAGGCCAGCAGGATGTCGGCGCAGCCGGCCGGAATCACCGGCGACAGCACATGCGGGCCGAACCGCAGGTGGGAATTGACCACGCCGCCCCGTTGCGCCATGCCCGCCACTTCGGTTTTCTTCACGTCGTTGCCCTTGGCGATGGCGAGCTGGGCCAGGATCTCGGTGGCGGTCATGACGCCTTGGCCGCCGATCCCGGCCACCAGGATGTTGGTGATCCCGTTTTGCATGGCTAGATGTCCTCGCTCTTGATCAGGCTGGGGCCGACGATGGCATCGGCGCCGCAGGTCTTGACGCACATGCCGCAACCGGTACAGGTCGAGGTATCGATGGTGACCCAGGTCAGCTCGACCTCGTTGCCGCTCTTGCGGATTTCCTTGCCGCGGCGGGTGACCACGATGGACGGGCAGCCGACATCGGTGCAGGCGCCGCAGCCGGTGCAGCGGGCATCCTCGACCCGGAAGGGGACCATCCGGGTGTATTCGTCGATCAGCGTACAGGGCCGGTTGGTGATGATCACCGACGGCTCGGGAATGGCCGTTTCCTCGCGCAGCGCCTTGTAGAGGGTGGGCAGCTCGTAGGGGTCGACCACCCGGACCCGTTCCTTCTTGACGCCCAGCGCTTCCACCAGCTTGACGAAGTCGACTTCCGGGGCGACCTCGCCATGCACGTCGCGGCCGCAGCCCGGGTTGTTCTGGCCGCCGGTCATGCCGGTGGTGCGGTTGTCGAGCAACAGGACGGTGACATTGCCGCGGTTGTAGGTGATATCGAGCAGACCCTGCATGCCCATATGCAGGAAGGTCGAATCGCCGATCACCGCGACGATGCTCTTCTTGGTGTCGCCGTCGGGCCGCGCCTTGTCCATGCCCAGCGCGATGCCCATCGAGGCGCCCATGCAGATGGTGGTGTCGAGCGCCATCCAGGGATGCCCGGCACCCAGCGTGTAACAGCCGATATCGCCCGAGATCAGCACCTTCTGGCGCATATGCGACAGGGCGAAATAGACGCCCATATGCGGGCAGGCGACGCACAGCGTCGGCGGGCGCGGAAAGACCGTGGGCGTGGGCCGGCTATCGGTTTCCACCGGCTCGCCCAGCAGGCCCTTGACCGGCGGCGTCACCACATTGGGCAACAGCTCGCCCCAGCGCGGCAGCAGCTCCTTGCCGAGGACGGTCAGGCCGGCCGCCTTCAGCTCGGTCTCGAGCAGGGGTTCGGTCTCTTCGGCCACCACCAGCTGTCCGACCCCCTTGGCAAAGGCGCGCACCAGCTCGACCGGCACCGGATGGCTGAAGCCCAGCTTGAGGATCGGCGCGTCGGGAAAGCTCTCCTTGAGGTGCAGATAGGCCGGCCCCGAGGTGACGAAACCGACCCGCTTGTCCGTCCCCTCTTCGATGCGGTTCAACGGCGATATCTCGGCCGCCTCGCGCAAATCGCCGTCCCTCTTGTGCAGCAGCGGCAGACGGCGGCCGGCATTGCCGGGCACCATCACCCAGCGCATGGGGTCGGGCGCGAACTGGGCGATCGGCTGTTCCCGCGGCGAACCGACGGTAACCATCGCCTTGACGTGGCAGACCCGGGTGGTGGTGCGCAGGATCACCGGTGTGCCGAAGCGCTCGGACAAGTCGAACGCCGCCAAGGTCATCTGATAGGCTTCCTCGGAATCGGCCGGTTCGAGGATCGGCATATGGCCGAAGCGGCCCCAGTAGCGCGAATCCTGCTCGTTCTGCGACGACGACAGGCCGACATCGTCGGCCACGGCGATGACCAGACCGCCATTGGCGCCGGTGTAGCTGAAGGTCATGAAGGCGTCGGCGGCGACGTTCATGCCGACATGCTTCATCGAGCAGATGGTGCGCGCCCCGGTCATCGAAGCACCGATCGCCACCTCCATGGCCACCTTCTCGTTCACCGAAAATTCGGTGTGGAGTCCGGGGTACATGGACAGCGCTTCCAGGATCTCGGTGGCCGGCGTGCCGGGATAGGAGGTGCCGACCCGCACCCCGGCCTCCCAGGCGGCACGGGCGATGGCCTCGTTGCCGGACAACAGTTGGCGCGTGGCGGCCGGGGCTTGCAGGGCGGAAGCGGCACTCATGGGCTTGGTCCTTCTCACATACCTTCGTGGTCTGCCGGCGTGGTCTGCTGGCTCAGTCCTTGGGACGGAAATCGAGGACGCGCTTGGCCTTGCCCAGCGAGCGCTCGATCGATCCTTCGTCGACGACACGGACATGCACGGTGACGCCGATCATCGCCTTGACGTGATGGGCCAGGTCGGCGGCGGCGACCTCGTCGGAAACCGGCGGGCCACCCGCTTCGACGCGCCGCTCGACCACCACGTCCAAAGTGTCGAGATGCCCCTTGCGGTGCAGCTCGAGAACGTAATGGGGCGCCAGGCGCCGGTCGGCGACGATCAGTTCCTCGATCTGCGAGGGGAAGACGTTCACCCCGTGGAAGATCAGCATGTCGTCGGAGCGGCCGCTGATGCGCTCGATGCGCCGCATCGGGCGGCCGCTGCCGGGCAGCAGCCGGGTGAGATCGCGGGTCCGATAGCGGATCATCGGCAGCGCCTGCTTGGTCAGCGAGGTCAGCACCAGTTCGCCGTATTCGCCGTCGGGCAGCACCCGACCGGTCTCCGGCTCGATGATTTCCGGGTAGAAATGGTCTTCCCAGATGGTCAGGGTACCCTTGGCTTCGACGCATTCGGCGGCGACGCCCGGACCGATGATTTCCGACAGCCCGTAGGTGTCGATCGCCTGCATGTCGAAGGTTTCCTCGATCTCGCGGCGCATCGCCTCGCTCCACGGCTCGGCGCCGAACATGCCGATGCGCAGCGAACAGCTTCGCGGATCAAGCCCCTGACGGCGGAATTCGTCGCCGATAGCCAGCAGATAGCTGGGGGTGACGGCGATGATGTCGGGCTCGAAATCGCGGATCAGCTTGACCTGGCGCTCGGTCTGGCCGCCCGACAGGGGGATCACCGTGCAACCCAGCTTCTCGGCGCCGTAATGGTAGCCCAGCCCACCGGTGAACAGCCCGTAGCCGTAGGCATTGTGCAGGATGTCGCCGGGCTTGGCGCCGCCCGCCCGCAGGGTGCGGGCGATCAGCCCGGCCCAGGTGTCGACGTCGCCCTGGGTGTAGCCGACCACCGTCGGTTTGCCGGTGGTGCCGCTCGACGCATGGATGCGCACCACTTGGCGGCGTGGCACGGCGAACATGCCGAAGGGATAGGTCTGGCGAAGGTCGTCCTTGACGGTGAAGGGCAAGCGGGCGAGGTCGGACAGGTCCAACAGGTCGTCGGGGACCACCCCGATCGTCTCGCATTTCGCCCGGTAATGGGCGACGTTGTCATAGGCGTGACGAACCGACCATCTGAGCCGATCGAACTGCAGGCTGGCCAATTCATCGCGGCTGGCCCGCTCGATCGGCTCGAGCTCCCCCATACCCGGCACCCCAAACGTCATCCTTCGGTATCCCCCCAAAATCCGCTCAATTGCCTGCCGGTTGGCCCGGTCTTGCCATGGAAACCGCGGGCCTAGGCCGCATGCGGGCGCAGACCATATCAGCTTTCGTGGCGGCCTTCCGCTCAAAAATGACAACCGTCCCGGGCGGCGACGGCCGCGGCAAAAAGGCCCGGATCGCCCCCCAGCGTCCGCGTCAGGATGGCCGCCTGTTCGAGGATGGCCCGCTTCATCGCCGCCACCGCGGCATCGTCGAACCGCGATTCCGGCCCCGACAGCAACAAGGCACCGGACAGTTGCCCAGCCATGGCGAGCACCGGGCACACCACCGCCGCCACCCCGGGGATCCGCCGGCTGGGCCGCGCCACCGCCACCACCTGGCGGCGCAACGCCTCGGCCTGGTCCCCGGATTGTCCGGAAAACGCCGAAAGGACCAGGGAACAGGCGCTGCCGTCGATGGCGAAACGTTGCCCCTCCTCGATGCCGGCATCGCGCACCGGGCGCGGCGATGCCGCTCGGTGCAGGCAGACCTCGCTATCGCCGTCACGCACATAGAACGACGCCGTCTCGCCGGTGCTGGCGACCAGGCTGTTCAGCACGGGGACCACCGCGTCGCGCAGGTTGAACGCATCCTGGTAGAGGCGGCCGAACGGAAATACCGCGGCGCCCAGGCGATAGCGCCCATCGTCGAGGCGATGCAGATAGCCCCGCTTCAGCAGCGAGGCCGCAAGCCGCAGGATGGTGCTCTTGTAGAAGCCGGTGATGGCGGCCAGTTCGGCCAGCGACAGGATCCCCTTGCCGTCCTTGAAGGCATCCAGAATCGACAATCCGCGTTCCAAGGCAGCCACCCCGCCCTGCGGGCCACCAGAATCGGGCGCCGCCGGCGCCGTTCGATTCGATTTTGTCGGGGCTGGATTTTCCAGGGTTTGACTCCTTCCGAAAACTGATGCTAGGATTTTATCCAACAGAACAGCGTTCTGTCACGCAGAATATTAACAGGGGGATGCGATGACGTCTGGTGTGGGTCCCAAAACGATGCGGACTTGGATCGCCGCATTGGAAGCGGCGGGCGAATTGATCCACATCGACAAACCGGTCGATCCGGTTACGCAGATGGGTTCCCTGCTCTTTCAGTCGCGCGAAAAGGCGCTGCTATTCGAGAATCTGCCGCATGGCTGGCGTTCGCTCGGACAGGCGCCGGCCAATGTGCGGCACGCCGCCCTCGCCTTCGGCGCCACCGAAGAGACCGTGGTGCCGACCGTGGCCGCCAAGATGGGCACATTGATCAAGCCGGTGCTGGTGGACGCTGCCGACGCGCCGGTCAAGGCCAAGCGCTTCAAGAAGGGCGAATTCGATCTGACCCATCTGCCGGTGCACAAGGCGGGCGTCAAGGACGCCGGCCCGGTCTGTGGTTCCGGCCTGGTGGTGACCAAGGACCCCGACACCGGGCAACGCAACGTCAGCTTCCACCGGCTGCAGATCAAGGGACCGAACAAGTCCGGTATCCTGCTGTACCCGCGCCATAGCTGGAAGAACTACGTCAAATACCAGGAACGCAACGAGCCAATGCCGGTGGCGATCTTCATCGGCCATCATCCGCTCTATTACGCCGCCGCGGCAACCACCGCGGCCTATGGCCTCGACGAGTTCGAAATCGCCGGCGGTTACCTGGACGAGGCGGTGCGCCTGGTCAAATGCGACACGGTCGATCTCGAAGTCCCGGCCGACGCCGAGATCGTGCTCGAGGGCTACATCCCGCCGCATTACCGGGAAGAGGAAGGGCCGTTCTCCGAATTCCAGGATTATTACGTCACCGGCACCGGCAAGAATCCGGTGGTCGAATACCACCACATGACCTGCCGCGACGACGCGATCTTCAAGAACCTGCAAAACGGTTCGGAAATGGAAGGCTGCGTCTTCCACAAGATCCCGATGAGCGCCACCATCTACCGTCGGCTCAAGGATATCGGCGGCGGCCCCATCCTGCACAATGTCATGGTGCTGCCCGGCGTCTTCGCCGTGGTCGTGCAGATGACCCAGCGGGCCTATGGCGAGGCCAAGAACCTGCTGATGGCGGCCCTGTCCGGCGAATACCAGCACCCCAAGATCGCCATCGCGGTGGATGCCGATGTCGACATCTTCAATCATTCGGAATTGATGTGGGCGATCACCACCCGGGTCGATCCGGATCGCGACGTGGTGATCATTCCCGGCACCCACAACCACGCCATGGATGCCTGCCTGACCGAACTGGGGGCTCCCGGCACGCCGCTGTGGCAGCGGTTCGGCTCGAAGATGATGATCGACGCGACCAAGCCGCCGCCGGCCGACGCCGCGGCCCATGCCGCTCTCGAACGAATCCGCCCGGCCCATCCGGAGCTGCGGCTGGAAGACTTTGCCTCGGCCGAGTCGATGGACTTGGTAAAGTCATTGCCCAAGCGGTTCTTCGGCTCGAAAATGCTGCAGGAATAATGACCAGCATTCTCTTCTTTCGTCATTGCCCGGCTTGACCCGGCAATCCATGGACCCCCGGGTCAAGCCCGGGGGTGACGAAACAGGGATCGAGCATCGCGAAAAGCCCGGCAACAAGGGCGCGCAGAATACAGGGAGGTTAATGTGAAGGCCAAGATTGCGGTCTTGCTGGCGGTCGTATCGAGCCTGTTCTGGGGTGTCCCCGAACTGCGCGCGGCCGACCGGTTCGAGCTCAAGGCATCGACCTTCGAGCCGATCGGGAACCACTATACCAATTGGCTGCAGGCTTGGGCCGACACGCTGGACCAGCGCTCCGGCGGACGACTCAAGGTCACCGTCTATCCGTCCAACCAGATGGGCGCCATGCCGCGGCAATACGACCTCGCCCGGACCGGCGTGGCCGACTTCGCCTTCACCATGCACGGGGTGACGCCGGGACGCTTTCCGCTGTCCGAGTTGTCGCATGTTCCCTTCGTCGTCCCCAACTCGCGCAGCGGTTCGCAGGCGTTGACCGCCCTGTTGCCGAAATACCTGGCGGCCGAACACAAGGGCGCGCGCGTGCTGACCTTGAGCACCGGCGGCCTGGCCCTGTTCACCAACAAGGTGGCGGTACGGCGTCCCGAAGACCTCAAGGGTCTGCGCATCCGCCATCCGGACTCGATCGCAGCGGCCACCCTGACGGCCATGGGCGCGGTGCCGGTCTACACCGAGACCGCGCATATCGCCGATGCCCTCAACAAAGGCACCATCGACGGCGCCCTGCTGGCCTGGGAAGCGCTCGAATCCTTTCAGGTGCGGGCCAAATACGCCACTGATTGGGGCGGCAACATCACCACCTTCGTCCTGGCGATGAACCCGGCCACCTATGACGGCCTGCCGCGCGACCTGCAGCAGTTGATCGACGAGACCACCGGCCTGCCGGCCGCCCGGCAGATGGGCGAAGGCGCCGATGCCGCCGCCACCGAAGGGCGGGCCTTCGCACTCAAGAGCGGCATCGAGATCATCGACCTGACCCCGGACGAGCGCAAAGCCTTCGACGAATCCTCGAAACAGGCCATCGAAAAGATCATCGCCGAGCAACAGGCCAAGGGACTGCCGGCGGCGGCCTTCATCGACGACCTGAAGGCCGAGGTCGCCCATTTCAGCCAGACCCCGTAACCATGGCCCGCTCCCCGTCCGATCGCCTGTCCCGCTGGCTGTCCAACGGGGCGGCCGTGGCCCTGGTCGCCATGTTGGGCATCACCATCGCCGATGTGGCCCTGCGCAATCTGTTCAACCAGCCGATCCTGGGGACCACCGAGATCGTCCAGATGACCCTGGTCTATGTGGTCTTCCTGGGCATTCCCGAAACCTTCCTCAAGCGCAGTCACGTCACCGTCGACATCGCCGACCACCTGCTGAGCCGACGGACCATCCGCTGGTTCGATCTGATCGGCAGCGTGGCGGCCCTGGCCCTGCTGTCGGTCATGCTGTGGATGATGGCCGACAACGCGTGGGACGCCTACGACCTGGGTGACACCACCTCGGACCTGACCATTCCGCTCACCGTGTTCTGGGCACCGATGCTGGTGGGTGGGGCCTGTTCCGTCGTCGCGATTGTCCTGCTCGCCTGGCGGGACCTGCGCAATCGCGCGGAGGATGAGCCATGTCACCACAACTGATCGGCCTGGTCGGCATGGCCGGCCTGCTGCTGCTGATCTTCATCCGGGTGCCGGTGGCGGTGGCTCTGTCGATCGTCGGCATGCTCGGCTATGCGTCGATCGAAGGCTGGCGCAAGGCCCTGCTGATCGTCGGCAGCACCCCCTTCGACCTGGCTTCGGGCTATGCGCTGTCGGTGGTCCCGCTGTTCATCCTGATGGGGCAGGTGACCTCCGAGGCCGGCATGTCGGCCAAACTGTTCAAGGGGGCCAAGGCGCTGTTCAACGGCTTCCGCGGCGCCGAAGCGATGGCGACGATCGGCGCCTGCGCCGGTTTCGGGGCCATCTCCGGCTCGTCCCTGGCCACCGCCGCCACCATGAGCCGCATCGCCATTCCCGAGATGCGCAAGGCCGGTTACGACGACCGTCTGTCGACCGGCGTGGTCGCGGCCGGCGGCACCCTGGGCATCCTGTTGCCGCCGTCGATCATCTTCGTCGTCTACGCCATCATCGCCCGCCAGTCGATCGCCAAGCTGTTCGCCGCCGGACTGGTTCCCGGGCTGGTCCTGACCATCCTCTACCTGGGCGTCGTGGTGATTCTGGTGAAGCTTCGCCCCGATTGGGCCCGGGCCGGCGCCTCGCTGACCTGGCGCGAACGGGTGCGCGACGTGGCGGAAACCTGGGAGATCGCCCTCCTGTTCGGCCTGTCCATCGGCGGCATGTATGCGGGCTGGTTCTCGCCGACCGAGGCCGCCGCGGTGGGGGCCTTTTCCGCCAGCCTGCTGGCCCTGGTCCGCAAGCGGATCACCTTGTCCGCCTTCTGGGACTGCGCGGTGCGGTCGGCCCGCACCACCGCCATGCTGTTCTTCATCATGATCGGCGCCTTCATCTTCTCTTATTTCATCGTCCAGACCCGGCTGCCGACCAGCCTGGTGACCTATGTCCGCCAACTGGGGCTGTCGCCGACCGCCGTCATGGCGACCCTGGTCGGCATCTACATCGTGCTCGGCTGCTTCCTCGACGGCATCGGCATGATGCTGGTCACCGTTCCCATCTTCTTCCCGCTGATCGTCGAGAACGGGTTCGATCCCATATGGTTCGGGGTGCTGCTGGTGGTGGTGGTGGAGATCGGCCTGATCCATCCACCGGTCGGCATGAACCTGTTCGTCATCCGCGCCCAGGTGCCGGACGTCGCCATCCGGGCGATCTATCTCGGCATCCTGCCCTTCCTCTTGGCCCAGGCGGCGCTCATCGTCCTGCTGCTGGCCTGGCCCCAGATGGCGACCTGGCTGCCGGAATTGTTGTATCCCTGATCACCCGCGCAGGAAGCCGAGAACCGTGTCGGTAAACTGGTCGGCGGTTTCCACCACCGACAAATGCGCCGCCGGCAGCTCGACATAGCGCGCCCCGGCGATGCGATCGGCCAGGAAGCGGCCGTCCACCGGTGGCGTCGCGGTATCAGCCGAGCCGACGATGACCAGGGTCGGCACCCCGACGGCATCGACCTGGTCGCGCTGGTCCATCTCGCCGATGGCGGCGCAGCAGGCCGCGTAGCCTTGCGACGACATGGCGGTCAGCATGGTTTCGATGGCCTTGACCTGCTCCGGCGCGCGCTGGCGAAAATAGACGCTGAGCCAGCGCTCGAGGGTGGCGGGAATGACGGCGGCCATGCCGTCCTGCAACACCGCCTGGGCCCGCGTCGCCCAGACCTCCGGCGTGCCGATGCGCGCCGCAGTATTGCTGAGGATCAGTCGCTCGATCCGGTCGCCGGCGTGAATGCCCAGCCAGAGGGCGATGCAGCCGCCCATCGACAGGCCGCACAGATGGGCCTTGACGATGCCGAGCCCATCCAGCAACCCCAGCAGATCCTTGCCCATCATCTCGATCGAATAGGGGCCGGGGGGCACCGACGAACCACCATGCCCACGGCCGTCGTAGCGCAGCACGCGGAAATCGCGGGACCAGCGCTGCACCTGCCGATCCCAGATGGACAGGTTGGTGCCCAACGAATTGGACAGCACCAGGACCGGCGCGTTCTCCGGACCGTCGAAGCGATAATGCAACCGGCAGCCATTGGTCTCGATGAAGGGCATGGGGGGCCTCGCTTACGGATGGAGCGATGAGTTCAGACGCGTTCGACGGCCAAGGCGATATGGCGGTTAAGAGCAAATAGCAGTGCCCGCCGGGTGGCGCAAGGCTAGCCGCAATGACCGGGCAAATACCCGACGAAGCCGTCGCGCGCGGCGCGACGATGGAGCGGCGCCTATGAATATCGTCCTTGCCGCTATTGCCGTCGGGCCGTCGCAATCGACCGGGCAACCATGTTATCAACCGGAACGCTCACTCTTGTGCGGTGACCGCCCAATGCGGGAACATGATAATGGGTTGTGGTGAATTTCCGGCACCGCCGGCAGGGAGACTGAAATGACCATACCGTCGCGTACCCAAGTCGCCATCGTTGGCGCCGGCCCATCCGGGCTATTGCTCGGCCAACTGCTGTACAAGGCCGGCATCGACAACGTGATCCTGGAGCGCCAGACCGGCGACTATGTGCTCGGCCGCATCCGCGCCGGCATTTTGGAGCAGGTCTGTATCGATCTGCTGGACGAGGCCGGAGTCGGCGCCCGCATGCATGCCGAGGGACTGGTGCATGGCGGCTTCGAGATGATGTGGGCCGGCCAGCGCCATCGCATCGACCTGCACGGATTGACCGGCGGCAAGAATGTCATGGTCTACGGTCAGACCGAGCTCACCCGCGACCTAATGAACGCGCGCCAGGCAGCGGGGCTGCCGATCGTCTACGAAGCGCACAACGTCACGGTCCGCGACTTCGACGGCAAGACGCCGCAGGTGAGCTATGAAAAGGACGGCCGGACTCACCAGCTCGACTGCGACTTCATCGCCGGCTGCGACGGCTTTCACGGCGTGTGCCGGGCCAGCGTTCCGCGCAAGTCGATCACCGAGTATGAAAAGGTCTATCCCTTCGGCTGGTTGGGGCTGCTGTCCGACACGCCGCCGGTCTCCGACGAACTGATCTACATCAACAGCCCGCGGGGCTTCGGCTTGTGCTCGCAGCGCAGCCGTACGCGCAGCCGCTACTACCTGCAAGTCCCGCTGACCGACAACATCGAAGCGTGGACCGACGAGGCGTTCTGGCAGGAACTGCGGCTGCGCCTGGACGACACCGGTCGCCGACAGCTGGTGACCGGGCCATCCTTGGAGAAGAGCATCGCGCCCTTGCGCAGCTTCGTCGCCGAGCCGATGCGGTTCGGTCGCATGTTCCTGGCCGGCGACGCCGGTCACATCGTGCCGCCGACCGGCGCCAAAGGCCTGAACCTGGCCGCCACCGACGTGAAATACCTGTCGAACGCCTTCATCGAGTACTACAAGGACAAGTCCGAGGCCGGCCTCGACACCTACTCGGCGCGCTGTCTGCGACGGATCTGGAAGGCCGAGCGCTTCTCGTGGTGGTTCACCTCGCTGATGCACCGCTTTCCCGACGACGGCCCGATCGCCGCGAAGTTCCAGGAAGCCGAACTCGACTATCTGCTGCACTCGGAATCCGGCGCCCGCACCATCGCCGAAAACTATGTCGGCCTGCCGCTGGACTTCGGCGAGTGAAAGCGCTGTGAAGAATTAGTGGCGCCGGCTTCCAGCCGGCGTCCGCCGCGGAGCGGCGGAAAGCCTCATGCCGGCTTCGCCGGCACGCCGGCAAGATGCCGGCGCCACTGAGATACAATTCACGCCCCCGCTTTCGCGGG
>CAIOJO010000156.1 GCA_903858635.1 uncultured Telmatospirillum sp. | reverse complement strand
CACATTGCTACAGATTTTTTCTGTCACCCTCTTCGAGAAAATCGATATGAAACAAGCGCTTACCATCAACGAATACAAACCCGATACTTCGCAAATAACTAACCAATTGAATCTATTCGCGTTTTAACCGGACAGCAGTGGCTGCTTTTGCCAAATTGATCAAAGAATCAAGCTCGTTTACATTCCGGGGAGGATGCTTTTCCAGAAGATTGAAGAAATAAGTTCTGAAAAACTGAATGATGTCTTGCGACGAGTTCGACAGGAGGAAGGCTCGCAACTCTTTTTCGGCCTCGGCAGTCCGTGCGGCGTAAACATCCTTTGCACTGAACTTTCCGGTCAGCAATGGGTCGATGTCACTCGACATAATGCGATCCTCGCCCCTCAGCAAGAGTTGGCGTCCCGAAGGCGGTCCGTCCTGCGCCGGGTCAATTGGCCGCAGCAGGGGGCGGACGGAAAATGGTGCCGGTTGCAGGATTCGAACCCGCGACCCCCTGATTACAAATCAGGTGCTCTACCAACTGAGCTAAACCGGCGTCCCGATGACGTCAACGGGCTGCCAAATTAGAGTGCCTCCGGCGCCCATGCAAGGGGGAGCAGCGACGATCCCGATGGCATCAGGGCCGCGGCCAGGGGCGTTTCTCGCCCGGGACAGCCTCGACGGCGACCAACATCTGCACGGGGTGACGGGCCAGCCCATGAACCGCCAAGTCGCCAAGTCGCCAAGACGCCAAGTGATCGGATAACCCCTTGTCGGCTTGGCTACCGGCGGACCAGTTCGTAGAGGGCCACCGCCGCGGCGTTGCTGACGTTCAGGCTTTCCACCAGTTCGGTTTGCGGCAGTTTGACCAGATGGTCGCAATGTTCCCGGGTCAGGCGGCGCAGCCCTTCCCCTTCGCTGCCCAGCACCAGGGCGATGCGGCCGTCGAGCTTCGCCGCGGCCAGGGTGTTCGGAGCATCGCCGGCCAGGCCGGCGATCCAGAAGCCGCCCGCTTTCAGCTCCTCGAGCGACCGCACCAGATTGGTCACGCGGACCAGGGGTAGCCGCTCCAGCGCGCCCGAGGCGGACTTGGCCAGGGTGCCCGTTTCGTCCGGCGCATGACGGTCGGGCACCACCAGGCCAAGGGCGCCGAACGCGGCGGCGGAGCGCAGCACGGCTCCGACATTGTGCGGATCGGTCACCTGGTCGAGCACCATGATCACCGCCTTGTCGCGGCCTTGGGCGGCGGCCAGCAGATCGGCGATCTCGGTGTCGGGCAGGGCGTCGACCGCCACCGCCATGCCCTGGTGGACGACGCCGAAGGGCAGCATGGTGTCGAGATCGGGGCGGCTGATGACCTCGGCCGGCGGCAAGGGCCGCGCCCGCAACAGCATTTCCAGCTCGCTGCCATGCGCCTTCAGCGCCTCGGCCGTCACCACCAGGCGATGGCAGCGGCGCAATCCATTGCCCAGCGCCGCCAGCACCGGATGCACGCCCCACAGCCAATGTCGGCCGCCGCCGGGATTGCCGCGGCCGGCCCGAGGTCCGGCGCGGCGTTCGTCGCGCCGCGGCGGCGGGGTCGATTGGCCGCCGTCGCGGTCATTGAGGTGACGGGGCGCAGAGGGTGGGCGTGGGCGGCTCATGTTATCTCCTGCAAGCTGGGCACGGGGCCAGGATCGCCAGGTTTTACGCTCGCTTTTGAGATTGACAATAGCATCCAAATCCTCTTAGTTCCGTTCTCCCGTCGCACCGGGGGTACCGTGGCGACTGGGGAGGGGTGGCCGAGCGGTCAATGGCAGCAGACTGTAAATCTGCCGACGAACGTCTACGTAGGTTCGAATCCTACCCCCTCCACCATTCTCTTGCCGCGCCCAAATTGGTGCTCGGCGGACCGGAATCGGAGAAGGCTGCGCAAGCAGCCGACTCGGCGGGTGTAGCTCAAAGGTAGAGCCCCAGCCTTCCAAGCTGGTTGTGTGGGTTCGATTCCCATCACCCGCTCCATAGTGCCATGTGTCGTTTGAATGTTGAACGAATTGAACAAGACGGGTTTGAGAAATGGCGAAGGCAAAGTTTGAGCGGACGAAGCCGCATTGCAACGTCGGGACCATTGGTCACGTCGACCATGGGAAGACCTCGCTGACCGCTGCGATCACCAAGGTCCTGGCGGAGACTGGGGGGGCGACGTACACGGCGTACGACCAGATCGACAAGGCTCCGGAAGAGAAGGCGCGCGGGATCACGATCTCGACGGCGCATGTGGAGTACGAGACGGCGAACCGCCACTACGCGCATGTGGACTGCCCCGGCCACGCCGACTATGTGAAGAACATGATCACCGGTGCGGCGCAGATGGACGGGGCGATCCTGGTGGTTTCGGCGGCCGACGGCCCGATGCCGCAGACCCGCGAGCACATCTTGTTGGCGCGCCAGGTGGGCGTTCCGGCGCTGGTGGTGTTCATGAACAAGGTGGACATGGTCGACGACCCGGAACTGATCGAGCTGGTCGAGCTCGAGGTCCGCGAGTTGCTGTCGTCCTATAATGTCCCCGGCGATGACATTCCCATCGTCAAGGGCTCGGCTCTGTGCGCCCTCGAGGGCCGCGACCCGGCTCTCGGCCATGACGCCATCCTCGAGCTGATGTTG
>CAIOJO010000155.1 GCA_903858635.1 uncultured Telmatospirillum sp. | reverse complement strand
GTCCGTTACGACCCGTCGAGAGCGACTACAGCGGACCGAGACACTAATATTCGCACATTGCTCGGCAAGGGCCTAACACAGGTTGAGGTCGCTGCTCGCTTGGGGGTGTCACAAGCGCTGGTTTCGAAAGTGCATCGCTCTAGGTGACGGAGAGGAACAGATGCATGATAGTCGACGAGTCGGCCACGTCAGAGTTGGAAAGCTGAACCAACATCCATTCACCCCCTAGGATCAGGCCAGATAAACTCCGCTTTCTACAGTGAACTGGTTGGGGACAATGTGATGACTGAATTAAGTAACGTCGCCAAGGGTACGGAATACGAGCTATTCGTCCGAGGCGTCTATGAGGCCGTCCTAAAGGCTGAGGGCGTAGAAAGCATCAAGGAAAAACACGATATCAAGCTTGTTGGAAAGTCAGGGTGCGAACACCAGATCGATGTCTACTGGGAGTTCAAAATCGCAGGTCAAACATATCGCACCGCCATTGAATGCAAAGCCTTCAACTCTGACGTGGCGATCGGACGGATACGTGACTTCTATGGCGTCCTCGCCGACGTACCGAACCTGAACGGTATTTTTGTAACGTAAGCGTCCTCCAGCCCCCACCTTGCCGACGTCCGCACGGCGGCGCAAGGTGGCCCTCGCGCGCACGTGGCGCGGGCGGCGGAGGGGCGCATTTTGCGAAGGGTCGGGACAGTCGAGAGGTGCGGCGGTCTACCGACTCGGCTGCGCGGCGGCGGCGAGCGCTTTCCAGTTCCAGGGCAGCAATTCGTCGAGCCGGCTGATCGGGTGGCCGGCAACCAGGCGCAGCAGGACGTCCTTCAGGTAGGCGAAGGGCTCGACGCCGTTGAGCTTGGCGCTCTCGATCAGCGAGGCGACGATGGCCCAGCTGCGGGCGCCGCCATCCGAGCCGGCGAACAGGGCGTTCTTGGCCGTGAGCTTTTGCGGCCGCATGCCGCGCTCGATGGTGTTGGTGTCCATTTCGACCCGGCCATCGTCGAGGAAGACGCAGAGGCCGTCCCAATGGCCGAGGACGTAGCGGATGTGCTCGGCGAGCTTGGATTTGCCGGAGATCTCGCCCAGGCGCTCCATCAGCCAGGCCTTCATGTCCAGGACCAGGGGCCTGGAGCGGCTTTGCCGTTCGGCCTTGCGGTCCTCGGCGGGGCGTCCGCGGATGTCGGCCTCGATGGCATAGAGCGCGGCGACGCGGCGCAGGACGCCGGCGGCAATGGGCGAATCGGTCGCCTTGTGCAGGTCGAAGAACTTGCGGCGGGCATGGGCCCAGCAATAAGCAAGGATGATGCTTTTGTCACGCGCGTTGCGGGCAATGGTGTTGTAGCAGGCATATCCGTCGACCTGGATGACTCCCTTGAAGCCGGCGAGGTGCTCGGCAGGATGCTCTCCCTTGCGGTTGTCGGAATAGAGATACACCACGGCCGGGGGCCGGGGTCCCTGCCACGGTCGGTCGTCGTGGCCATAGGCCCAGAATCGGCCGGTCTTGGTCTTGCCGGCGCCGGGGTCGAGGACCGGGATCGGCGTGTCGTCGGCGAAGATCTTGTCGGCGGCGAGAACCGTGGCGACCAGACGCTGGTGCAGCGGCGTCAGCCACCAGCAGGAGCGGCCGACCCAGTCGGCCAGAGTCGAGCGATCCAGCGGGATGCCTTGGCGGGCGTAGATCAGTGCCTGCCGATAGAGCGGCAGATGATCGCAATACTTGCTGATCAGCACATGCGCCAGGGTGCCTTCGGTGGCCATGCCGCCGGTGATCGGCCGCTCGGGGGCCGGGGCCTGGACGACGGCCTCGCCGCAGCAGCGGCAGGCCAACTTGGGCCGGTGGATGGCGATGACCTGGAACTGGGCAGGAATGACGTCGAGCTGCTCGGTGACATCCTCCCCCATCGCGTGCATCTCGCCGCCGCAGCAGGGGCAGGTCTTGTCCTCGGGCTCGACGGTGACATGCACGCGCGGCAGATGGCTGGGCAGGGCGCCGCGGATGGGGGTGCGCGGCTTGCGCGCCGCCCGGGGCTTCGCCGGCTCGGCTTCGGCTTGGTCCTGGGCGGCCTCGACGGCGGCGGCCGACTGCTCCATCTCCTCGAGGGCCAACTGCAGCTGGTCGGGACCCAGCTTCTCGGATTTCGCGCCGAACTTGGCGCGCTGCAACTGGGCTACAAATGACCGGAGCTTGTCGATCTCGGCGATGTAACGATCACGCTCCTCGGCAACAGACTTGGCCAGGGCGGCAAGGCCGTCCTTGGCGAGCTTGTCTATGGCCAGATCAATGGACATGGCCAATCAATACTCGATATGCATTGATATTGCAACAAAAAACGCATTAACAGACGCGTTTTGGTGCTGATATCGTCTTTGGCGACACCCGTGACCAGTCGAACCCTTCCAGCAGCATTGCCAACTGAGCCGGGCTCAGGGTTATGACGCCGTTGCGGACCGGCGGCCAGACGAAGCGCCCGTGCTCCAGGCGCTTGTGGTGCAGCCACAGCCCGGTCCCGTCCCAGGCCAGAATCTTGACGCGGTCGGCGGTCTTGGCGCGAAAGACGAACAGGTCGCCGCAGAACGGATTGCTTTCCAGCAGTCGCTGCACCCGGGCCGCCAGGGAATCCATGCCGGCGCGGAAATCGACCGGCGCACTCCACACGACGATCCTGACCCCCGACGGGACGGCGATCATGCCAGGCTCCGCACCACGCCGAGCACCCGGCGCAGCGCGGCCTCGTCGGTGGCCGGCGGCACGCGCACGGTCATCGCCCCGACCACCACCTCGATCGCGCCGGGGCCGTCGGCGGCGGCGGCGTCCGCCACCATCACATCCTGCGGCGTCTCCGCCACCACCCGAAAATCGCCGACAACCGGTACGAAGCCTTCGGCCGCGCCGCCGACGCCGAAGACGCCCTCGCGAAACTGACGGCGCCACTGGAAAAGCTGGCTGCGATTGAGGCCATGGCGGCGAGCGACGTCCGAAATCGATATCGCCGTCGCGTAGCTCTCGGCGACGATCGCCGCCTTTTCCTCGAACGTCCACCGCCGGCGCCGCTCGACGCCGGTGATCACCTCGATCCGGCGGAAAGTGTTAGCCTCCGGGGTAACATCATGTCTGCCACTTGCCATGCCACCAGGTCCCCCATTCGCCTTCGCACGAAGGCGAATGTCGCGTCAGAACGCCGACGGCGCAATGTGGGGACAGGATGACGCATACGC
>CAIOJO010000154.1 GCA_903858635.1 uncultured Telmatospirillum sp. | reverse complement strand
CCCAACTTCCGCACTTTTGCCTTTTTGGCGGCGGAAGAATGGCGAAAATGCTGGGGTTTGTCGATGGGAAGGGATTTTGTGGTGCTAAATCGTCTTCTAACATCGTAGCGCTATAGCGCTATATGCATTGACTCATGCGAATTATCTGTGGTGTCATTATGTGGACAGTGGTCAGGATGTCCCACAATGTTCGTCCGCGTCAAGAAAATCGGTGGCTACGATTATCTCTACCTCGTCGAGAACGCCCGCGAGGGCGGACGCCACGTCCAGCGCGTGATCAAATCGCTCGGGCGGAAGGATGAAGTTGAGCAATCCGGTCTACTGGATTCGCTGATTGCCTCGGCGGCACGGCATTCGCCGCGCTCAATCGTGCTGTCACGTTATTATCGGGGCGAATTGCCGGAATTGCGCCGCCAGAGTATCGGTCCCGACCTGGTATTCGGCCGGTTGTGGGCGGAGACCGGCTGTCGCGAGGTTGTTGCTGGCTTGCTGAGCGGCCGCCAATTCGGCTTCGACCTCGAACGCGCCATCTACATGACTGTGCTGCACCGGCTGATGGTGTCGGGATCCGATCGGCATGCCAATGACTGGAAGGACAAGTTCCGCATTCCCGGCGCTGAACAACTGACCCTTGATCAGTCCTACAAGGCGATGGCCTGGCTGGGTGAAGAGATCCCCGGACCGGCAGGGCCACTCGGGCCGAGGACGATGACCGATGTCATCGAAGAAGCGCTCTTCCGGTATCGGAAGGACCTGTTCGGCGAGGTTACCGTCGCCTTTTTCGACACCACCAGCCTCTACTTCGAGGGCAATGGCGGCGAAAGCCTGGGCCAGCGCGGTCATTCCAAAGATTATCGCCCGCAACTCAATCAGGTGGTCCTTGGCATTGTGCTTGATGGCCATGATCGGCCGATCGCTTCCTTTCTGCTGCCCGGCAACACCGCCGACGTGACGACACTTGTCCCCGTCGTTCAGCGCCTTCAGGAACGCTTCGGCATCAAGAGGGCCTGTGTGGTCGCCGACCGTGGCATGATCAGCGCCAAGACGATCGCCACGTTGGAAGCGGCTGGTGTCGATTATATCCTGGGTGCCCGCGAGCGATCAGTGCGGGAAATCTACGAAAAGGTGATGACGGACGACGGCATCCCAGTGCCACTTACCATCCCCCGACAGAAAGGCGAGACCCATATCGATATCAAGGACGTCAAAATCGACGGACACCGCTATGTGGTCTGCCGGAACGAAGAGGAAGCCAGGAAGGATGCGGAAACCCGGGCGAAGATCGTCGCCGGTCTGGAGACTGCGCTGGCCAACGGCGACATGACGTTGGTTGCCAATAGCGGTTTTCGCCGCTACCTGAAAAAGCCGAAAGGCAAAGCCTTCTCCATTGATCCGGCCAAGGTTGAGGCCGACGCTCGCTTCGACGGGCTCTTTATTCTACGGGTCAACACCAAGCTGACCGCTCCACAGGCGGTCTTACGATACCGACATCTCCTCGCCGTCGAAGACACGTTCAAAACAGGAAAAGCGCTGCTGACCACCCGGCCGATGTACCACAAGACCGACAAGGGCATTCGCGGCCATGTGTTTTGTACTTTCCTGGCCTTGCTGTTACGCCATGAACTTGTCTCACGCCTGGCACCAAAACCATCCAAGCCAATCGAGTGGCGCCAGATCGTCGATGATCTCACCGATCTGAGCCATGTCGAGGTCGAACAGGATGGAAAGCGTGCCCAATTGCGCACCGCGCCGGGGCCCACCATTGACCGAATCTGCCGAGCTATCGGCATCACTCTGCCGCCTGTCTACGAAGAGATGCCGCCAACCGCCATGCGGACCGCCGGAGCTCAGAACTGTGGTGCCTAAAACTTTCTTCGGCCCATAGAGCCTTGATGGAATTATATTTTTTTATCCGCGGTGCGGAAGTTGGG
>CAIOJO010000153.1 GCA_903858635.1 uncultured Telmatospirillum sp. | reverse complement strand
CGGGTGCAAATCCAAACAGATCCGAGATACACTCTGTTGGCATCGGGGAACTCCTCTGCATTGCGTTAAGTCTTTGTTGCAGAAGTATTTTCGCCGATTCAGAGCCCCGATGCACCTAAAGAGTGCGAGAAATGCGGGCTAAGGCTGCGGCCCATTTGGTCGCCGGCTCCATAGATGAACGATCTGCTCGGGTATGGTCCTTGATGGCGGTCAAGAGCCCCGTATCGCGGAATGCAGCCCACCATGGAAGCCATACCGCCACAGTCGGCCTTAACTGAGGTGGCTCGGCAGGTCCCACGGTTGCCGATGAACCGCCAAGACGCAAAGGCGCCAAGGCAATCGAGTGCTCCGCCTGAGGTGGCTTATTCCTTCGCCTTTGCGTCTTGGCGCCTTGGCGGTTCCTTCCGGCTGTCGGCCAATTGCTGCCGGTCGAGCGTTGACTCAAGCCTGTTGCCCAACTCTTGCAAATCACTGGGGTGGCGTTTATAACCTCCGCTTCCATCGGGTGGCCGAGGCTTTGAATAGGGCATGCCTCGCCGTCCATGAATCGCTCGATCACTCTATTCGCAAGGAAGCGAAAATGCCCAAGATGAAGACCAAGAGTTCCGCTAAGAAGCGGTTCAGGCTAACCGGCACGGGCAAGGTCCGCGCCAATGTCGCCTTCAAGCGTCACTGCCTCTCGGCGAAGTCGGCGAAGATGAAGCGCCAGGCCCGCGGCACCTTCATGGTGGCCGAGGTCGACGCCCCGAACGTCAAGAAATTCTACCTGCCGTACGGGAGCTGAGCCATGGCGCGCGTCAAACGGGGCGTCACCACGCACGCCCGTCATCGCAAGATCATCAAGCTGGCCAGGGGCTACCGCGGCCGCTCCAGCACCAATTTCCGGATCGCCATCGAGAAGGTGGAAAAGGCGCTACGCTACGCGTATCGCGACCGCCGGGTGAAGAAGCGCAATTTCCGCGCCTTGTGGATCCAGCGCATCAATGCCGGCGCCCGCCAGTATGGGCTCACCTACAGCCGATTTATCAACGGCCTGAAGAGGGCCGGCATCGAGCTCGACCGCAAGGTTCTTTCCGACATCGCGACCCGCGAGCCGGAGGCCTTCAAGTCGCTCGTCGACCAGGCCACTCAGGCTCTCAAGGCGGCCTAAGGAATCGTCGGTTTGCCCCGACGGAAACCGAATAGGGGGTCGTCCTAAGGGCGGCCCCCTTTTTTTCGTGGAAAAGCGCTAAGGACTTCGGATGACCGATCTGGACCAGGTTCGCGCCGAGACATTGAACAGCATCAGCGCCGCCTCCGACGTGGCGGCTCTCGAGCAGGTGCGCGTCACCGCACTCGGCAAGAAGGGCGGCATCACCGCCCTGATGAGGATGCTCGGCGACATGGGAGCCGACGAGCGGCGGGTGTTCGGGCAGCAGATCAATGCCGTCAAGGACGAGGTCGCGGCGGCCCTCGAGGCGCGCAAGATCGTATTGGAGGCGGCGGCGCTGGATCAGCGGCTGGCCCGCGAGCGGATCGACGTTACCCTGCCGGCGCGCCCGGAGGCGCAAGGCCGCATCCATCCGATCAGCCAGACGGTCGACGAGGTGGTGGCGATCTTCGGCCAGATGGGCTTCACGGTGGCGGAAGGCCCGGATATCGAAGACGACTTCCATAACTTCACGGCGCTCAATTTTCCGCCCGAGCATCCGGCCCGACTGATGCACGACACCTTCTTCCTGCCGGAAAAGGCGGACGGCTCGCGCCTGTTGCTGCGCACCCATACCTCGCCGGTGCAGGTGCGCACCATGCTGCAGCAGAAGCCGCCGATCCGGGTGATCATCCCGGGGCGCACCTACCGCTGCGATTCCGACATGACCCATACCCCGATGTTCCATCAGGTCGAGGGGCTGGTGATCGACCGCACCACCAATATGGGCCATCTGAAGGGCTGCCTGATCGAGTTCGTGAAGACCTATTTCGAGCTGGATGACGTCCCGGTCCGCTTCCGACCCTCGTTCTTCCCCTTCACCGAGCCCTCGGCCGAGGTCGATATCGGCTGTTCGCGGGCCGGCGGCGAGTTGAAGATCGGCGCCGGCGCCGACTGGCTGGAGATCCTCGGCTGCGGCATGGTGCATCCCAATGTGCTGACCAATTGCGGGGTCGATCCCAACGAGTATCAGGGCTTCGCCTTCGGCATGGGGATCGAGCGGATCGCCATGCTGAAATATGGCATTCCCGACTTGCGCACCTTTTTCGAGTCCGACCTCCGCTGGCTCCGGCATTACGGATTCGTGCCCCTCGATCTCCCGACCCTGACCGGAGGGCTCGCCAGATGAAGTTCACCCTGTCCTGGCTGAAGCGCCATCTCGATACCGGCGCCGGCGTCGCCGCCATCGCCGAACGTCTGACCATGCTCGGCCTCGAGGTGGAGTCGGTGGACGATCCGGCGGCCCGTCTGCAGGGCTTCGTGGTCGGCCATGTGCTGGAAGCGGAAAAGCATCCCAACGCCGATCGCCTCAATCTGTGCAAGGTGTCCACCGGCCAGACGACGCTGCAGGTGGTGTGCGGGGCGCCCAACGCGCGGGCCGGCCTCAAGGTGGTGCTGGCGATCCCCGGCGTGGTCATCCCGGCGACTGGCGAGCCCTTGAAGAAGGGCAATGTGCGCGGCGTCGAATCCCAGGGCATGATGTGCTCGTGGCGTGAGCTGAAGCTGGGCGAGGACCACGAGGGCATCGTCGAACTGCCGCCCGACACCCCGGTCGGGGTGCCCCTGACCAGCGTCTTGAAGGTCGATCCGGTATTCGATGTGGCGATCACCCCGAACCGCGCCGACTGTCTGGGCGTGCGTGGGCTGGCCCGCGACCTCGCGGCCTCCGGTCTGGGTCGGCTGAAGCCCCTGGCGGTGGAGCAGGTGAAGGGCACGATCAAGAGCCCGATCGGCGTCACCCTCGATTTCACCCCGGACACCGCCGCCGCCTGCCCGCTGTTTGCCGGCCGCCTGGTCAAGGGCGTGCGCAACGGCGAAAGCCCGCAATGGCTCAAGGATTGGCTGACGGCGATCGGTCTCAGGCCGATCTCGGCCCTGGTGGATATCACCAATTACTTCACGATCGACCTTTGCCGGCCGTTGCATGTGTTCGATGCCAGGAAGATCAGCGGCAATATCCAGGCGCGCCTGGCCCGCCCGGGCGAGACGCTGGCGGCGTTGAACGGCAAGACCTACGAGCTCGACCCCTGCATGACGGTGATCGCCGATGACCGCCAGGCCCAGGCCCTGGGCGGCGTCATGGGCGGCGAGGCGAGCGGCGTTTCGGCCGAGACCACCGAGGTGTTCCTCGAAGTGGCGCTGTTCGATCCGATGCGGACGGCGGCCACCGGCCGCAAGCTGGCCATCGAGTCGGATGCCCGCTACCGCTTCGAACGGGGCGTCGATCCGGCCTTCGTCCTGCCGGCGATGGAACTGGCCACCCGCATGATCATCGAGCTGTGCGGCGGCGAGGCCTCGGAACCGGTGATCGCCGGCCGGGTGCCGGCCGATGACCGCTGTTTCCCCTTCCGGCCGCAGCGGGTCGCCCAAGTCGGCGGCGTCGAGGTGCCGGCCGACGACATCCGGCGCATCCTCGAAGCGCTGGGCTGCCGTCTCGACGGCGGGCCGATCCTGTCGGTGGTGCCGCCGTCCTGGCGCGCCGACATCACCGGCGAGCACGATCTGGTCGAAGAGGTGATCCGGGTGCACGGCTACGACGCCATTCCGGTGCTGTCCTTGCCACGTCCGGCGGTGGTCCGCCCGGTGCTGACGGCGGCCCAGAAGCGCTCCGGCTGGGTCCGGCGCGGCCTGGCGGCGCGCGGCCTGGTGGAGACGGTGACCTGGTCGTTCCTGCCGACCGCCCAGGCCGAACTGTTCGGCGGCGGCCAGCCCGAACTCAGGCTGGCCAATCCGATCTCCAGCGACCTCGACGCCATGCGCCCCAGCCTGCTGCCCAATCTGTTGGCGGCGGTGGCGCGTAACGCCGATCGCGGCAACAAGGATGCGGCGCTGTTCGAGCTGGGACCCCAATTCGACGGTGATCGGCCGGAGGATCAGCAGCCGGTGGCCGCCGCCGTGCGCGCCGGCCGCTCCGGGGCGCGCCATTGGGCGCAATCACCGCGCCCGGTGGACGCCTTCGACGCCAAGGCCGACGCCCTGGCCGCCATTGCCGCGGCCGGTGGACCCGCCGACGGGCTGCAGGTGGGCGGCGAAGCCGGCCCCTGGTATCACCCCGGCCGTTCCGGCAGCCTCAAGCTGGGCCCCAAGCTGGTCGCCTGGTTCGGCGAGATCCATCCGCGCATCCTGGCGGCCCTGGACATCAAGGGCGGTGTGGTCGGTTTCGAGCTGTTCCTCGATGCGGTGCCACTGCCCAAGGCCAAGCCGACCAAGGCCAAGCCGTTGCTCAAGGTGTCGCCGCTGCAGCCGATCGAGCGCGATTTCGCCTTCGTGGTCGATCAGGCGGTGCCCGCCGAAGCCCTGATGCGGGCCGCCAAGGCGGCCGACAAGGGGCTGATCAGCGACGTGCTGGTGTTCGACCTGTACGAGGGCCCGCATGTCGGCGAAGGAAAGAAGAGCCTGGCCATCCAGGTCACCCTGCAACCCATCGACAAGACGCCGACCGATGCCGAGATCGAAGCGGTGGCGGCCAAGGTGATCGAGGCGGTGGGCAAGGCGACCGGCGGCGTGTTGAGGGGGTAGCTTGGTTCCCGTGGCACCGGCCTCCGCGCCGGTGACCGCCGCGAAGCGGCGGATTTAGTAAGGCCGGTGGCTACGGGCGCTTCTTCCTCTGGCGGCGCTCTTCGCTCAGGAAATTGGCCATGCGCGCCCGGATTTCGGCCAGGGTGACATGGCCGGCCAAGTCGGTGGAGAGCTTGCCCACCACCTTTTCGTGGTCGTCGTCATGCACCGTTTCCTGCGGATGATCGGTGTGCATGACGCTGCGCGCATAGTCCTGCGCGGCATAGCCCATCAGACCCAGGAGTTCAGCCGCCCACAGGCCGGCCAGACGATTGCGTTGATGGGTGATCTCGAGCGCTTCCGGGGGCGCTGCACCGCCCCGCCGCCGGTCCTGACCGGGGGCCTTGGCGCTGGCCATCTTGGGGTTGGTCGTCTTGGCATCCATGCGCGACCCCCGATACTCGATAATGACAGTTTACCGCTTGCGGCATTGTGGCTCCACGAAAAAACTTGTGCGCTGCGGTGGGGCCGACAAGGGTTCATCCCCTTTCGATGCGGCCGGCTGCCCGGTCGGCGCGGCCGATCGCCCATTGCCCGCCGACGGCTTGTGCCCTATGTTCCGGCCGTAGCCAAAGGACTCCTTATCGCTCGATGACCGATCTCAAGCACATCCGAAACTTCGCCATCATTGCCCATATCGATCATGGCAAGTCCACCCTTGCCGACCGCCTGATCCAGAAATGCGGCGGCATCGAAGATCGCGAGATGCGCGATCAAATCCTCGACTCGATGGATATCGAGCGTGAACGCGGCATCACCATCAAGGCGCAGACCGTCCGCCTGGCCTATCGGGCCAAGGACGGCGAGACCTATGAACTGAACCTGATGGACACCCCCGGCCATGTCGACTTCGCCTACGAGGTCAGCCGCTCGCTGGCCGCCTGCGAAGGCTCGCTGCTGGTGGTCGATGCCAGCCAAGGGGTTGAGGCGCAGACGCTGGCCAATGTCTATCAGGCCATCGAGAACAACCACGAAATCGTCCCGGTGCTGAACAAGATCGATCTGCCGGCGGCCGAGCCGGAGCGGGTCAAGCAGCAGATCGAGGACGTCATCGGCCTCGACACCGAGCATGCGGTGATGATCTCGGCGAAAACCGGGATCGGCATCGACGAGGTCCTGGAAGCCCTGGTGACGCGCCTGCCGCCGCCGGTGGGCGACCCCGACCTGCCGCTGCAGGCGCTGCTGGTCGACAGCTGGTACGACGCCTATCTGGGGGTGGTCAACCTGGTCCGGGTGAAGAACGGCACCCTCAGGAAGGGCCAGAAGATCCGCATGATGGCCACCGGCGGCAGCTATCAGGTGGATTCGGTGGGCTATTTCACCCCCAAGATGGTGCAGGTCGACGCCCTGACACCGGGCGAAATCGGCTTCCTGCAAGCCAGCATCAAGGCGGTTGCCGACTGCCAGGTGGGCGATACCATCACCGACGAACGGCATCCGGCGGCGACGCCGCTACCGGGCTTCAAACCGAATGTGCCGGTGGTGTTCTGCGGCCTGTTTCCGGTGGATGCGGCCGAATTCGAGCAGTTGCGCGAGTCATTGAGCAGGCTGCGGCTGAACGACGCCAGCTTCGAATACGAGATGGAAACCTCGGCCGCCCTCGGCTTCGGTTTCCGCTGCGGCTTCCTCGGGCTGTTGCATCTGGAAATCATTCAGGAGCGGCTGGAACGCGAATTCAATCTCGACCTGATCGCCACCGCCCCTTCGGTGGTGTATCGCATCCACCTGACCAACGGCGAACTGATGGCCCTGCACAACCCGGCCGACATGCCCGAGGTCACCCGGATGGACCGCATCGAGGAGCCGTGGATCAAGGCCACCATCCTGGTGCCCGACGAATATCTCGGTCCGGTCCTGCAGCTATGCACCGAACGGCGCGGCGCGCAAGTCGACCTGACCTATGCCGGCAACCGGGCCATGGTGGTCTATCGCCTGCCGCTGAATGAAATCGTCTTCGATTTCTATGACCGGCTGAAGTCGATCAGCCGCGGCTATGCCAGTTTCGACTACGAGATGGACGGCTATCAGGAGAGCAACCTGGTCAAGGTGACCATCCTGGTTAATGCCGAACCGGTCGACGCCTTGGCCTTTATCGTCCACCACGCCCATGCCGAGTCGCGCGGCCGCTCCATCTGCACGCGTCTGAAGGACCTGATCCCGCGCCAGATGTTCCCCATCGCCATTCAGGCGGCAATCGGCGGACGGATCGTGGCCCGCGAGAGCATCTCGGCCTTGCGCAAGGACGTCCTGGCCAAATGCTATGGCGGCGACGTCAGCCGCAAGCGCAAGTTGTTGGACAAACAGAAGGAAGGCAAGAAGCGGATGCGCCAGTTCGGCCGCGTCGAGATCCCGCAATCGGCTTTCCTCGCCGCCCTCAAGATGGGTGACGACTGACCGCTTAAGCGAAGTGACGGGAGCGGTGGCGCCGTCGGCGCGGGCGGAAGGCCCAGACCAGCCCGACGCCCAGCGGTGCCAGGACCACCCAGGCCGGCCACGCCATCAGCATCACCGAGAGCGGTGGCGACAGCGCCCCGGGCTGCAAAGCCCGGCCTGCCAGCAACATCCAGACATCACCGGTGACGATGCCCATATGATCGCCGGGCCCCAATGCCATGACGGCATCCCCCGAGGCCATCAGCACGGCCATACCAACCAGCACCCACCCCAGAAGGCGCCCCAAAAACATGTAACCCCCAAACAGGCATCAAAATAAATTGTTGGAAGCACATTATGTAATTGCCACAAATCAATTTCATTTTCAACCATGGACAGGCCTGGCGGGTATTGCAAACGGCTGGTCTGTCGTATATTTTTCGCGTCCGCCTCGGTTCCCCGAATCGTGGCACGAAGGATGGGTGGCCGAGCGGTCGAAGGCGCACGCCTGGAAAGTGTGTATACGTCAAAAGCGTATCGTGGGTTCGAATCCCACCCCATCCGCCAAACTGTCGTCCGCCGTTGTTTGCGGACATGCAAAACGCAAAGAAAAACACTCACATTTCCAACGCGGTAAGAGGCTTTCCGTCTGGAGATGTTCTTCGGCGTGTGCTACAATCCACCTCAGGAGTGTAAGTCAAAAAGTAAGCTAGGACTCGCACATCGGCTTTCCTTGGGAGGCGGACATGGCTCGACGGCAGCAGGGCATACTTGATGTGTTGAAGGTGAAGGCCGCGACCCCGGAAAGGCTGAAAGGCCCCACCTGGCTCGCCGACGGCGCCGGACTCTATCTCCAGATCGGGCTGTCCGGGGCCAAGTCGTGGCTGTTCCGCTACACCCGCCAGGGCAAGTCCCACGCCATGGGTTTGGGACCCTGCCACACCGTCGGCTTGGCCGATGCCCGCGACGCCGCCTTGCAATGCCGCAAGCAGTTGAAGGACGGTATCGACCCCATCAAGGCCGCAGCCGCCAAGCGGCGCCAGGGCCTCCTCGACGCCGCGAAGGAAATGACTTTCCGCCAATGCGCGGAGTCGTACATCGAAGCCAACAAATCCGGATGGAAGAACGAGAAGCATGCGGAGCAGTGGGCGAACACCCTGAAGACCTACGTCTATGACGTCTTCGGAGACTTCCCGGTGCAGGAAATCGACACGGCTCTGGTATTGAAGGTGGTCCAGCCGATCTGGACGACCAAGACTGAAACGGCGAGCCGCGTGCGTGGCCGCATTGAGGCGGTCCTCGACTACGCCAAGGTAATGAAGAAGCGCGATGGCGAGAATCCCGCGCTATGGAGGGGGCACCTCCAAAACGTCCTGCCTGCCAAGAGCCGGGTGCACCAGGTCGTCCATCATGCTGCCCTCGACTGGCGCGTGATGGGTGATTTTATGGTTCCCCTCAGGGAGATGGAAGGCGTAGCGCCGAGGGCAGTGGAATTGCAGATCCTCACCTCCACGCGGCCCGGGGAGGCCGCAGGCGCGCGGTGGGACGAGTTCGACCTCGACGAGAAGGTGTGGACCATCCCCGGCCAACGGATGAAGGGGCGGAGGAAGGGGGGCGATCCTCACCGGGTTCCGCTGTCGGCGGACGCCATGGCGGTGTTGAAGAAAATGAAAGGTCAGGATCCGACCTTCGTGTTCCCCGGATGGAAGCCCAAGACACATCTGTCGGACGGCGCCTGCCTGGCGGTTCTCAAGAGACTGGGAATGGGGCACCTCACCAACCACGGGTTCCGGTCGTCTTTCCGTGATTGGGCGGCCGAAACGACCAATTTCGCCAGCGAGGTCGTCGAAAAGTCACTGGCGCACGCCATCCCCGTCGCAGTGGAGGCCGCGTACCGACGAGGCGAACTGTTGATCAAGCGGCGCCGCCTGATGGAACGATGGGCGACGTATTGCGCAACACCGTCTCGCCGCAACAACGTGATCAAATTGGCGGTGGCGCAATAAGGCCCAGGCCGTCCGCGTTCAGCGCGCGTCCTGGCTGTCCGTCGCTTTGAGGAATTCTGCGGGGTCAACGCTGAGGACATCTGCAAGCCGTCCGATGATCTTGAGACTGGCGTAATACTTGCCTTTTTCAAGCTGGCTCAGATAGCTGCGGCTGACGTCCGAGTCGTAAGCAACCGCGTCCTGCGACATGCCCTTCGCATGCCGGAGGCGACGCAGGTTGGTGGCGAATCGTTCCCGCAAGTCCATGCAGGGAGCGAAGCACGTTGCTCAAAAGTTGCACCTCGATATACTGAACAATCGCACACCGTCCCGTGCATCGACAGTTATTGGAACCGCTAGCCTGACGGGCGCAGCGGCGCATCTCATTACAGGAGGCGCCTATGTATCGGATCCTATTCGCGATCAGCCTTGGGGCGATTGCCCTCATGCCTGCGCTCGCCACGGCGCAGAACTACAATGACAACCGGATGATGTATCAGGGCGGGCCGGGTGGCACGCCGCCACTGATGTACAATGCGCCAGGCCCGTCGCCTTGGGGCAATCAACAGAACGTCCAACAGCCGCCCAGTCCCCCCGTTTTCCAGGCGCCGCCGCTCCCCAGCCCGCCGCAAATTCAATCCTATGTCCCGGCGGGGCCATATCAATCGCGCCCATGCTCGACGATTCCCGGATCTCAGAACCCCTGCTAGGCGTCCGGCGAGATGGGGACGTCCTCGCGGGAAAGGCGGATCGGCCCGTGCGCTGGACGGCCGTCCCGCTTGTCCAAACTCCTCTCTACGGCGGCGGTGCTGGGACTATTCGTGATCTCTTCGCCAGCGGCGGCGGATTCTGCCAGTGCCTCTGCGGCTTACCAGCGCGGGGATTTTGCCGCCGCGTTGCGGGAATACCGGTCGCTCGCCAAGCAGGGAGACGCGGAAGCGGAATTCTATCTCGGGCGGATGTATTCCGTGGGGGACGGTGTTCCCCAGGATTATTTCCAAGCGGCGGCATGGTACAGAAAGGCTGCCGACAAAGGGTTGGCCACGGCCCAATACAATCTCGGGCTGATGTATTCAAGGGGACGCGGGGTCGCCAAGGATGACGGTTTGGCCGCCAATTGGTACCGGAAGGCTGCCGATCAGGGATTCGACATGGCGCAGTACAATGTCGGCGTCATGTATGAAAGAGGTGAGGTTTTCCCGCAGGATTACGCGCAGGCGGTCGATTGGTACCGGAGGGCGGCCGAACAGGGCTATCCTCCGGCCGAGCACAACCTCGGGGTGATGTACGCAGCGGGCTGGGGAGTGCCTCAGAACTATGGCCTTGCCGTCCAGTGGTACCGCCGGGCGGCCGGGCAGGGCGACATGGATTCACAGGCAAAGCTGGCCGCCATGTACGAGGACTGTAGAGCGACAATTATGATTGCCGCCTAGCGTCGATTATGGTTGCCTGTGAGAGACGCTGCCGAGTGGTGACTTGTTGTTATCACGGAGCCATGAGCAAGGCAACAGACTTCCCGTAGCGACAACTATGATAAT
>CAIOJO010000152.1 GCA_903858635.1 uncultured Telmatospirillum sp. | reverse complement strand
CGGCTGGTAAGGAAACAGCACCCGTTGAGGGCGCGGCCAAGGGGCCGGAGGCCCCGCCCGGCGAGGGAGCAAATCTAAGGTCAGCCCTGCTTGGCGCCCTCTTTGGCATAGATGCTCAGGTATTCCAGCTTGAGGACCGGCTGCAATTCTTTTAGCCGCAGCAGCAGCCGCGGGCTCAGGACGGTGGCGGCGCCCAGCAGCAGTTCGCCGGCCTGGCCGCGGATGTTCTCGGCCAGGATGGCTCCCGCGGCCACGTTGTCCAGGTTTACCCGAACCGTGCCCGCCGTCGTCTGGGCGGCTGTTCCAGGCTTCTTGCCGTTTACGCCGGGCATCAGGGTCCCCGACTTGGCCGAGGAGGTGGTGACCGGCTTGCGGCTCAGCAGCCGCTTGTTGATGACCTCGATGTCGACCGCCTGATAGGCGGCGGCCGGCTTGATCTCCCGCGATTCCTGGAACATCCGCTCCAAACGCTCGGTCAGGACCGCCTTGGACACCGGTTTGATCAGGAAGGCGTCAACGTCCAGCGACATCGCCGCCCCAACCAAACCGAAATCCGAATTGCCGGTCAGCATGAGCACATTGGTGCCGCGGGGAACGCCGGCCCGGTCGGTGCGGATCGCCTTCAACACCTGCAGTCCATTGGCGTTCGGCATGTTGAAGTCGAGGATGACGCAGGACAGGGTATTGCCGCTGGGTTCAAGCTGTTTTAGCGCTTCAACGCCATCGCCGGCCTGCAAGATGTCCTCGCACCCCATCTCGCGCAGCATCCGGACGACGAAGAACCGGCCAAACTCCTCGTCATCCACGACGAGCAAACGCCGACCAGCCAGCATCGAATCCTGAGCAGCCATTACGCCCCCTGCAGCCTCAATTCTATTCGCCAAGGCAGGATAGCTTCACCCCAGCCAATCGGGAAGATTGAAAAGCTGTTCTTGATCCTGCGCATTTATTTAACTTTGTTCATATTACTGGATTCGGCTGACAGATAGCCTGGCGGGCGTTACGGTTGGGGCGCCCTTGTCGGCGAAAGTCTGGAGCGTCATGGCCTCGCACGGTACCCCATCGGCAGATTCGAAGAGCGATGCCGCGATCGGTCGTTCCGCCATCGAGCTGTTGGCCAACGCGCCAACCGGCATTGCCGTCATCTGGCGGGACGGACGCATCCGCTATGTCAACCGGGTCGCCTGCCAGCTGTTCGGCCAGGATGCCGAGCAACTGATCGGCACCAATTTCCGTCTCTTGTGTATTCGACCCGACCTCTACCGACAGATGGCCGCAAGCTTCGCGGAAAACGGCGCCGCCACCTTTCCCGAGGTCGAACTGCGGCAACCCGGCGGGCACTCGTTCTGGGCGAAGATGATCTGGCAGAAGACCCCCGACGGCGGGACCGATGGCGCCGCGCTGTGGATCGAAGACCTGACCGCCCGGCGCTCGGCCGACGAGACCCTGGCCGGCCTGTTCGATGCCGCCCCCTTGCCGATGATGCTCTGCACCATCGAGGACGCGACCATGCTGCGAGCCAATCGGCGCGCCGTCGAGCTGTTTGCCGGCGAGCGCGACGGGCGAAGCATCAACCTCGATGAGATCCTGGGCGAAGCGACCACCCGGAGCTTCCTGCGCCGCCTGCAGAACGGCGGCTTCATCGACGATTTCGAGGTAATGCTCAACACCTCCTATGGCGAGAGCTACTGCGGCACCGTCTCCGGCCAGATCGTCAGACTGGCCGGGCAACGTTACGTCCTGGTCGGCATGAACGACATCACCGACCGCAAACAGGCCGAACAAACCCTGCAACGGTTCTTCGACGGGGCACCGCTGGCCATGCTGTTGGTCCGGGTGCGTGACCTGCGGATCACCCGCATCAATCGCCGCGCCTCCGAGTTATTCGCCCATGGGCCGGATTCGAAGAGCGTGGCCCTGGAAGAGTTGCTCGGCGAAGAGCCGAGCCGGCGGTTCCTGGCCCAACTGCGCGGCGGCGGCTTCATCGACACCTTCGAATGCGTCTTGGCGACCGGCTGGGGCGAAAACCTGTGGGCCAATTTATCCGGCCAGATGATCGAGATCGACGCCGAACAATGCGTCTTGATCGGGGTCAGGGACACCACCGAGCGCAAACGCTGGGAAGACGAGTTGCACGCCGCCAAGGATGAAGCGGAGCAGGCCACCCAGGCCAAGTCCCAGTTCCTCGCCACCATGAGCCATGAGATCCGCACCCCGATGAACGGCGTGCTGGGCATGATCGAGGTGCTGTCCACCACGCCGATGTCGGCGGAACAGAAGGACATGGTTTCCGTCATCAGCGATTCGGCGCGAACGCTCCTGACCATCATCGACGACATCCTCGATCTGTCGAAGATGGAAGCCGGCAAGATGTCCATCGAGAACATCCCCATGCGCCTGCGCCAGACCGTCGAGACCACGGTCAACCTGGTCGCTCCCCTCGGGCGCGGCAAAGGGGTGGAAATCGCCTGGCGGGTCGATCCGGCGCTTCCCGACAGCTATTTCGGCGACCCGACGCGCCTGCGGCAGATCCTGCTCAATCTGCTCAGCAATGCCGTCAAGTTCACCGACCACGGCCGGGTTCTCGCCCACGTCCGGGGGCAAGCCGACTCCATCCTGTTCGAAATCGAGGACACCGGGACAGGAATGACCGAGGAACAGCAGCTGCGGCTGTTCCAGCCCTTTGCCCAGGCAGATGTCAGCACCAATCGGCGCTTCGGCGGAACCGGCCTCGGCCTGGTCATCTGCAAACGGCTGGTCGACTTGATGGGCGGCGAGATCACCCTGTCGAGCGCCCTCGGCCACGGATCGACCTTTTCCTTTGCCATCCCCCTGGCCGCCGCCCCCACCACCGGCGACGGCACGGAACCGTCACTGATGGACATCCGCGTCCTGGTCGCCGATCCGCTGGCGGAGTCCGCCGGCTGCCTGGCCGATGCGCTGCGATCCCAGGGGGCCGAGGTTGTCGAGGCGGCGGACGGCAGAGCCGCGACGGCGGCATTGGCGGCAACGCGGTTCGATGCGGTCCTGGTGGATCAGTCCTTGGATCCCGCCCTGTTCCTCGGCATGGCCGAACCGCCCGCCGTGCTCCCGCTCACCGCATATGGCGGCGGCGCCCGCGGGAGCTTCGCCGAACAATGGGCGGCGACCGGATTGTCGGCATTGGCGAAACCGCTGCGCTGGTCTGCCGTGGCGGGCGCCGTGGCGGTCGCCGTCGGCCGCACTCCGGTCGACACCGCCCTCACGGTGCCAAGCTGGGCCTCGGCGTCCGGCATCGCCACCAGCCTGCCTATCCTGGTCGCCGAGGACAACCACACCAACCGGATCGTCATCGCCAAGCAGCTCGACTGCCTGGGCCTGACATACGACATGGTCGAGGACGGCGAGGCTGCCCTGGTCGCCCTGGCCGGCAAATCCTATGCCCTGCTTCTGGCCGACTGCCTGATGCCGAGACTCGACGGTTATGGCCTGACCCGACGCCTGCGGACCACCGAGGAAGGGAGCGGCCGGCACCTGCCGGTGATCGCCTTGACCGCCAATGCCCTGGCCGACGACAGCAAGCGCTGTCTTGCCGCCGGCATGGACGACTATCTGGCCAAGCCGGTCACCCTCGACAAGCTTGATGCCACCCTGCGGCACTGGCTGACGCCGTCCGACGGCGGCGCCGATATGCCCGCCCCGCATGCGGTGGACCAACCGCCAGCCGAGCCGGCCGCCGAGCCCATCGATTGCGCCGCCCTGGCCGGTCTGATCGGCGACGATTCACCGGAAACCTTAGCCCTGATCTTCGCCTCGTTCACGAAATTCTGTCCAAAACTGCTGGTCCGGGCCCGCGCCGCGCTCGACGACCGCGACCGCGAGACCCTGTCCGACACGGTCCATGCCGCCAAGGGGGCGGCGCGCTCGGTTTGCGCCACCCGCCTTGCCGCCATCCTGATGGATATCGAGACGAAAGCCGGGGGTCGGACCAGCTTCGCCCGGCTCTCCCACTATCTCGACGCGGCAACAACCGCCTATGCCGAGGTGGAAGCGTTCATCGCGGCCTTTCAAGGGGATTCGTAACACGGCCGGATGGTCGTCGACGACCATCGACGCCCGTTCCGGGATTTGCCGATCTCCACAGCTCGGTGGATGGCGACTGTTAAATTTCTGTGTCGTCTCCTGCCCCCGATTGAACCCCCACTGCCCCCATGTGTATTGTCGCGTAGCATTGGCGCACCCATCCAAGCCGCCGCGCCCCCCCGCGAACAGATTGGCATCGCGTCTTGACGACCAAAGGCCTCAACTCCGTCGACTTCGTCCTGGACGTGGCGTTTCAAGCGATCGCCAATATCCATACGGGTCAGTGCGTCGGCTACGAGGTCCTGGTCCGCCCGGGCCCCGATTCGGGCGAGGCGGAGATCAAGAGCTTGTTCGATGCGGCCCATCGCACCGGCATTCTCGCCAAACTGGAACTGGCGATCCGCCGCAAGGCCGCCGAACGGGCGGCGCTGCTGCCTGCGATGCGGCATCGCATGCTGTTCGTGAACCTCGATCATCGCCTGGCCGCCGCCGCCGACGAAGTGATCGAGGGGACCCGCCAATTGCTGTCGCCCTATGCCAATCAACTGGTGACCGAAGTCAGCGGCCATGCCGGCACCCCGGCCACGGCCGCGGACTGGGTACGGATGCTGCGCAGCCACGAGTCGCTGGTGGCACTCGACCGCTACGCCACCAGCGGCGACAGCCTGGTCCTGATGCAGAACTGCGAACTCGACTTCCTGAAGATCAATCGCGCCTTCATCGAGGGGGTCGACACCGTGGCCCGCAAGCGGGTGCTGCTGGCGCAACTGGTGGGCACGGCGCATACCCTCGGCATCGAGGTGATCGCCGTCGGCGTCGAGACGGCGGGCGAACTCATGGTCTGCCGCGAACTCGGCTGCGACCTGGTGCAGGGATTCTTCCTGCAGCCGCCGGTCAACGATCCGACCGCGGCGGCGACCCATTTTCCGCAGGTCGAGGAAATGGCCCGCGACGGCCGCAGCCGTCGCCTGATCGACCACAAATGGATCGCCGACCAGCTGGACCCCACCCCGCCGGTGCTGATCGACACGCCGATGACCGAGGTGTTCACCCGCGTCGCCCACAACCCGCACCAAACCTTCATTCCGGTGGTCGACCAGCTGGCGCAGCCGGTCGGCGTGCTGCGCGAACGCAATCTGCGCAACTATGCCTATTCGGCCTTCGGCAAGGATCTGATCGCCAATCGCAGCCTGGGGCGGACCCTGCGCAGCTTTCTGGTGCGCTGCCCGATCGCCGACATCACGACACCCCTGGACCAGTTGCTGGCCATCTATTCGACCGAGGACGATGCCGATGGCATCCTGATCGCCGAACAGATGACCTATCGTGGGTTTCTCAGCGCCCGCTCGCTGATCCGCGCCATGCACGAAAAAACCCTCGCCCGGGCCCGCGACGAGAATCCCCTGACCAAGCTGCCCGGCAATGCGGTGATCACCGAATATGTCACCGAGCTCCTGGCCTGCGCCAAAGCCGCCGTGCTCGCCTATATCGACTTCGACAATTTCAAGCCGTTCAACGACACCTACGGCTTCCGCCAGGGCGACCGCGCCATCCTGCTGTTCGCCGAACTGATGCGCAAGAAGGCCAGGCCGGCGACCTGGTTCCTCGGCCATATCGGCGGCGATGACTTCTTCATCGGCTTGTCCGAGACCGGCATGGACGAAGCCCAGGGACTGATCGGCGACCTCATCGGCAAGTTCACCTCCGATGCCGAAAGCTTCTACGACGCCGAGACCCGGGCCCGCGGCCACATCGTCGCCCAGGACCGCGAAGGGCACCAGAAATCCTTCCCCCTGCTGTCGGCCAGCGCCGTCCTGGTCGAACTCGGCACCGATTGCGACTGGTGCAGCGTCGACGACGTAAGCGCCGTCATCGCCTCCAAGAAGAAGCAGGCAAAGACCGCGCCGGACAAGATGGCGGTGGCCTACCTGATCTGCGGCGACCAGCCGCGACTGGCGCTCAATCCCGTTTGACATCGCAAGGCTTTCGCCGCTTTATTCGGCGGCGAAGGGAAAGCGTTCGGCCAGAACGAAGGGTTGACCGGGAGCGCTCTGTTCGAACAGGCACACCGACGAGACCGCCAACGACTCCCGTTCCACCTCGGCGACCAAGGGTCGCAGCAGCTCGAACACCCGGCGACGCTCCTCCGGCTGGTCGATTCGCCCGGTCAGAGTCATATGGAAGCGGTACTGGTCGAGGACGTAAGGATAGCCCCATTGATCCAGCAGGACATGCTGGCGCTCGGTCAGTGGCCGGCGCAACCGTTTCGCCCGCTCATCCGGGCTGATCGGCGCCCGGAACGGCTCGAAGCGGCGCAGGCAATCCTCGGCCAGCCGGTCGAGGGCCGGCACCGCCTGCACCGGCCGCAAGGCGAGGAACCCGTCCAACTCGGCCAGACGCAACGGCGGCGCCACAAAGGGCCGCCGGTCGCCGGCCAATCCGGCCACGGCAGCGGCCAACCGGTCGCGCGAGAGGCCCGGGGCCAGCCGCATCGGCGGCTTCAGCGTGGCATGAAAGCCGTAATGCCGCGGCTCGAACAGCAGTTCCTGCCGTCGCACCGGATCCAACCCGGACAGCGGTGCCGGCAGGCTCAGGAGCGGCTGCCGGGGTTCGCGCCCAAGCCAGCCCCGACCGAAGCGGTCCAGGCTGCTGTCCTGTTCGGGGGCGAAATACACCGCGAAGCGGCGCGCCAGTGGCATGGCGAAGCATTCTCCATCGGGCCCTGCGGCCGGGTTTCCCAACTTGGCCCGTTTCTCCACCGTTCGGCAACCGCCGCGACCCCTCCGGACTGCAACTGCATATGACTTGCAGGCAGAAGACGCTCCAGGCATGCTACCTATGCTCGCGATAGGTGTGGCTCTCTGCAATTTGATCGGATCTTGATGAAGGATTTGCACGGTGAGGCCGCAAGGCCATCGGCGACGGACCCCGATGCGCGGCTTGGTGGCCCCCTCCCGGCACGCCGCCGGACCTATCGTTCGCTGTTCGAGAATGCCATCGAGGGGATCTATCGCACGACCCCGGATGGCTGCTACCTGGACGCCAATCGGGCTCTTGCCCGCATCTACGGCTATGATTCGCCCGAACAGCTGATGGGCGAACTGACCGATATCGCCCGCTTGCTCTATGTCGACCCGGGACAGCGCGAAAGGTTCAAGGAGGCCCTGACCGCCACCGATGTGGTGAAGAATTTCGAAGCGCAAGTCTATCGCAAGGACGGCAGCGTCATCTGGATCTCGGAGAATGCGCGGGCCGTGCGGGACACCGATGGCGAGGTGGCCTGCTACGAGGGCACGGTGCAGGACGTCACCGAGCGGCGCCGGGCCGAGGAGCGGCTGAAACTGGCGGCGGTGGTGTTCGACAATGTGACGGAAGCAATCCTGGTCAGCGACGCCGGCGGAGTGGTCCAGGCGGTCAATCCGGCCTTCGAGCGGATGATGGGATGGAGCATGGCGGAAGTTGCCGGCCAGCCGTCGCCCCTGACCCTGAATGCCGAGAACGGCGAATCGATGGTCGAGGCAGTCGACCACGCCATCGCCGAAAAAGGCCATTGGCGCGGTGAGGCCTGGGCCACGCGGCGGGACGGCGAAGCGTTCCCGATCTCCCTGTCGGTCTCATTGGTCGGCAATCCCGGCGCCACCGTCGAGGGCGAAGGGGCGGTCCGTGTCGCGGTCTGCCGCGACATCACGCGCCGCAAGATCGACGAGGAGCGGATCCGTTTCCAGGCCCGCCACGACGCCTTGACGCGGCTGATCAACCGACAGACGGTCATGGAGCGCCTGGACCACGCGCTGTCGGCGGCGAGCGCCCGCAACCGTATGGTTGCGGTGCTGTTCCTCGACCTCAATCGCTTCAAGGACATCAACGACTCGTTCGGCCATGCCGCCGGCGACGCGTTGCTGAGCCAGGCGGCGTCACGGCTAAAGTTTTCCATTCGCGCCTCCGACCTGATCGGCCGGATCGGCGGCGACGAGTTCGTCGTCGTCCTCCCCGACGTCACCGACCGCCGGGCCGGCCTGGCGATCGTCGACAAGATTCGTTACGCCTTCTCCGATCCGTTCCCGGTGGCCGGGCGTGAGCTGTTCGTCTCGACCAGCATCGGCGTCGCCACCTTTCCCGAGGACGGAAAGACCGCCGAGGAGCTGTTGTCCAACGCCGATGCCGCCATGTACGCCAGCAAGACCGGCGGCCGGCCCTACTGCTTCTACGACCCGGAGATGACCCGGCAGTCGATGGAACGGCTGAACCTGGAGAACGACCTGAGACGGGCCCTCGAGCGCCACGAATTCCGCCTGGTCTACCAGCCCAAGATCGACGCCCCGACCAACCGCATCGTCGGCGCCGAAGCGCTGATCCGCTGGCACCACCCGGAACGGGGCGAAATCAGCCCCAACCTGTTCATCCCGATCGCCGAACGGGCCGGACTGATGCAGGAGATCGGCAACTGGACCCTCCGCGAGGCCTGTTCCGCCTATCGCCGCTGTCGTCAAGCCGGCCTCCCCTTCCCGCCGGTCAGCGTCAACCTGTCCCCTGCCCAATTCAATGACGATCACCTGCCGGCCACCATCGCCCAATGCCTGGCCGAGGCGGAATTGCCGGCCGAATGCCTGGAGCTGGAAATCACCGAAACCATCGTCGCCGCCGAACCGGAAAAGGCGGCGCTACTGCTGACCCGGCTCAAGGAGATGGGGGTGGGTTTGTCGATCGACGATTTCGGCACCGGATACTCTTCGTTCAGCTATCTGAAGAGCTTTCCGGTCGGCTCGCTGAAGATCGACCGCAGCTTCGTTGCCGCATTGCCCGGCGACCTCAAGGATGGGGCGATCATCTCGGCGGTGGTCGCCTTGGCCACCAATCTCGGTTTCGGCATCATCGCCGAAGGCGTCGAAACGGAGGTCCAGGTCGCCGACCTGCTGGCGCGCGGCTGTCGGGTCATGCAGGGATTCTTCTTCAGTCCACCGGTCGACGAACAGGCCTTCGGCGACCTGTTGCGGGCTGCCGATGGATCTTTGCCAACCTGAGAGACTCGCTCGCCTGTAGAGCAAGACCCGGTCTGATTGGGTCACGCTTCCCGTTGGGCATTATCGTTCCCGGATCACTGTCGGAGCTGCACCGGCCTGATCAGGTTGAAATGGCGGCATCGATCAAAGCAATACGGACGAACGCAGATGCCGTTTCGCGGCGCACGGAGGGCCGGGCCTGACGAAACACCCGTGTCGGGCGCCGCGTTAATCAGCCAAGCGCGACAAGTCAGGAGGCGATCATGCCGGAATCGAAGGAACAGAAGCAGACGGTCGGCCGGGTCATGCACGAGTTCAAGCATGACGAGCTGGAAAGCGGCACCGGCAAGAAGGTGAAGAGCCGCAAACAGGCGGTGGCCATCGCCCTGCACGAGGCCGGCGCATCGAAAAACGAGAGCGCCAAGGCGAACAGGAAGAACCTCGCCAGGACCAAAGAAAAGGAGCGCAAGGGCCAGACCGCGCAGCAGCAGAAGGAGCATTGAAGGGCGATCGACCGGGCCCTGGACCGGCTGGAGGCCGACGGGCGGATCCGCCACCGACGCAACCTAGATCATTGCCGGAGTCCAGGTCCGGGCATATTCTGCTATTTGGAATATGGTCTTTGCGGCGAATTGTCGGGAGGAACTCCGGTGTCCAGCAATGTGCTGCAAGTCATCTCGGCCATGGCCGAAGTCGCCGCGGCGCAGCCGCAGGGAACGCTTCATCATCCCTTGAAACCGCTCATCACCATTTCGCGCGATTACGGCTCGGGCGGCGACATCATCGCCACCCGTCTGTGCCAACGCCTCGATCTGCCGCTTTACGACGACGAGTTGCTGCGCAAGGTGGCGGACCGTCTCAAGGACGCCCCCGCCACCGTGCGTCTGCTCGACGAGGGGATCGGCCGGGCCAAGGACATGTGGTTCTATCGCCTGTTCGCCGGCCGCGAGATCGGCTTCGACGCCTATCGCGATACCCTGGTCAAGGTGGTGATGAGCCTTGGCCGCGTGGGCGGTGTCATCGTCGGCCGGGGCGCCCATGTCATCCTCACCGACGCCTGCGCGCTGCGGGTGCGCATTGCCGGAAGTGCGGAGATCTGCGCCAAACGAATGGCCGCCGCCGGCCACGGCACCGAGGCCAGCGAGTTGGAGAAGGCCCGCGAAATCAACCACCGACGCGGCAAATTCGTCTGGGAGATGTTCAATTCGCGCCTCTCCGACGCCCATGCGTTCGACGTCACCACCAATACCGACCGGATGGACGACTTCGAGGATGTGGTGGATATGCTGGTGAGCCTCGCCAAGGGCATTCATGCCGGACGCGTGCTGCGCTCCGCCGGCGGTTAGATCGGCGGCTGAACCCCTCGTCCATGGATCGACGGCATCCCCTCGCCAACGAGGTTGGCGACCGGGCCCTCTTCTGCCATCGTGCTGACTGCCCCAGCCATAAGGGGCCATAGTGCACTGAACCATTCAATTGGT
>CAIOJO010000151.1 GCA_903858635.1 uncultured Telmatospirillum sp. | reverse complement strand
TGCCCCCTCGCCGGCTCCGTTCAGCGCCTTTTGGGCCAGACGGTTCTTCACCACCTTCAGCGAGGCGCCTTCTTTACGAAGGCGGCCACGCAGATCGGTCATTTCCGCAACGGTCAGACCCACGTAGTGGGTCACGACGACGGCGCCGGCATCGGCGAAGACGCCCTTAAGCGCCTCGATCGATTCCGCTTTTTGAGCGCGGTCCATTGCGGTCTCCGTTACTCAGTTAGGCGACCGGACAATCCGGCAGCCGAAAACGATGGGAGACGCGCGAACATATGCCCGCGCGGGCCCATCGGCTCAGCCTGTCCCAGGATGCATGGCCGCCCGCCCTCCCCGGCTAAGGGGTCAGGAACGTCGGTGTCTGCTCCCCGTCTCCCCGCGGTGGAAGGATTAAGCCCCAATCAAGCATGCTTGGAGGGGCCCGCGGTTCTCGGACAGGATCGGCGGCGAGCGAACCCACCACCGGAAGCGGCGGCGTTTATACTATCGGGGGGTGGGTTTCAAGCGGCGAGCGCCCGCTATGTCAGAGAAGTCGTCAGCCTCGGCGTCCCCGGAGAGTTCGTCGAAGAACGCCTTGTCAGCTGGAAATCCAGTGCGCTCGTGGTCGGCGAGGTGCTGCTGGATTTCCCGAATGCGCTGAAGCATCGGCTTGGCATCCCTATCGACTTGAGATTTCTCATCCATGAGTCGATGCCATCAGTCCAAGATCGCCGGCGGCATCACGACGCCCAGCGCCTTGCCGACCGACTTGCGGAAATCGGCCGTGGACCAGCCCGGCGTCTCGCGCGAAGCGAGGGCGATGCGGCGGGCGTCCTCCAGCGAAACGCCGATGACGATGAAACAGATGTAGCTCACGCCGTCCGTCTTCAGATATCGGGCGGTCAGGGTTTCCTTCTCGTACTGCTCGATATGGATCATCGCCCCGGGCTTGAGTTGGGCGCGCAGGCCCTCCACGTCGCTGCCGATGGTGGCCAGGAAGCGCTCCTTGCCCTCGGTGTCGTCCAGCCGTGCGGTGCTCTTGAGGATTTCGATGGTCATGCCCCTTCATAGCGACGCGCCTTCGCGGCCAGCAAGGGCGATATGAAAAAGGCGGGCCGTTGCGGGCCCGCCTGATCCATCGTTCTGTTAGGCGCAGTGCTTAGGCGTTGACGCTGGACAGGTCGACCTTGACGCCCGGGCCCATGGTCGAGCTCAGCGAGACGCGCTGGATATAGATGCCCTTGGCGCCCGACGGCTTGGCCTTGTTCAGCGCGTCGATCATGGCGCGCACGTTGGCCAGCAGGGCGTCGTCGGTGAACGACACCTTGCCGATGCCGGCGTGGACGATGCCCGCCTTCTCGACGCGGAACTCGATGGCGCCGCCCTTGGCGTCCTTGACCGCCTGGCCGACGTTCGGCGTCACGGTGCCGACGCGCGGGTTCGGCATCAGGCCGCGCGGGCCCAGAACCTTACCCAGTCGCCCGACCAAGCCCATCATGTCCGGCGTGGCGATGCAGCGGTCGAAATCCATCTTGCCGCTCTGCACCTCTTCCGCCAGGTCCTCGGCACCGACCACATCGGCACCGGCGGCCTTGGCCTCGTCGGCCTTGGCACCCTTGGCGAAGACGGCGACTCGCACCGTCTTGCCGGTGCCGTTCGGCAGGTCGACCACGCCGCGGACCATCTGGTCGGCGTGGCGCGGGTCGATGCCGAGATTGAGCGCGATCTCGATGGTTTCGTCGAACTTGGCGACGGCGCGGGTTTTGATCATCTTCACCGCGTCGCCGATGGGGTAGAACTTCGTGCGGTCGATTTCCGCGTACGCGTTCTTTAAGCGCTTGCCTTCAGCCATCGTCTCACTCCACTACCTGGAGGCCCATGGAGCGGGCCGAGCCGACGAGCATGGCGCTGGCCGCCTCCACGTCATTGGCGTTCAGGTCCTGCATTTTCTTTTCGGCGATCTCGCGGATCTGCTCCATCGTCACCTTGCCGACAAAGCCCTTGCCGGGGGTCTGCGACCCCTTGGGCAGATTGGCCGCCTTCTTCAGGAAATAGCTGACCGGCGGGGTCTTGGTGACGAAGGTGAAGGTGCGGTCGGCGAAGGCGGTGATCACCACCGGAATCGGCATGCCCGGCTCGAGGCCTTGTGTCTGGGCATTGAAGGCCTTGCAGAATTCCATGATGTTCAGGCCACGCTGACCGAGCGCGGGACCGATCGGCGGGGAAGGATTGGCCTTACCCGCCGGCACTTGCAGCTTAATAAAGCCGACGATTTTCTTTGCCATTTCATACCTCGGTTTTTATGCAGTCCGGGTCGGCGGTCCGGCCATGGCTGGCCTCCCGCCTCGCTACCACCCGCCGGGAACCCGGTCCCGGCGGGGGATTTCCATCTTGGCCGCGCCTTCCGGCGCCGGCCCTAAACCTTCTCGACCTGCGAGTATTCCAGCTCGACCGGAGTCGATCGGCCGAAGATCGACACCGCCACCTTGAGCCGGGCCCGTTCCTCGTCCACTTCCTCGACCAGCCCGTTGAACGAGGTGAAGGGACCATCGGACACCCGCACCTGCTCGCCCACCTCGAAGGTGATCGAGGGCTTCGGACGTTCGATGCCCTCCTGCACCTGCTTCATGATGCGGTCGGCTTCGGCGTCGCTGATCGGCGTCGGACGGCCCTTGCCGCCCAGGAAGCCGGTCACCTTCGGCGTATTCTTGACCAGGTGCCAGGTCTCGTCGCTGAGGTCCATCTTGACCAGCACGTAGCCCGGGAAGAACTTTCGTTCGGCGCTCACCTTGGCGCCCCGACGCACCTCGACCACTTCTTCGACCGGCACCAGGACCTCTTCGAAGCGTTCGGCCAAGCCCTTCTGTTCGGCTTGTTCGCGGATCGACTGCGCGACCTTCTTCTCGAATCCCGAGTAGACGTGAATGACATACCAACGATGGGCCATGGTTAGGCTCCCAGCCCGAAAATCATCTTGACCGCCCAGGCGAAGAACTGGTCGACGAGCAGGAAGAACACCGAGGTAATCACCACCATGATGAGGACCATCAAGGTGGAGACGCCCGTCTCCTTGCGCGAGGGCCAGGTAACCTTGGCGACTTCCTGCCGCACCTGGCGGAAAAACAGGCCTGGTGAAAATTTAGCCATGTCTACTTATTACCTGCGCAGGCATTTGCAATCGATGCCGGCCCCTTGTTGCGGTTGGCAGGAGTGGAGGGGCTCGAACCCCCAACCCCCGGTTTTGGAGACCGGTGCTCTACCAGTTGAGCTACACTCCTAGACCCGCGCGCCGCCATCCTGTGAAGAATGACGGCGGTGAAAGGGCCTTGCGTGGCCTCGCCCCTACCTTTGGGGGAGGGGCGAAACCACGCGTTATATACTTACTCGATGATCGACGCAACCACGCCGGCGCCGACGGTCCGGCCACCTTCGCGGATGGCGAAACGCAGGCCGTCGTCCATGGCGATGGGGGCGATCAGCTCGACCACCATCGACACGTTGTCGCCCGGCATCACCATCTCGGTCCCCTCCGGCAGCGCGACCGTACCGGTCACGTCCGTGGTGCGGAAATAGAACTGCGGGCGGTAGTTGGTGAAGAACGGCGTGTGACGGCCACCCTCCTCCTTGGTCAGCACATAGGCTTCGGCGTTGAACTTGGTGTGCGGGGTGATCGACCCCGGCGCCGCCAGAACCTGGCCGCGCTCGACGTCTTCCCGCTTGGTGCCGCGCAGCAGCGCGCCGATGTTGTCGCCGGCCTCGCCCTGGTCCAGCAGCTTGCGGAACATTTCGACGCCGGTGCAGACCGTCTTCACGGTGGCCTTCAGACCGACGATCTCGATTTCCTCGCCGACCTTGATCACGCCGCGCTCGACGCGGCCGGTGACCACGGTGCCGCGGCCCGAGATCGAGAACACGTCTTCGAT
>CAIOJO010000150.1 GCA_903858635.1 uncultured Telmatospirillum sp. | reverse complement strand
GGTGCTGGCCGGCGAACTCGGCATCCCGCTGTTCCTCGTGAGGCTCGATGCCTTGATTACGAAGTTCATGGGGGAGACCGCCGCCAAGCTGCGCTTGGTGTTCGATGCGATCCGCGAAACCAGGGGGGTCTATTTCTTCGACGAATTCGACGCCATCGGGGCCAAGCGCACCGAGCGCAACGACGTTGGTGAAATCCGCCGTGTCCTGAATTCTTTCCTGCAATTTCTCGAAGTGGATGACAGTGACAGCCTGATTATTGCAGCGACCAATCATCCTGAATTACTCGATCCGGCACTCTATCGCCGATTTGATGACGTGATCGAATATTCCCTGCCTAACCGCGAGATTGCCCAGCGCATCCTTGAAAACAGGCTGTCTTCTTTCAAGACCAAGGGCGTTGACTGGCCGGCGGCGGTTGCCGCCGGTGCCGGATTGAGCCAGGCGGAATTTGCGCTAGCGGCGGAAGATGCCGCCAAGCAAGCTTTGCTGGATGATCGAGAGACCGTTACCGCCGAGGATTTGTTGGGCGCCATCGCGGAGCGCAAAACTGCGTTAAGACACTGAAAGTTCTTTCCCGATGGCTGATGAACCGCTGCGGGAGCGCCCGCATATCTACTTGCCGGGGCACGGCGCGGCCCAAGGCTACACCGCTCACCGTGCCCAGGCGAATGGAGCTGAATTGCCGGTACGCGACCGGCTGAGCCATGCCGACCAGATCACCAGGGCCTTGACCAATGCTGTCAGGGCGGGTGAGGCGCTGTTGGCACAGCGTGATAGTACCATCGCCGGCGGGGCGCGCGGCTTCTACCTCGAATTCGAGCTGCCGGCAGCCCAGGCTGACATCATTGATAGCCTGGAAAAGCGGGGCAAAACCTTTCCGATTGAATTGGCCAGCGTGCGCCCGCTGCCCGGCGACAAAATTGCGGCGACTGTTTTTGTGCCTGAAAATCAGCGGGACTATTATCTGAAAAAGGTTGCAGCCTATCGGGATGAGGACCGGAAACCAAACAAAGATGGCGAGACTGGCCCGAAGAACGAAACGCTGGTCGCCTCAATCAATACTGTACGCTTGGCGGTTGCCCGCTCCCTTTACACGGATCGGGCCGAGCTGTTTCCAGATCCGGGGCAACCGGCCTGGTGGGAGGTTTGGCTTCGAATCGGGACCCGGCCTGTTTTTGACACTGCCGCGCAGCACCTCAATCTGATGGTGCGCGACCACGCACTGACCTTTCCCGACCGGGAGGTGGTTCTGGTTTGCGCGACGGCCGACGTTCTGGGGCGCATTGTCGCCAACACCGACAGCATTGCCGAGCTGCGCTTGGCGCGCGACACGCCCGGCCTGTTCATGGCCATGGACGGGGCCGAGCAACGGCTCTGGTCGGATGACCTAGCTGCGCGGATCGTTGCGCCGCCGGCGGACGCGCCGGCTGTTTGCCTTCTGGATTCCGGGACGACCTACCGCCATCCTTTGATTCAATGCGGCCTCACTCCGGCCGATCAGCAAGCCTACAGGCGTGACTGGTCCGCCGAGGATATCAGCCGTTTCGGTCATGGCGGGCATGGCACCCAATTATCCGGGCTGGTCCTGCATGGCGATCTAGCGGACTTGTTGGCGAGCAACGGCCCCGTGCAGCTTCGACATCGGCTGGAATCTGTGAAGATTCTCCCCGATC
>CAIOJO010000149.1 GCA_903858635.1 uncultured Telmatospirillum sp. | reverse complement strand
GATGTGGTAGATTTCTTCATGGCGTTGCTTTCCTTTCGTGGATTCGACACCCCGAGCCTACAGGCTCAAGGTGAGCAACGCCTGCTCTACAATTTCAACATCGACCGGGACATTTCCGTTTGTTGATGGACGTTTCGTTCAGAGTCTGCCTGCCCTTCGATTCCGCAAGGAGTTGCGTGATGGGCTTGGCCGCGTCCTTGGGCGATTTTCCGATGCTGTTCTTCAGTCGCTCCAACGTTCTCACCCAACGAACGATGTCCTTCCGCTCGTAGGTGTTCATCGGCTTGTCGGCAGTGATTTTGGCAAACATTTTCAGGTAATTGACGACATGTCTGTTGGCGTCGTCCCGCAATCGCTTCTCTTCGGTGTACGTCTCCGCCAAGAACGTGGTCACCTTCGGCGCTGTCCGGGTTTTCATAGCCACGCCGTAGACTTCGAGGAAGTCATTGACCGCGGCAAGGGTCTCCTTGACAGGCCCCATCTTCCCGGCCTTCTCCGCCGCGTCCAAATCCTGTCTCGCGTCGAGGGCCATCTCCACAAGCGCTTCGACACCAGCGTCTTGAACCTCAATCAATTCGCGAAGCTGATTTCCCTTTTGCTCGATCTGATTCTTCCACTTCCGCGCCGTCTCCTGAAACAGCGCGATCAACTCGTCGGTACTTTCCCCCATGGCCGCCGCCTCTCTGATCCTGCCGAACCAATCCTGCGCAATGACGTAGGTGCACGCCGCCGCCGTTCTTGCTGTTCGCGGATCGGCTGTTCTGAGCGAATGTCTGATTTCCGCCTTACCGCCGAAGCGGTCTATCAGGTCGGCAGGGATTCGACAACGGAAGTGGTAGGTGGCTTCGCGGCGAAGCAAATAGGCCATGGCGGTGTCCCGGCTGGTACACAGGGGTGGTACACAGACCGGGAGCGACCTTCGGGAAACCCGCAGATTTCCTAGAATCAGAAATTGGCTGGGGCGCCAGGATTCGCACTTATTGACACGTAAGCCTCTGAACGCTAAGGTTTCTGCGGTGTTCGTCACCACAAACGTTACCACAAACGTTACCACAGAGGCCCGAGAATGAGCAAACACCCCTACCTCCGGCGGATGCGTCAGACATGGTTCTTTCGCCTTCGGGTTCCGTCCGATCTGGTCGCCGTGGTCGGGAAAAAGGAGATCGTCGAGAGCCTGAAGACGTCCGATGTTGGGGTTGCCCGGCAGAAGGGTGCGGAGCGGTTCGCCGATGTGAACGCGATGTTCCTGCGTCTCCGCTCCGGCGAAACCGATCTGTCGGCCGTCGAGATCGAGAGGCAAGCACGCAGGGTCTATGATGATACGCTGGACGATATCCAGCGCGCCGAAGCCGCAGGACAGTTCATGTCTTCCGATCCTGAATTCGTCGGCGGAAGGAACGCCCATGAGGCCGGTCTGAATGCCAGCATCGACAACGAGGCGGAAGCCATCGGCGACGGGGGCGACGTGGGTCTTATGGGTCCACAATTGGCCATCGTGGCGCAACGCCTCGGCAAGCTCCCGGACGTTCGCAGTCCAAGCTACGAAGGACTCGTTCTGGCGCTCCATCGGGCGCGCCTAACAGCCGCACAGACTCGGCTGGCGGCCCTGGAAGGGCGTACGCTGGAACCACCCGCCGCATTCAATCCGGCCGCCCTGGACGTGCGCGGCAAGCCCCGCGGCCGCATCTCCCCCCTGCCCGCCAATGGCACAAGATTCGCCGATAAGGCGGCAGCCTACATCAAGGAAGTGCAGCACGATCCGAATGCGAAGCTGACCGAACAAACCCGCGGTCAGTACGAATCGGTCTACCGTCTGTTTGATCAATGGGCCGGCGCTCCCACGCTGGAAGACGTCGACCACGGGCGGGCCAAGGCATTCCTTGACGCCATCGCCACCTTAGATCCCCTGTGGGGGCGTAGCCCGGCGACCAAGAAGCGCACCTTTGCCGAGATCATGGCGAAGTACGGGAACCACGCCACCGGGCTGAGCAACCGCACCATCAACCGGTATTCCGTCGCCCTGTCGCTGGTTTGGCAGTGGGCAAAGACTGACGTCAACCCTTGGGCTGGTCAGCAACGGAAGAAACCGGAAGGGCGGAAAGTCGAGAAGTTTCCGTTCACCGCCGACGAATTGAAGAAGCTCCTAGACCGCCGTCCCGCCATCAAACCCGGTAAGCGCGATACGGCAACCACCTTGCCGTGGTTGTGCCGGGATTGTCCCGAGCCGTGTTGAAATTCGCTCGGCAGGCGTCACGGTCTGAACAGGCTACGCGGCCTTGGCGTGCTGTTCAAGATCGGGGTTGATGGAATGCTTGGCCTGATGGGCCAGCAGGGCGGCTCGCAGGGT
>CAIOJO010000148.1 GCA_903858635.1 uncultured Telmatospirillum sp. | reverse complement strand
GGTCATGGCGGGTGTGGCGCTTTCGGCTGCCGCAGAGATGCTGTCTAGACAACAAAATCTTATGCTATTTCAGCCTGTTACGCTACATCCGCCTGCCAAAATCCCTACCGTCATGAATAAGAGCGGCTAGTGTGTTCTCGCCCAACAGGTCTTCGTCACCCGCTCGGACTTCGTCACCAAAAGGTGGGTTCCCCAAGATTTTCGTAAACTTACCCTCGGGAGGATTCAGCCTAGGTCTGGAAAATACCGAGTCAAGACAGGATCGATCACTCTCAATGTTTGTGTGACCATCGTGGTGGAGAACGAGATTGATCTTACAGATGCGCGCAAGAACCTCGTGAATTTCGACGCCAAAGACCTTGTGCAGGGCAAAGTCGATCTTCGTGCGCTCCAACTCGGGCTGGCCGTGATAGTCGTCATCAATTCGATGCCAGACCTGTAGCAATGCCTCTAGCAAGAACCCGCCACTTCCAGCCGTAGGGTCGAAGCAGTAGTCGTTTTCGTTGATGTTCATTGCTGCAACCGTGAACCGGGCGAGCTGACGCATCGTAAAATACTGTCCGAGCTCCCCTCGGAACACCGACCCGAAAAAGCTCTCAAACGCGGCGCCGATGGTATCTACATCGGTCATCATGAAACTGATGTCCTGAAGGCACTGAACGACTTCCACGATCTTCTTGTCGGGAAGGTTGATCCGGGTGTTCGGTTTGAACACACTCGGGTCTTGCGCACACGCTTGCGCGAAGCGCTGGTGAATGCGGGTGGCCACCGCTGCCGTGGTCTCACACGTCCCAACTTGCAGCGCACGCGGAGTCCCGTTCGGAGTCCGCCGCTCATCATTGACCTTCGCGAACAGCAGCTTGCTCCACTCATCGAAGGCGGTCAGTGGGTCTCTTTTTCCACCTGACCAGATAATGCTGTGAGCGCGCCGAATACGGTTTTCCAGCACCTGTCGCGTTGCAGGCCGGATGTCATTGGGTGTGCCAGCAATAAAGGCGTAAACTGGCGTCTCTCCGTATTGGGCGGGGACAAAGTTGCGATCGCCGCGCCGGTTCGCGATCCGCTCCATCGGCGGGAAATTGCCAACGTCAAAGAAGACGGACCGGTCACCTTCGTCGTAAAGACCAAGCGGGGCGCGGAGGGAGTTCGCGTTGCCGAAGAGCTGTTCGATGGCTTGAGCGCGTTCGCCATCGTTCTGTCCCTCGGCCTTGTTCTCGATGACGAGATAAGGTGACCGGCAGCGGTCATCCGAATAGACGACGATGTCGGCGTGATCGTTCGGGATGCGCCGAGGCACGGACACCTCGACCTTGATCCTGTGCGCAGGATACTGGCGGTCGATGATCAGAAATGCGATTGTGGCACAGCGCACCCACTCCTCCGGATCTGCCCAATTGTAGTTTCGCTTCTGACTGAGCTGGTAGATCACCTGCTCGGGGAGGGGAATAGCGGTCAAGAGATCGGGACTGGGCATTCCGGCCTATTGAAACCATTGAAGAATACTGCCGGCCGTGCATACTCGCCGACCGATATGCACGGAGAAATCCAAGCCGCATCAGAGGCTTAGTGGCGATCGTGACACGGCCTTTTATCTCGCCTTCCCGCCCTCATCCGCCTTTCCAAACCGAATCTTCCCTTGCCTAGCGCCCCCAGATAGGTTACATGTAACCGATCTGGGGGATCGAGTCATGGTCTCGGCGAGAGGCGTGAAGCCCACCAAGGTGAAGGTGCAGGAGCATCGCGACAGGCTGCGCGCGCAGGGCCTGCGACCGATCCAGATTTGGGTGCCGGATGTGCGCGCGTCGTCCTTCCGCTCGGAGGCGCACCGGCAGTCGCTAGCCGTGGCGGCGAGCGCCCATACGGCCGAGGATCAGGCGTTCATCGACGCGGTGTCCGACTGGGACGATGAATGAGGCGGGGCGACATCTGGACCGTCTCCAGCGGCAAGGACTATGCGGGCAAGCCGCGCCCCGTCGTCATCGTGCAGGATGACAGCTTCGATGCGACGGACTCGATCACGATCTGCGCCTTCACCACGGACCCGACCGAGGCGCCCCTGTTCCGGCTGCCGGTGGAGCCAAGCGAGCGCAACGGCCTGCGCTCCTCTTCCCGGTTGATGGTGGACAAGATCACCACCGTCCCGAAGGCCAAGGTCGGCGAACGGGTCGGCCGGCTGGATGACGAGGACGTGGTCCGGCTCAATCAGGCCATGATGGTGTTCCTCGGCCTGGCGGTGTCGCCGAGAACGGGCCGGAAAGGGGAATGATGAGAAGTACCGCGACCGAGG
>CAIOJO010000147.1 GCA_903858635.1 uncultured Telmatospirillum sp. | reverse complement strand
GCCCAACCACGTCTACGTCATACCGCCCAACCGCGACATGGCCATTTTCCACGGCATCCTGCAACTTTCGGTGCCCGAAGTGCCGCGCGGCCAGCGGATGCCCATCGATGCCTTCTTGCGGTCGCTGGCCGAGGATCAGGGCGAACAGGCGGTCGGCATCATCCTCTCCGGCACTGGCAGCGACGGCACCCTCGGCCTGCGCGCCATCCTCGGGGCCGGCGGCATCACCCTGGCCCAGGAGCCGTCAACGGCGAAATACGACAGCATGCCGTCCAGTGCCATCCGGGCCGGCTACGTCACCCATGTGCTGCCGGTGGAAAAGATGCTGGAAGCTCTGTTGGCCGACGCCCAGCCTGGACGAATTCGGCTAGCCGCCGCGGCCTCGGCACCGACTCCGGTGCCGGTGGGCGGCATGAGCCGGTTGCTGATGCTGTTGCGCTCGGCCACTGGCCACGATTTCTCGCTCTACAAGAAGAGCACCATCGGGCGGCGCATCGAGCGGCGCATGGCACAGCACGAAGTGACCGACATCGAGGTTTACACCCGCTATCTCAAGGAACATTCCGCCGAGGCGAAGGCGCTATTCAAGGAGTTGCTGATCAACGTGACCAGCTTTTTCCGGGATCCGGAGGCCTTCGTCGCCCTCAAGCGGGATATCCTGCCGCAACTGTTTGCCGACAAACCCGACGATTATGTTTTTCGCGTCTGGGTGGCCGGCTGTGCGACCGGCGAGGAGGCCTATTCCATCGCCATCGTGCTGCGCGAGTTCATGGACGAGGCCCACCGCGAGTTCAAGGTCCAGTTCTACAGTACCGACCTCGATGACGATGCCATCGCCATCGCCCGCACTGGTATCTATCCGCCCAATATCGCCGCCGACGTCACGCCGGAACGGCTGCGTCGCTTCTTCGTCAAGGAAGATGCCGGCTACCGGGTCAAGAAGGAAATCCGCGAGATGGTGGTGTTCGCCATCCAAAACGTCATCAAGGATCCGCCCTTCACCAAGCTGGACCTGGTCAGTTGCCGCAACCTGATGATCTACCTGGAGCCGGAACTGCAAAATCGGCTGATTCCCGCTTTCCATTATGCCCTGAAGCCAGGTGGGATCCTCTTCCTGTCGCCATCGAAGAGCATTGGCGGTCATCCGGACCTGTTCTCTGCGGTGAGCCGCAAGTGGAAGCTCTACCGGGCAGTGCACTCGGCTGCCTCGACCCGCGCAGCGATGGCCGATGGCCTCGCCTGGGCCACGGAAAGGGGTGGCAAAGGGCCTGACCAAGGGGCGAAGGAGGAGAAGAAGACCAATTTTGCCGAACTCACTCGGCGCGTGCTGCTTCAGGCTTACGCGCCTGCCTCGGTGATGACGGATACCAAAGGGAACATCTTGTTCGTCCACGGTGACAGTGGCAGGTACCTACGCCCGGCGCCCGGCCAGCCCACACTCAACGTCGTTGAGATGGCGCGCGAGGGGCTGCAATTGGACCTGCGCGCCGCTCTACACGACGCCGCCCAGCAGGGCCTGCCCACCCTGGGACGGGAAGTGTCGGTGAAGACCAATGGCGATTTTAAGACCGTCAGCCTCAGCGTGCGCCCGCTGTCCGACCCTGATGCCGGCCTGCTGCTGGTCAGCTTCGAGGACGCCGCGCCGCCGGTGTCGGCAAAACCGCGGCGCCGCCGGCGTGCCGCCTCGGTGGAGGCCGGGCGCGTCGAGGAACTCGAACGCGACCTTTCCTATACCCGGGAAAACCTGCAAGCCACCATCGAGGAACAACAGGCTTCCAACGAGGAACTCAAATC
>CAIOJO010000146.1 GCA_903858635.1 uncultured Telmatospirillum sp. | reverse complement strand
CGGCATAATCGGGCGCCACCATGGGGTAATTGGGGGGGCAAGGACCACTTGGATTTGTACTCCTCGACCGATAGCCCGTGGGCGGTCTGGAGGTGCCTTTTGAGCATCTTCTGGCCCTTGCCACATTCCAGACAGAGGACAGCTCCGGGCGTCACCGACTTCTTCACCGAGACGGCGGGCTGCTGCTGCTCCATCGGCTCGGGTGGTGGCAGTGAGACGCCGACCAGGGCCGCGTGGGTGGCCTGAATGAGACCTGGGAGATCATGGATCGCCACCTCGTTGCCGCGCAAGAAGGCGGCGACGATCTTGGCGGTTAGCGCTCTCGTGTTGCCGGCTGCCTTGGAACCGAGATTGGTCTTGGTCATGGTCATACTTTCCACAATTTGGCCCTGGAGCGATGACATGATCCCCGGTCAGGGTCAACGGCCATCGGCGCGACGATGGCTGGTGATTTGCCAGCCTACCTCGGTCATCATGGTGAGAATGTACCGCCGAGCGACCACCGATACCATGGAGGGCCAATGACATTCATCGCCATGAACCGGTTCCGCGTCGCCCTGGGGCGAGAGCCGGAGTTCGAGCAAATTTGGCGCGAGCGGGAGACCAATCTCCCCGGCATGCCCGGCTTCGTGGCGTTCAATCTGCTGCGCGGGCCGTCGAACGCCGATTTCACGCTGTTCGCCTCCCACACGGTCTGGTCTTCCCGACAGCATTTCGAGGACTGGACTAAATCCGAAGCGTTCCGCCGCTCCCACGGCAGCGCGGCGCGTTCAACCGGGCTGTACCTGGGGCCGCCGCAGTTCGAGGGCTTCGAGGTCATCCAGGACCTGACCGTGGCGACGCCCTGAGGACAACGGAACCATGTGCGGCCGTTTCGCATCGATCACGCCGCCCGAGGCGATGCGGCGGATGTTCGACACCAGGAACTTGGTGCCGAATTTCCCGGCTCGCTTCAACCTGGCACCCACCCAGGATGTCCTGGCCGTCCGCTTCAATCCTGAGACCAGGGAGCGGAGCCTGGACCCGCTGCGCTGGGGGCTCATCCCCCATTGGGCCAAGGACCAAAGCATCGGGGCGAAGCGGATCAACGCCCGTGCCGAGGGCATCGCCGACAAGCCATCGTTCCGCGACGCCTTCCGGCGGCGGCGCTGCATCATTCCGGCCGACGCCTTCTATGAGTGGAAAGCCGGGACCAAGTCCAAGCGTCCCTATGCCATCCGCCGTGCCGATGGTCAGATGCTGGCCCTCGCAGGACTCTGGGAGAACTGGAAATCCCCTGACGGCCAGTGGCTGCGGACCTGCACCATCATCACCACCGAGGCCAACGCGCTGGTGGCGCAACTGCATGGCCGCATGCCAGTGATCCTGCCGCCGGAGGATTACGGTCTGTGGTTGGGTGAAGAGCCGGCGACGGCCGAGGAACTGAAGGCGCTCCTGATACCGTTCGCGGCCGACCAGATGGAGGCTTATCCCGTCGGGTTTGAGGTGGGCAAGGTCGGCAGTGAGGGAGCCGGTCTGCTGGAGCCTGTCGGCGAGTGGCTCCACTCTTCCCCACAGG
>CAIOJO010000145.1 GCA_903858635.1 uncultured Telmatospirillum sp. | reverse complement strand
CCTTCCGGAGTCTCCTCGGACTCGCTGGCGATGCGGTCGCCCCTACCTTCGGCGAGCTCTATTCCGGGGAATGGCAACACACTATAGGTGGTAGGTGTGGGTAAAAGGCGGATAGGCAAGGAATGAATTCACATCAAACATGAATCGTCGCTCGGCAACGCCCGTTCTTGGCGTTTTGTTACTGTATTCACATTCGCGGAAATAGATCTCGGGGCAGGCGACTCTGTTGAGTGTCTCTTTCCGGCTCAGCAAGTGGGCAGGGCGATGGTCTTGCCGGCCTTCAGCGTCTCGATGGCTTTTTCGAAGGGCAATGGCTTGCTGTAGAGGAAGCCTTGGATGATATCGCATTCATAGTGCTTGAGAATCTCGACTTGCCGGGCGAACTCGACACCTTCGGCAAGAGCGGTCATGCCCATGGAATGGGCCAGCGTGATGATGGTGACGGCGATGGCCTCGTCCTTCGGGTTGTCGGCGATGTCGAGGACGAAGGAACGGTCGATCTTCAGGGTATCGACCGGGAAGCGCTTGAGGTAATTGAGCGACGAATAGCCGGTGCCGAAATCATCGATGGACAGCCGCAGGCCGTGGGCCTTCATGCGTTCCAGGTAGCCGATGACGTTTTCGGGGTCGTTCATCAGGGTGCTTTCGGTGATCTCCACGTCCAGATGCGAGGCCCGCACCCCGGTTTCCTCCATCACCCGCAGGATCAGATCGAGGACGTCGACGTCGGTGAATTGGCGGGCCGAAATATTGACTCCCACCGACACGTCGTCGATGCCGATGTCTTCGAGATGACGCAGATCCGTGCAGGCCTGGCGCAGCACCCACTCGCCCAAGGGCACGATCAGGCCGGTCTGTTCGGCGATCGAAATGAAGCGTGACGGCTGTACCAGGCCGAGGGTGGGATGGTTCCAGCGGACCAGCGCCTCGAGCCCGACGATGCGGCCGGTGCGGACCTCCACCTGCGGCTGGTAGTGCAATACCAACTCGCCCCGTTCGATGCCGCGCCGCAGCTCGTTTTCCAAGGTCAGCCGTTCGGCCGATTGGCGGTGCATCACCGGGTCGAAGAAGCGGAACAGGTTTCGTCCGGTGGCCTTGGCGAACATCATGGCGGCGCTGGCATGCAGGACCAGTTCCGAGGCGGTCAACGCATGCTCCGGGTAAACCGCCACGCCGACATTGGCCGACAAGGTGACATCGCGTCCGCGCAACATGAACGGGCGCGACATGGTCTCGATGAAGTCCTCGACTGCCCTGACCAGGTCCGACTTCTTGTGGATGCCGGTCAGGACGATGGTGAATTCGTCGCCGCCGAAGCGGGCCACGGTGTCGGCACTCTGCACATTGGCCAACATCCGTTGGCCGGCGTCGATCAGCAGTTCGTCGCCCGCGGCATGGCCCATCACGTCGTTGACCATCTTGAAGCCGTCGAGATCGACGAACAGCACGGCCACCAGGGTATTGTCCGGGGCCGCCCGGTCGACCGCCTGTTGCAGCCGGTCCTGCAGCAGGCGCCGGTTGGGCAGGCTGGTCAGGCTGTCATGGGTGGCCGAATGGGCCAGATAGTTCTCGAAGTTGCGCCGTTCGGTGACGTCGCGGAACATCGCGGTGAACAGTTTGCGATCATCCAGGTGGCAGACCGAAATGGACATTTCGGCGGGGAACTGGCTGCCGTCCTTGCGCCGCGCCGTGACTTCGCGGCCCAGTTCGCCCATATGCGCCTGCCGCGACGCCAGGAAGCGATCGAGCTGGTCCTGGTGCTCGGTGGCGTCCTCCTTGGTCATCAGCATTTCCACCGACTGGCCGAGGGCTTCGCGGGACCTGTAGCCGAACATGGTTTCGGCGGCCCGATTGAAGGTTTCGATAGACCCGGTCTCGTCGCTCACCACGATGGCGTCGACGGCGGTGTCGAGAATGCTGTTGAGCCGCTTCAACTGTCCGGCGACGTCGCGATTGGCGCGCGTCAGATCCGAAATGTTGCGGGCCACCACCATGACCTCGCCCTCGCCCTTGGGGGCGGCGGCGGCCGAGATCAGCACGTCGAGAACCTTCCCCGAGGGATGCAGGAACTTCATCGGCGTCGCCGTCGCCTCGCCGATCAGCACGGCGAAATTGTCGTCGCACAGCATCCGGTAGTCGGAGTGGACGAAGCGGGCGAAGGGCTGACCTTCCAGTTGGGTGGCGTCGAAAGCGCCGAACAGATGCAGCCCGGCCGGATTGATGAAGGTGATGATGCCGTCCCGGCACAGGCAGATCGTATCGGGCGACATTTCGATGATGGTCCGGTAGCTCTGATGGTCGGACGCGATCGCCGCCTCGGCCGTGGCCACCTGCGACAATTCGTCGATCACCTTGAGCAGATCGAGGCCCGAGGCGTGGATGTCCTTGAGGTACTCGCTGATCTTCGGGCTCTCGCTGCTGCCGCAGATGCCGGCGATCATCAGTTCCGACAGGCCGACGATGGTGTTCAGCGGGGTGCGCAGCTTATGGCTGGCCTTCTCGAGGAAGCGGTTCTTGGCATGGATCGCCAGTTCGGCCTTGGCATTGGCCTGCGACAACTCGTCGACCGCCCGGCTCAGGGCCTGTTGCTCCAAGAGCCGTTCGGTGATGTCGCGGCTCAAGGCGGTAATCAAGATGTGTCCGTCCTCGGCGGTGGTGGCCGCCAGCGAGACCTCGACCGGAAACTCGCTGCCATCCCGGCGTCGGTGGCGTGCCTCCAGACGAAAGATCTCGCCTTCGATGGCCCGCCGCCATACCTCCTCCATCTCCGCCAGACCGCGTTCCACCGCGACGTCGGCGACGTTCATGTGGAGCAACTCTTCGCGCGTGTAGCCAAGGCTTCGGCACGCCCGGTCGTTGACATCCACCAGATGCCCGCGCACATCGTGCACGTAGATGGCGTCGGGCGCATGCCGGACCAAGCGCTGCAGCCGCATCCCGGTTTCCCAGGCCTGTCGGTTGATTCGTTGGCGCTCGGCGATTTCCCTGGGCAACCAGACACGCGCCAGGATCAGCAGCATGGCGATGGCGGCCAGCAGATTGACCAGCATCGCGGCCGATGAAACCCAGGGTTGCGACAGGGCCTTGGCGGTCGCCGTGGCGAGCAAGTCCATTTCGGCAAGCTGTCGGCCAGCGCCAAGGACGCTTTCCAGCGTCGAGCGGCCGGCATCCACCGCCAGGACGACGAGCAGCAGCCGGAACGCCCGTTCCAGGCCGTTATCGCGATTCACGTGATGGAGAAACAGCACCGTGAGGGTTCCCCACAGTGCCGGCAACAGCAAGGAGAGCGCGGCATATTCATGATGTTATAGGCGGCCATTCCTTGCCCAGTTGCTGCAACACTAGCGAGCGGTCTTCCCCGACGGAGATAGCGCGCGCAACCGCCCGTCCCCCAAGAGTTGTAAAGATTGACGCAAAACTCGGTCAAATACCAAGTTGATTATGACAGTGCCGCGGTTAGAGCCTCGTGCGAGGCGACCAGCAGATCGGCCAATGCTTGAGAGCGCTGTCGACCGTCGTCGCCACCACGGCAATCGGCTTCGATCTGCCTGGCCAACTCGGCCAAGGCCATGCAACCGAAATTCGCCGAAACCCCGGCCAGGCGGTGGGCTGCACGGCCGGCTGCAGGCGCATCGGCGCTGCGCCAGGCGGCCCGCAACTGATCGGCCGAGTCGTCGATCGATTGGCGCGCCACGCGAAACAGTTCGACCAGACGGGCGGCTTCGATCGCCTCGGTCAACAGGCCGATGCGCTCGCCGTCGAGCACCGGCGCCGCGGCGGTCGCCGCCACGCTTTCCGGCTGGCTGGGCAGGGCGAACAGCGGCGCCAGGACTTCGTCGATCGAACCCATCCGCAGCGGCTTCTTGATCACGTCGTTCATGCCCACTTCCAGATAGAACTCGACCTCCTCCGGCGCGAAGTTGGCGGTCAACGCGATGATCGGGATGCGGGACTTGCGGCGGTCGGCCATGGCGCGGATCCGCCGCGTTGCCTCGACGCCGTTGACGCCGGGCATATGGATGTCCATCAGGATGACATCGAAAAAGCGGCGTTCCACCGCCGCAATGGCGCCGCCGCCTTCCACGCAGCTTTCCACCGCATGGCCGCCGCCGCGCAACAGAGCTTCGGCGACCTGCCGGTTCAGCTCATTGTCTTCGACAAGAAGGACGGATAACCGGGGCAGGTGAAAACTCGGGTCGTTCACCGGGATCTCCGCAGGCCGACTCGAATGACGCATGCGGCGTGCGAGGCCCCTTCTTCCCGCGCGCTGCGATGATTTTGCTCTTCGCCGCTAAGATAGCCAATCGCCCGCCACCGGGCAATCTTTACCAGCTCGGCCTTATGACCTGTGCGTCAGGCCGCTCGTGCACTGACCCATTCAAATGGGTCAGTGCACGAGGTCTATAATAGCCCTCGCCGGGCGGGGCCATCCGGCCCCTTGGCCGCGCCCTCAACGGGCGCTGT
>CAIOJO010000144.1 GCA_903858635.1 uncultured Telmatospirillum sp. | reverse complement strand
TTGAGGGCGCGGCCAAGGGGCCGGATGGCCCCGCCCGGCGAGGGCTATCATAGACCTAGTGCTCTGACACATTTGAATGTGTCAGAGCACTAGGAAAGAGCTTCGGCTTCCCGGGCCGGGGCCGGCGCCCCGGCCTGATGGCGATTGACCACCCGGCTCAGGGCAAAGGTGATGACGGCGCAGACCAGGACGGGGAGTGCTACGGCCATGAACAGCAGCTTGACCGGCGGATTGCCGGCCAACAGGATGCCGCCGACCACCGGACCGAGGATCGAGCCCACCCGGCCGACGCCAAAGGCCCAACCGGATCCGGTGGAACGGATATAGGTCGGATAGATGCTGCCCGACAGGGCGTTCAGGCCAATCTGCCCGCCCAGCAGGAACAACCCGGTCAGGAACACCAGGGGCATCAGCACGGCGACCTCGTAGGTGCCGACCGACGGAATGAGGACCAAGGCCGGCGCCGCCAGCAGGAAGGCGATGGCGATGGCGACGGCGCCACGGCGATCGAGCAGCCAGCCGATGGTGAGCGCGCCGAGCGAGCCGCCGAGATGGATCAGGCCGCCGGCCTGCACGGCGGTCGCCAGAGGGACGCCGGCGCTGTCGAGCACGGTGGGCAACCAACTGGTCATGAAGTAATGGGCCATCAGGCTGGTGACGAAGGCCAGCCACAACAAGGTGGTCATCACGGCGCGACCTTCGGTGAACAGGTTCTTCACCGGCAGCCCCGGCTGGTGTTCTTCATGCAGGACGATTTCGCCCTGCCGGTCGAGGGCGAGCTCCGGCCGCAGCCGTTTGAGGATCGCCAGGATGCGGTCGCGGTTGTTCGGATCCAGGGCCAGGAAGCGGGCCGATTCCGGCAGGGCGAAGGCCAGGAGGACGACCAGCGCGACGGGCGCCAGCCCGCCCAGGTAGAACACCGACGGCCAGCCGAACAGCGGGATCAACTTGGCGGCGACGAAGCCGCCCAGCGCGCCTCCGACCGTGTAGCCGATGAACAGGGTGGTGATGGCACTGGCGCGGCGCCGCTTCGGCGCATATTCCGCATTGAGCGCGATGGTGCTGGGAATTGACAGGCCGAGCCCGAGCCCGGCGACGAAGCGCAAGGCCAGCATCGGCTCGATCGAGGTGGCGAAGCCGGCGGCGAAGGTCAGCACACCGAACAGCAAGTTGCCGCCGATGATCACCTTCTTGCGGCCGATGCGGTCGGCCAGACTGCTGAGCAGTGTCGCCCCGATCATGTAGCCGGCGACCCCGACCGCGAAGACCGGCCCGAAGATCGCCTTGCTGACATGCCATTCCTTGAGAATGGTCGGAGCCGTATAGGCAACGACCTGCATGTCGTAGCCTTCGATGAACATCACCGCGCAGGATAGGGCGAAGACGAGCAATTGAAATGCGCCAATTTTTTGATCTTCAATTAGCGCGACTAGATCGATCCTGGCAGGATTTGTCATCGGTTCATTCCCTCTGGCGCGTCTTCCGTGCGCCCCTCTTCGTTTTCTTGGATAATCTCCTAAGTTATTGCGCCTAAGAGATTTTCGGCATTATAGACGGAATACCACCGGTTTTGCTTATGAAGAATATTCCGCGGCCGTTCGCCTCTGGCGATCATATCCGAGGGCTTGGCGTTTTGCTGGCCAGGGATATGTTATAATGTTACCTTTTCCGCATCCGACACTTGCGAGATCAGCGTGACCGTACCTGCCGAACCCGAGCACTGGCGCGCGGCGCCCTCGCCTCTGGCCTGGGGCGCCAGCTTGCGCCTGGCGGCGGCGGCGGTGGCCGGCGCCGGGCTGTGGCTGGCCGTCGCCTGGGCCTTGGATTGGTGGCGATGACCCGCGCCGCGGTTCAACTGGACGACCTGACCGTTGCCTACGACCGGCATCCGGCCGTGCATCACCTGAGCGGCCGGTTCGCCAAGGGCAGCCTGACCGCCGTGGTCGGGCCCAACGGCGCCGGCAAGAGCAGCCTCATCCGAACCATCGCCGGATTGCACAAGCCGAGCGAGGGAACCGTCACCCTGCCCGGCCTGGCGGCGGCCGACTTGGCCTATCTGCCGCAACTCTCGGCGATCGACGATAGCTTCCCCATTTCCGTACTGGATGTGGTGCTGCTCGGCCATTGGCGCCGTGTCGGTCCGTTCCGGGCGATCGGCCGGTCGTTGCGGCAGCAGGCGCGCGCCGCTCTGTCGACCCTCGGTCTGGAGCGCATGGAGGAGCGGCCGTTCGGCGCGCTGAGCGCCGGGCAACGCCAGCGCGTCCTGTTTGCCCGGCTGCTGGTGTGCGACAGCCCGTTGATCCTGCTCGATGAGCCCTTTGCCGCCATCGACGCCCGGACCACGGCCGATCTGCTGCGCCTGGTCGAGCGGTGGCATGAGGAAGGGCGGACCGTCATCGCCGTCCTGCACGACTTCGACCAGGTGCGCCGTCATTTCCCCCACACCCTGCTGCTGGCGCGCCAGCCGATCGCCTGGGGCGCCACCGCGGATGTGCTGACCGCCGAAAACCTGATCAAGGCGCGCGCCCTGAGCGAGGCCTGGGAACCCGACGCCGACATCTGCCGCGGGGCGGCATGACCCTGCTCTACGACTGGCTGATCGGCCCCTTCGCCGACTTCGCTTTCATGCGCCGTGCCCTGGTTGCCTGTTTGGCCCTGGCCCTGGGTGGAGGCCCGGTGGGCGTCTTCCTGGTGCTGCGGCGGATGAGCCTGATCGGCGATACCATGGCCCATTCGGTGTTGCCGGGCGCCGCCCTCGGCTTCATGCTGGCCGGGCTGTCCCTCCCGGCGATGAGCCTCGGCGGCTTCTTCGCCGGCTTGGCCGTCGCCTTGGCCTCGGGACTGGTCAGCCGCTACACGCCGTTGAAGGAGGATGCGAGCTTCGCCGCCTTCTTCATGATCTCGTTGGCCATCGGGGTGCTTCTGGTGTCGACCCATGGCAGTTCGGTCGACCTGATTCATGTCCTGTTCGGCAGCATCCTTGGCGTGGACGACCCGTCGCTGCTGCTGATGGCCGGGGTGGCGACGGTCAGCCTGCTGCTGTTCACCCTGATCTACCGCGGCCTGGTGGCCGAATGCTTCGATCCCGCCTTCCTGCGCGCCTTGGGCGGGCGAGGGGGCGTCTTTCACACCCTGTTCCTGGTCCTCGTCGTGCTCAATATGGTGAGCGGCTTCCAGGCGCTGGGGACCTTGATGTCGGTGGGGCTGATGATGCTGCCGGCGACGGCCGTGCGGTTCTGGGTCCGCCAGGTGTGGAGCGCGATCTGTCTGGCCACCGCCGTGGCGTTCCTGTCCGGCTATGTCGGTCTGGTGCTGTCCTACCGCTTCAACCTGCCATCCGGGCCTGCCATCGTCCTGGTGGCCGGCGGCTTTTACCTGATGTCGCTGTTCTGCGGACCGCGCGATGGCCTGCTCAGCCATTTATGGCGCCGTAGCCACCTGCAGTCCTGACCTCGATGCGGAAGAAAGAATTGTGTGGCGCCTGACCGCTGCGGTAGCTTTCCCCGATGCAACAGGGCGCGGGGGCAATCCGACCCGGCGTGCCCCCAAGGCGGCGGCCAAGGTCTGACAGGAAGAAGGTCATGGACGGACGGGAAATGTATGCCGAGGTGAATGCCCTGATGGGGGCTATCGGCAAGGCCTTCGCGTTGGACGCCGAGCAGACGGCGCGGGCCGTCGAGGCGGGCGAGATCACCATGGATCTCGGCGCCGACGAGCGGGGCGAACGCTTCATCGGGGTGACCTATGGCGGCAAAGTGATCCGCCTCTACCAGGGCGCCATCCATTATTCGGCGGAAGCCCCGGCCGCCACGGACGACTCCTGTGGCGGCGGCGGTTGCGGCTGCGGGCAATAGGGTCTCGGGGCGCCGGCCTCCGTGCCGGCGTCCCTCTCCTGCGTCATTGCGAGTTCCGGACCGGCCGGGCGGCCCGACC
>CAIOJO010000143.1 GCA_903858635.1 uncultured Telmatospirillum sp. | reverse complement strand
CCGCCGATGATCGCCTTGACCCGCTCCCGCTGGAAGGGCACCCCGTACAACTCGCCCAGGCGGTAGATCAGATTGATCTGCACGCCGGCCACCGTCGCCAGGTCGAGCGCGGGAATCGGGATCAGCCCGGCCCCGGCCGACCACCAGGCATTATTTCTCACCAGCCGATGCGCTTCCGCCAGCCGCTCCGCCTCGTTCAGCGGCGGCTTCTCCGCTTCCGCGGTCGCGATCTCAACGCCCTCGCTCATCACACCCTCCATATTGCAACGGTTGCAGCCCCGCTGCGCCACGCAGACTTGTCCTAACCCTAGTAATGCAATGGTTTTTTGGCGCGAATGAAAGTTACGGTTACTATTTGCCGACAAAACCTCGAAGTCAAGTGACCTCTCCCCTACGGTTGAGGGCTTCCGCTTGCAATGATCGCTCAACCCTGCCCGCAGACCTTGCGCGGTCGCGCCGCTGCCGACAGAATGCCCTGCACGACGGCACCAACCTTCACGGATCGCCATGCTGACTCCCGACAACGTCCAGCAGATCTTTCCCTTGTCGCCGCTGCAAGAGGGGATGCTGTTCCACCATCTGATGGAACAGGGCGGCGCCCCCGGGGAACGGGCCTATGGCAATCAGATGGTTCTGCGGCTCCGCGGGCGCATCGATCCCGCCCTCATCGAACGCAGCTGGGCCCTGCTGATCGCCCGCCACGACGCGCTCAGGACGGTGTTCAAGGCGACCGGCGCCGAACGGCCCGTGCAGATCGTGTTGCGCCGTTGGCCGTTCCGCCTGGAGAATCACGACCTGCGCGCCACCGGCCTGGAGACGCGCCGCCGCAGCGTCGAGGATATTATCGCCGAATTGCGGGGACGCCCCTTCGATCTGGCCCGCGAGGTGGCGTTCCGCATCGCCTTGCTTCGCACCGCCGATGATGAAGCCCTGATGGTCTGGGGATTTCACCATATCCTGCTCGACGGCTGGTGCATCGGCCTGCTCCAGGATCAGTTTTCCGAGCTCTATACCGCCCTGGCGGCGGGCCGCGAGCCGTCGCCAGGGACGGCGCCGTCCTACCGGCAATTCGTCGACTGGATCGAGAGCCGCCGGGCGCATGGATCGCTGGAGTTCTGGCGCCACTCCCTGGCCGGCTACGCCGGCCGGTCCATTCTGCCGGGGCGCCTCGCCCAACCGGGTGGGCCGCGCCGCATGGCGGTCCGCCAGGTGGTTCTCGACGAAGCTCTTTCCGATGCGCTGCGGGAGCTGGCGAAACGGGCCGGGGTGACATTGAGGGTGCTCATCGAGGCCCTATGGGGACTCCTGGTCGCCCGTTTCAACCACAGCCACGACGTCGTATTCGGTGCCGTCGCCGCATTGCGGCCGCCGGAGATCGCCGATGCGTCGAAGATCGTCGGGCCGTGCATCAATACATTGCCGCGGCGGCTGCGCTTCACGGCCGGCGAGACGGTTGTGGCGCTGCTCGGCCGCCTGCAGGCGGAGCAGGCGGCCTGGCAGGACGCCGCTCATGTGTCGTTGAGCGAGATCTACGAGGATCCCGCCAGCCAGGCGGCACGCTTCGATCATGTGCTGGTGTTCGAGAATTATCCGCGCGCCGCCACCCATCAGGCCGCCGAGCCATCCGCCGATACGGTCGAACGATTGGCCGCCGACCTTACGGCGGAACAGGTCGATGTCTTCGAGCCGACCACCTACGACCTGACCGTGCTCGCCTTTCCCGAAACCAGGTTGCGGTTGAGCTTCAAGGTGAACGAAGCGGTGATCACGGCGGCGGAGGCGGAAAATGTGGCGGCGCGCCTGGTCGCCCTGGCGCGCCGCGCGGTTGCCGCCCCCGAGGCGCCCGTCGACCGGTTGGGTCTGCTCGGCGACGACGAGGAGCGGGTCATTCTCGAAGGCTGGAGCCAAGGTGGCCCGGGACGCGGCGCCACGCCCACCGTCGCCGCCCAGCGCCGGCGCGTGGTGGCCGCCGCCGGTACGGCGCCGGCGCTGCGCTACGGCGGACGGTGCCGCAACCATGCCGAGTTGCAGCGGGACGCCGAGGCCCTGGCGCATCACTTGTCCGACCGCTACGGGGTTGCCGCCGGGCGGCCGGTCATTCTGCTGGCGCCGCCCTCCGACCATCTGATCACCGCAATGTTGGCCTGCCTGCTGCTGGGTGCCCCGTTCGTGCCGGTGGAATCGACCACCCCGCCGGAGCGGGTGGCGCGCATCGCCGTCGATTGCGCCGCCTCGTTGCTGCTCTCGGCCGGCGTCCCGCTGCCCGACGCGCTGCCCCCCGGCACCCGCAGCGCGGATCTGGCGGAGAGCCTGCGCGACAGCGCCGCCGGCGGCGCACCGGAGGGATCGCCCGCTCTGGCGGACCCTGCCGAGGATGCGGACGCCTATATCGTCTACACCTCGGGCACCACCGGCGGGCCGAAAGGCGTGCTGGTCGGGCAGCGCTCCCTGCTCAACTATGTCGGCTGGCTGGCCCACGCCTTCGGCCTGGGAGCGGCCGACCGCACCCTGCTGCTGACCTCCGCCGCCTACGATCTCGGCTTCACCGGCTTGTTCGGGACGCTGCTGCTGGGCGGCTGCCTGACGGTGCTTTCCGAAGCCGAACGGCGCGACCCGGCCCGCATCATCGACCTGGTCGAGGAACACCAGCTGACCTTCTTCAAGGCCACCCCCTCCGTCCTGCGCCTGCTGCTCGATGCGCCCGAGCACGGCCGCTTGGCCACGGCACCGGCCCTGCGCCTGCTCATCCTGGGAGGCGAAGAACAGCGCTTCGCCGATCTGCGCCGCCTCCAAGGCCTCGCTCCGCATCTCCAACTGGTCAATCATTACGGTCCGACCGAAGCCACCATCGGCTGCATCGCCGGCCCCCTCGACCGCGCCCTGCTGGACAGTGAGGAAAAGCCGCCCCAACGGATCGGCCGCCCGATCGCCGGTGCGCGAATCCTGCTCTGCGATCCCGAACTCAACCTGGTGCCTCCGGGCATCGCCGGCGAGATCCTGATCGGCGGCCTGTCCCTGGCCAAGGGTTATGTCAATGCCGGCGACCAGGACAGGGCGCGCTTTGTCACGGTTCCCGCCCTGCCCGGTGAGCGGTTCTACCGCACCGGCGACGAGGCGCGCTGGCTGCCCGACGGAACCATCGCCTTCCTCGGCCGCCGCGACGATCAGCTCAAGATCCGCGGCTACCGGGTGGCGCCGCGGGAGGTTGAAGCCGCGCTGCGCGCCCTGCCCGGCGTGGCGGACGCGGTGGTGACCGCGGACCGCCAGGCCGACGGCGAAGCCGAGCTGGTGGCGATCCTGGTGGCGAAGGCGGAATCTACGCTAAGCCCCGCCGCCTTACGCGAAGCCCTGGCCGTATCGCTGCCCGCGGCGATGATTCCGACCCGCTTCGTCCCGGTGTCCCGGCTTCCGGTAACGGCCAATGGCAAGCTCGACCGCGCCATGCTCGCCGCCGCCCTGGCCCCCCGTCCGGCGCCGGCACCGAAAGACGAAACCGGCACGCCCCTCGAGGAAACGCTCCGCGCGATCTGGCGTGCGGTCTTGTTCCGCGAGCATGTCGGGCTCGACGAGAATTTCTTCGAACTGGGCGGCCACAGCATCAAGGCGATCCAGATCTTGTCGCGCATCCGCGCCGCCACCGGAACCCGCATGCCGGTTCGCGCCTTGTTCGACCATCCGACGGTGCGCCGCCTTGCCCATCACCTGGCCGGCGGCGTCGGCGGGACGGAGTCGGACCGTCTGCTGCCGCTACGGCAGGGACCGGCCGAGGCCCCGATGTCATTCTGGCTGCCGGCGGTCGTCGGCAGCGCGACGATCTACAAGGAGCTGATCGACCGGCTGTCCCCGGCCGCCACCTGTTTCGGCCTGCAATGCCGCGGCTTCGACCGCGCCGAGCCGCTCGCCGCCGATATCCCCGCCATGGCCGCAGAATTTGCCGCCGCCATCCGCCACCGTCACCGGCTGCCCGTCTACACCCTGGCCGGCTGGTCCTTCGGAGGATTCGTGGCGATGGAAACGGCACGTCGTCTCGAAGCCGACGGCTGCACCGTCCGCCTCATCCTGATCGATACCCCGCCGGCCCGGGACGCCTTCCTCCCCGAGGTGGAGTCGGCGACGACGACCCTGGCCGAGCTGGGCCGGATTCCGCAGTGGAGCCATGTGGTCCGACTGATGACCCGCGATCTCGCCCAGGAAGAACTCGACCAGCAGGAGCGGCTGCTGCGGCACAATGTCGGGCTGGCGCGTTCCTATGGCTTTCCGGGAGGTCTCCGAGCCGACATTTTCTGCCTCGAAGCGACGGCCAACCCGCGTCCGCTCGCCATGTCGCGTCTCGCCGGACTGACCACGGGCCGGGTTCGGGTCGAATTCATCGGTGGTGATCATTATTCCATGTTCCATCCGCCCCATCTGGCGCGTCTGGTCGAAGCGTTGTCGCGGGTGCTGCCGTCCGGCGCCGACGCATGACGGGTCTGGCAGGACAGGCTGCGCAGCCGGACGATCCCGGCAGCGGATGGTTTCCCTTCGGACGGCCGGCGCCTGATGCCGACCTCGTCCTGCTCTGTCTGCCGTTCGCCGGCGGCGGTGCCGCGCAATACCGTCATTGGATCGGCGCCTTCGGCCCGCAGGTGGCGGTGACCCCCCTCCAGCTTCCCGGGCGCGAGAACCGCTTCGGGGAACCGCCCTATCACCGGATGGACGACCTGGTGACGGCGCTCCTCGGGGCGGTGGCGCCGCTGGCACCGCGCCGCCTGGCGCTGTTCGGCTATTCCATGGGCGCCATCATCGCCTACCGGCTGGCCCTGGCGCTCCGCGTCACCGCGGCCGAACCCCGACTGCTCATGGTCGCCGCCCACCGCGCGCCTGGCGTAAAGCGGCGCGCCGCCAAACTGCACGACCTGCCCTCCGAGGCATTCTGGGCGGCTCTCGAGCGCATGGGCGGGACGCCCGCCATGGTGCTGCACAGTCCGGAGATGCGACAGTTGTTCGAACCGGTGTTGCGCGCCGACTTCGCCCTGGTCGAGACCTGCGCCGCCCCGACGCCACCGCAACCGATATTGGACTTGCCGATCGCCGCCTTCGGCGGACGATCGGATCCGATCGTCGTCGAACCGGATCTCGCCGCCTGGCAAGCCTGCACGACTGGCCCCTTCGCCCTCAGCTTGCTGCCGGGCGGGCATTTCGTCCTGGCCGGGGAGGACCTGCGCCGGGCAGTCGACCACGCGTTGCGCCGGCTGTCCGCCGACAAATAATTTCCTCGGCCGGCACCTTTCAGTACGGCGCCGCACCCCTGATGGGAAACCCGTGCGAACTGCGCGGTGCAACGCCCCCTTGGGGGTGAGGTGCGACTTCACCAGGGAAATGCGCGTTGCCATGGAGCACCGCGTTCATGTCTTTAAGGGCGGCTCGCCATTGGGTGCCCCCATCGCCACCAGAACACGCCGGCTGCCCTCGAACGACTCGCGGCCGTGGGCGACCAGCATATTGTCCAGCAGCAGGACGTCCCCTGCCTGCCAGTCGAAGGCGAAGCTCTCGGCGGCGAAGGCGGCGCGAACCCGATCGAGGGCGTCCATATCGAGGGCCGCGCCATCGCCGAAAAAGGCATTGCGGGGAAGATCCGATGCGTCGAACAGGGCCAGCAGGTCCTCACGCACCGGCTCTGGCAGGCTCGATATATGGAAGAGATGTGCCTGGTTGAACCACAACGGCTCACCGGTCACCGGATGCCGGCCCGAACCCTGGCAAACTTGCCGGGTGCGCAGGCATCCATCTTCGCCCCATTCCGTCACGATGCCCTGCATCCGGCAGAAGGCCTCCACTTCGCCCCGGTCCTCGGCCTGGAACACCGTCTGCCAGGGCAGATCGACCCCCAGCCCGTAATTGCGGACATAAAGCACCTGGCGGGAGGTGAACTCCTCGAACAGGGCGGCACCGATCCGCCAGGTGACCGCCGGCATGAAGGCGATCGGCGTGCGCCCGCCGCGGGTTGCCGGCTCGACGCATTGAAAGGCCAGGCGGTTCGGCCAGATGCGCTGATAGGCGTTCTCGTTATGCAAGGGGATGGCGTGGTCGCGGGGATATTCGGTGGCGGTATAGACGCGGTCGCCCACCAACGTCCGCGGTGTCGAGCGGTAGCGATAGGCCATGAGCTCGCCGCCGACCGCCGCCATGAAATCGCCCAGCGCCAATGCGGACTGGTCGGCGAAGCCACGGAACAGCAGGGCCCCCCTGACCGCCAGCCAATCATCCAGCAAGGCCCGCCGCCCCGCCACCCAGTCGAGCAGGCCGATGCCGGCGCGACGCGGGGTGACGCAGCCGAAGGGCCGGTCGGCGGCGAGCGGCGTGATTTCGACTTCGGCATCCATCACCAATCCCCCCCTGAAATGACGTCGAGACGATCAGCGCTCTGCCGCATCCGCCCATCCGATGATCGACGTGACGAGACGCTTCTCTTCGGCCGTCGTCTTGTCGTCATTACGCGACTGTTCATATTTCATTCTTGCGTCATCAATGCTGTGCTCTGCCATTTTCATTTTATCGCCGGCATTCATCGCGGTTGCGGATACCATGTACATGCATCCGACACCGAGCGCGATCGCCACGAACCATGGCTCCTTGCGCCGCATGAGGAGGGCAATCGAAGCCACCACGACGCCGATTTCCGCCAACAGCAATCCGCGGTCATAGGCGTCCTGCGCCTTCCTGTGGATATCGATCAGCGGACCGAATGAGTCCCTATAGTCTTGGGCGAGCGACAACTCCGCGAGGTAGCGATTGACGTTTTGCGCCATCGCCAGCATATCCACCCTGTTCGCCATTGGCGGGGAGGTGGCGAAGGCGGTCGCATGAGCCTGCGTCAAGGCAAGAAACGACACCCGATGTTTTACCTCCTCCGCCTGATATCTTGTATTGGCACGCCCCTCCTCCATGATTTTCTGGAGCAGCGCGGTGCGCTCGTCACCGACCAGGGATGACGCAAACGCAAGCAACACGCCGAGTATCGCTATCGTAATTCCAACGTAAACACCGAAAGAGTCCGGCTTTCCGTGCGGCGCATGGCCTGCATGGGCAATATGTTCTGCGTGTTCCAGTGTTTCATTTGCCGACATGAAAACCTCTCTTCGCGTGGAAATGGCCGCCCAAGGCGAACGGATTCTTGAACCGAACCAGTGCCAACGAACCCTTTGCCTGCGACAATCTCACAATGCACCGCGTCGGAAACTGGCCTGATCGTCGACTCCCCGAGACAGGTAATTGCCGCAGGATTGTTGATCTATAGTCATTATTCAGCGGAATATGGTCATTGCTTCCTTCGATCGGAAGGGGCAGATCTTGGATCGCCGGATTTTGCCTTCCGCAGCTGTCCGCATTTATCGGCGGTCAGCGACCGCACCCGAACGGGCGGGAACGGTTGTCCCCGCCCCCGCCACCATCTACGGTGCAGAAACCAAGGCAGCGGGGAGACCGAAATGAAAGCGAACGTCCTTGCCATTCTGACGATTTCGACGCTGTCCCTGTTCACCCTGCCGGCCCGGGCCGGTGATGCCGCCTATCCGGAGGCCAGAGACATCCTGTCCACCGGTCGTTCGGTGGTAGACGAACCGATCCAATATCCCGCCGATGGCCCCGCCCATGTCACCGCCAGCATCGTCACCATCCCCCCCGGGACGGAAACCGCTTGGCACCAACACGGCGTTCCGCTGTTCGCCTATATTCTATCGGGAACGCTGTCGGTCGATTACGGCGCCAAGGGCCGGCGCAGCTACCACCCCGGCGACGCCTTCATGGAGGCGATGGCGGTCACCCATCGTGGTGTCAACGCTGGGGGCGAGCCTGTCCGTATCCTGGCGGTCTACATGGGAGCCGAGGGCGCCGCGAATGTGGTGATCCCGCCGCACTGATCAGTTTCCCGGCCGGTCGCCGTCACGGCAGAATGGCCTCGAGATCGACGATCAGGATGACGCCCGAGGGCATCATCGCCAGGCCCTTGATGCCACGCAGCGAGAGGCGGGAGGCCACCGCCGCGGGCAAGGGAAACAGATTGCTCGCCGGCAGGGCCTCGAACTCGACCGGTTCGCCCACCTCGACGCATTCGCCCCTGCCGCCGATCAGCAGGTGCTTACGCCGGGTCGAATCGCCCGGCGGCAAGCCGAGCAGCGCCTCGACGGACAGCGCTGCGGCGACAGACGGAGCTTGCGCTTGCATACCCCGCACCTGTCGGGCCTCGACCGCAAAGCGGTGGCCTCCCGCCGCGAAGCTGACCGCATCGATCGCGTCCACCATCTCGGCCCCTATCCTATCAGGCTTCGCAATGTGGCGACCAGGCCGCCCTGATCGAAGTCGCCTTTGACGATATAGGCGTCCGCCCCGACCTGGATGCCGCGTCGCTTGTCCTCCTCCTTTTGGCGCGACGTGATGATGATGATGGGAACATCGCGGTAACGTTCGTCTTGGCGCAAGGCGGCGACCAGGGCGAAGCCATCCATATGCGGCATCTCCACATCGGTCAGCACCGCATCGAACGCGCCGTCCAAGGCCTTGCGCAAACCGTCACGGCCGTCTTCGGCGAGCGTCACCTGATAGCCGTGCGCTTCCAACACGTCCCGTTCGATCTCCCGCGTGTTCAAGGAATCGTCGACCACCAGCACCCGGCTGTGCCGCTGCTCCGCCTTGGCCGCCGGAGCGGAGACGCCGGCCCGCGCCATGGCGAGAAGAACCGGCGCATGCAATACGCTGACCAGGGCATTACGCCCGGTCATGACCATGCCCGAGACCATGGTGAGATGCGACAGATGCGCCGGCAGCGGCTTGATCACCATGTCGCGTTCGTCGATCAGCTCGTCCACCCGCAGCGCCAGCTTCTCGCTGCCCACCTGCACCACCACCAGCAGCAGGTCGTCCTCCGGCGCCGCCCGCGGTGGGGGCAATGACAGGAGGCCGGCCAAGCCTTCGACCGGGATGAACTCGTTGCGCACCACCACCGTCTGGCGTTCGGCCACGGCCAACAGCTGGTCCGCCGGCAGCCGCAGCAGCTGCACCACCTGTTGCGCGGTGAAGCCGAAGGTTTCTCCTCCCACCCCGACCATCAGCACCCGCATCACCGCCAGCGACAGCGGCAACTGCAGGACGAACGTGGTGCCGACGCCGGGCCGGCTGTCGACGCCGATCGTTCCCTGGAGTTCGTCGACGACGCATCGCTTGACCACATCCATGCCAACACCGCGGCCGGACACGTCGGTGATGATGGAATTCGTACTGAAGCCAGGCAGGAAGATCAGATCCACCACCTCGCTCTCGGACAACGCCGCCGCCCGCTCGGTGGTCATCAGCCCCTTCCGCACCGCCTTGTCGCGGATCGCCGACAGCGGGATGCCGGCACCGTCATCGCCAATCTCGATGACCACCCTGCCGGACTCCTGCCGAGCCCTGAGCTGAACGCGCCCGACCCGGGGTTTGCCCGCTTGTTCACGGTCCGCCGGCGCCTCGATGCCATGGTCGACGGCGTTCCGCAGCAGGTGAACGATGGGATCACCCAAGCGATCGATCAATTGCCGATCGAGTTCAATTTCGGTGCCACTGACGCTGCAATCGACCTCCTTGCCGACCGCGCGCGCCAAGTCGCGAACCATCCGCGGCGCCGATTCGAACACCATGGCCAGGGGCAGCATCCGCATCACCAGGGCCTTGCCGTGCAACTCCTCCATCAACAATTCCTGGGCCAGTACATCGTCCTTGAGGTCCTGCCCGAGCTCCCGCAGCCGGTTCGACGGCGGGTGCCCCACCCCCGCCTGCGCCCGCTCGAAGTCGCGGATGTCGGCGACGCGCTGGCGCAAACGGGCATGGCTGGACACGACCTCGCCCATCAGCTTGATCAACTCGTCCAGCTTGCTCATCGACACCCGCACGGTGTCGGGGGTTCTCAGCCGCGGCGCCCCGCCCCCGGCAGCGCCCGCCGCGGCGACCAGGGAAGGCGGCTCCGGCGGGGGCGACGGCTGGTCGCAAGCGACCGCTGCCGCCTGGTCCGGGCTGGCCGGGGCGACCGCGGCGGAGCCGGAGGCAACGCGAAGCAGTTCATCGCCGAGGGCCTGGTCGGCGGGGGCCAACTCGCGCCCTTCCGCCAGATGATCGACCTGCAGCGCAATGGCATCGATGCCGCGCGCCAGCAATCCGGCAAGCTCGGCCGAATAGGCCAGGCTGCCGCCGCGCATGGCGCCGAGCACGTCCTCGAGCTTGTGCGCCGTGTCGTTGATCGCCATGAACTTCAGCATCCGCGACGACCCCTTGATGGTATGGGCCGAGCGGAAAATGGTATTGATCGTCTCCTGGTCGGCGGGATTGCCCTGCAGCGCCGTCAGACCCTCTTCCAGCCGGTGCAGGTGGTCCCGGGCCTCTTCGACGAAGCGTGCGGTGAAGCGCTTTACGTCAAGTGCCATGATCCGCCATCCTTCGCTCGCCCCTCGCCTTCCATTTCGCTCAATCCGCTGCCACAGGCTGGGGGGTCAGTCGGAAGCGGTCGACCAGAGTGTCGAGGTCGGACGACAGGCTGGCCATGTTGCGGCTGACGTCCGACAGCTGTCCCATCGACTTGGCGTTATGGCTGCTGGCATCGACGATCTCCCGCAACGCAACCAGCACTTGGCCGGCCGCCGTCTTTTGCTGCGAGGTCGACAACGAGATCTGCTGCGCCGCCGTGGTGGTCCGCTTGGCCGCCTCGACCATTTCGTCCAGCATGCTGGCGGTATCGGTAGCTGCCGCCTTGGCATCGACGATGCTGGCCGTCCCCTTTTCCGAGGTGACGACCAGGCGGTTGATGGCGTCCTGGATCAGGGTCACCTTGCTTTCGATCTCACCGGTGGATTCGGTCACGTTGTCGGCCAGCCGGCGGATTTCCGCCGCCACCACCCCAAACCGCCGGCCTGCCTCGCCGGCGCTGGCCGCCTCGAGCGCCGCATTGAAGGCGATCAACTTGGTCTGGTCGGCGATGGCGGTGATGATCTTCATCACCTTGCTGATCTCTTTCGATGCCTCGCCCAAGCGAATGATCTCGGCCAGGCTGCTCTGATTCTCCTCCTGGATGTTGCCCATCTTGTCGGTCAGCAGTTCCAAGGCGTCGCGGCCCTGCCGACTGTTGTCGTAAGTCGCGTTGGCAACCTCGACCACCGAATTCGAATACTCGGAAATCTGGACGGTCGAGGCCGAGAATTCCTCCATCGTCGCGGTAATTTCGGTCACCGATGCGGTCATCTGGCTCGACCCCACCGCCTGCCCCTCGACCGATTCGGCGATCTTCCGGGCCGATCCATGCACCAGCCCGGCATGGCTGCGCACCTGGGTGGCCAGCCCGTGCAACTGGCTTTCCATCTCGGCCGCTCCATCGGCCAGCATTCCGGCTTCGTCACGGCGATGGCGCCACGGCACCTCGACGGTCATATCGCCGTCGGCCATCCCCTTCATGGCCAGCACCAGATCGGCGACCGGCCGGCTGATCGACAGCGCGATCCGCATCGCCAGCAGAGCCGCCCCCAACAGTACCAGACCGACCGCCCCCAGACTCCAATACAGACGGTGTTCAAAGCCGGCGATGCGCGCCGCCAACAGGCGGTCCATTTCGCTTTCCGCCACCCGCCATGCCGCCGCGCCCTGCTCCGCCACCGCGGCCTTCAATTTCGGGAAGTCGCTGCCGCTCGGGCGCGGAACCTGTCCGGCCGCCGCCGCCTTGCCCAGCGCCTCGACCGCTTCGCTGTAGGCCCGCGTCGCATCCCGGTAATGGAGGAAAGGCTGGTCGAGGGCGATCTTCAGGCTGCCGTCGGGATTGCCCCGCAAGGCGGATTGCAGCGAGGCGTCGACGCCGGCCACAACAGCGGTGAATTCGCCCAGCCGCATCTGCAGGTTGGCCACGCTCGATACCGTCGGTTTGCCGCTCTGCGCCTGACGCACCGCCGCTTCCACGATCGACGCCTGGGCCGTCGCCTGCGGCAGCTTCACCACCACCAGATCCATGCTGTAGAAGCTGTCGAGATCCGGATCGAGGATCAGGTTCGAGCCGTCGCCCACCCGGTCCACCACCTCCCGTACCGCGGCCAAGGCGTCGAGATTGGCGTCCGCCGCGTCGTCACCCTTGGCGGCGGCGGCCCGATGAACGGCGGCGACCAGCTTGGCGAAGGTGTCGCCCAGGTTCAAGGTGGCGCCGATGGCCTCATTGACCGCTTCGACCGCGGTCAGCTTGCCAGCCGCCGTCGCCCCATCGTCCAGCGCCAGCGGCACGGCAACCTCGCGCAGGGTGGCCAGGTACCGGCTGCCGTCGAGTTCCTTGGCGGCGAAGCGGATGTCCTTGTAGCTCTGGTCGATGAACAGCCATGCCAAGGCGATGATCGGCACCAAGAATGCCGTCGACAGCAGCAACAGCTTCCAGTGGATACGGAGGTTGGCCAGCATTACGAATCCCCCAACTGCGACGTCATGGGTCACCAGGCGTCCCGCCTGCCCTCCCGTTAAGCCGGCGTCCCGGCATCACGGACCGCCAGATTGCCCTTGCCGCGGCGTCGATGCCTCGGCTGCGGCGCTATGGTGCTCGCACAAGAAGCGGATATCGGCAACCGGAAGATCGAGCGGCAACCACAGCCCACCATCGGGATCCGGATCGGCGTCGATCTGGCGCAAGGCGGCAGCGTATTCGCGGCGGGCCTTGGCAGCGTCCAGGTCGTGCAGCAATGTCGCCAGATAATAATGGGCCGGCCAACAATTCGGCTTGGCATAAACGATCACCTTCAGGCTGCGGATGGCCGCCGCGGTGTCGCCCTGCCATTTGGCCGCCAGGGCCAGCAGCATATGGGCGTCGCAGGACCAGGAATCGGCAGCGACCGCCCGTTCCCCGATCGCCGCGGCTTCGGCGAACTGGCGCATATGCAGGCGGACATGGCCTTCCAGCAGCAGCAGCCGCGGATCGGCCGACGCGCCCAGCGCTCGGATGGTCCGCAGCGCCTCGTCATAGCGTTTGGCACGCAGCAAGGCGCGCATCGTGGCGATGACCGACGCCCAATCGGCGCCCGCCGCCGGGCGCGGCACCACGGCTGGCCGGACCGCGTGGTGTTCGGGCTTGCCCGGCGGCCGCAGTTTCGGAGGGGGCCGTTTCGGCGCAACCGCCGGGGGAGGCGAGGCCGCCGCCTTGGCGAAGTAAAAGGAGCCGCCTTCTTCGACCAGCCGAAAAATGCCGAGATCGTTGGCCAAGGTCTCCGACACCCCCAGGAGAAGGACCCCGGTGTCGTTCATCGCGCCATGCAGATTGTTCAGGATGGTCTTGCGGCTGTCGGCATCGAAATAGATCGAGACATTGCGGTAGAAGACGAGGTCGAACCCGCAAAGGGCCTTGGCGCCGAGGGGATCCAACAGATTGAGGTGGCTGAAATCCACCAGCGAGCGCACCGCGGGATTGTCCCGAGCCGTGTTGAAATTCGCTCGGCAGGCGTCACGGTCTGAACAGGCTACGCGGCCTTGGCGTGCTGTTCAAGATCGGGGTTGATGGAATGCTTGGCCTGATGGGCCAGCAGGGCGGCTCGCAGGGT
>CAIOJO010000142.1 GCA_903858635.1 uncultured Telmatospirillum sp. | reverse complement strand
GGCAAACATCGCGGTCGACGACAACCCCAAAGTGCCTAAACTCGCGCGGCCATCTGTTCCAAAATCATTGACACGTTCCGCACCGTGGCGACCCAGTCGCATGTGTCCTCGGTTGCCGTGTCCGACACTGCGGTCAATGTGGCGAGCAATCTCGCCGCCCTGCAGGCCCTCACGGCGGCAGGCAAGCTGGCCTCGGTGGCCGTTTCCGACAGCGCGGTCGATGTGGCCGGCAATCTCGCCGCCCTGCAAACCCTCGCCGCGGCAGGCAAGCTGGCTCCGGTGGCGGTGTCCGACAGCGCGGCCGATGTGGCGAGCAATCTCGGCGCCCTGCAGACCCTTGCCGCGGAAGGCAAGCTGGCCTCGATCGCCCTGACCGACGGCGGCACGCCGGTATTGTCGGTGACCGCCGCGCAATTGACCGCCGATGCGACCGCCTTGTCCGACCTTGCCGGCAGCTATGGGTTGGCGGTCACCGGGGTCTCCACGGCCAGTGCCGCCGCTGTGGCGGCCCAGGCGCATGTATCCTCGATTTCCGTGACGGACAGCGCGGCCGATGTGGTCGGGGCTCTCGACTCGCTGCAAACCCTCGCCGCGGCGGGCAAGCTATCCTCGATCATCCTGACCGACGGCGGCATCCCCGCCCTTTCCGTGACAGCGGCCCAGATCGTCCAGGATGCGCAGGCTCTCAACGCGATTACGAGCGCCCATACCCTCAGCGTTCCCTCGGTTCCGGCTCCCGTCGCCACATTTGTCGTGCAGCAGGATTCAGCCAATCGCGGCGGCAACGGCATTCCGGTGGATTACCCCGGTACGGCGTCGTCGGGCGGCAATAGCGTCATCGGATTTCAGAGTGCCACTTTCGTCTCCGGCTTCAACGCGGTGGTCCTCAACGGTCCGAAATCCAGCTACGCGATTCAGGTCTCGGCCAGCGGTGGAGCCATCATCAAGGATATCGCCGCGGGCGACGCGACCTACGGTCAGACCGTCACCGTGAGCGGCGAGTGCTATATCCTGTTCAATGGCGACAATCTGAGCCTTGGTTCGCCCAACTCGGCGGCCGTCCTCATTACTCCCCCCGGCAGCACGACCCCGGTGTTGAGCTATCCCAATGACATCTATTTCGTGCTGAACCATGGTGATGCGCAACTGGCCCAGTTCTATTCGGCGATGGAGCCCTGGGAACCGCAGCCCGGGCTCGCCGGCTTCGAATATTGGGTGAATCAGCTGCATGGGGGCTTACCGCTGACCGCCATCGCCCAGAGCTTCATCAACACCACCGATTTCCAGCAGACCTATGGCGATCCGGGGACCACCCACGCCCAGCACCTTGCCTATGTCGAATTGCTCTACAGTCACGTCCTGGGAATGACGCTGGGCCCGAACGAGGCCGGCGTCCAGTACTGGACCGGCGCCATGGACGCCGGGATGACGGGCGCCACGACGCTGATCAGCTTCACCAATGCGGCGGCCACGACGGCCACTATCAACGCGATGTCGGGGGTGACGGCGGGCGGTGGAGTCGGTTGGCTGATCGATTCGAACCTGACCGGCGGTTATGCCGATCCCGGCGTACAGGTTGCGGCACCGACGGCGCTCGCCCAGGCTGCCACCAACAACTTCTATAATCTGAGTCTGATCGATCCCGCCTCGGTGACCGCTGCCGGCGTCAGTGCCAACGGGATCACCCTGACCCCGGGCCAGGTCGTGGTGGGCGGCACGGCATCGCCCGGCACCGTGGTCTACCTGTCACCCTCGTTCAGCCAAGCGAATGTTGCCGGTTCGGGATACACCATTCATGACGGGCTCGGCGCCGACAGCATCACCGTCAGCGGCGCCAACAACGTCGTCTTCCTCGGCACCGCCACCACCGACAGCCTCGCTCTGGCGAACGGCACCAATACCGCGATCGCCGGCTTCGTGCCCGGTCACGGCTCGACTCTGGCGGTCAGCGGCGCCGTCAACGAGACGGCGGTGTCGCTGCTCAATGGCACGTCGACGGCGGTGCATGGGGGCAACCTCGCCTTCGGTACCGCCAGCGCCGCGACCGCCATCCTGGTCAATATCGGCAGCATCGGCGACGGCAGCGCGCCTGCTGTGGCGGCTGCCGCCAACGCCGCTTATCTGGTCGCCGGCGTCAACGGCAATGCGGCGACCGGGGCCTTGGGCGAGCATGTGACCTTCATCGGCACCAACAACGGCGGCGACGCCGAGATCTGGGCCTTCCACGCGCCGCCCACCACCGTCACCGTTGCCGGCCAGAGCCTGCAGGTGCCGATCAATGGCGCCGACCTCAACGGCAACCAACATGTCGATGCCAACGAGATCACCCTGATCGCCACCTTGATCGGCGTACCGGCAACGGCTTTGACGACGGCCGATTTGGCGTGAAAGAGCGCGATCCCGTCCGCACAGCCACACAATCCGTAGTAGAATAGATCGTTATCCTTTATGAGGCGGCGATCTTGAGGCTATCGCAATTCATCTACCGGCCGCTGCTGTCCCGTCTTGTGGTGGGCGGGGTGGTGATCTCCGTCTTGCTCGGCGGGCTGACCTTCTATTACGAGATGGAGCGGGTGGACGATTTGTTCGTCGGCTTTGCCCTCGAAGAAGCGCGGCGCTTCGTGGCGGAGGTCCCGGACATTGGCCGACCCCTTGCACCAGACAGCCGTACCGCCATCGAGCGCGGCTTGCAGGCGCTGGTGTCGCACGAGGCGGCGAACGCCCATGGCGATTATGCCATTGCGGAAATCTACGACGCCAATCGCAACTCCGTCGCCGAGGCGGCCGAGGCGGGGGTCGAGCCCATCGAGCGGGTGGTTGACCGCCACCGCCATGCCTTTCCCAAGGGGGCCGACTACGACTATGAAAAAATGGTCATCGATGGAGCGACCTATATCCAGGTGATCACCGCCCTGCGCGACGGGCAGGGCGGTCTGCAGGGCTACCTCGAGGGCGTGTTCCGCATCTGGCCCGCGACGATCGCCCAGGTGCGGCACGACACCTTGCGGACCAGCGCCATGGTCATCTGGGCCGTGCTTCTCACCACGTTGCTCCTGTACCCCGTGGTGCTGCGGTTGAATCGCAGCGTCTTGCGGCAAAGCCGTGAGCTGCTGGACGCCAACCTGGCGATCTTAAAAGTGTTGGGCGGGGCGATCGCCAAGCGCGACAGCGATACCAGCCACCACAATTACCGGGTCGCCCTGTTTGCCGTTCGGCTGGCCGAAGAGGCCGGATTGCCGGAGGCGCAAATGCGCGAATTGATCAAGGGGGCGTTCGTCCACGACGTCGGCAAGATCGCCATCAGCGACCGCATCCTGTTGAAGCCCGGTCGGCTCGATGCGGCCGAGTTCGAGGAGATGAAGACCCATGTTCGCCATGGCGTCGACATCGTCAGGGAATCCCATTGGCTGGCCGATGCCGCCGATGTGGTGCGGTTCCATCATGAGAAATACGACGGCAGCGGTTATCTGGAAGGCCGCAAGGGTGATGCCATTCCCCTCAACGCGCGAGTGTTTGCCATTGCCGACGTGTTCGACGCGCTGACCTCGAAACGACCCTATAAGGAGGCCATGTCGGCCGATCACGCCCTGCAGATCATGGCGAGCGGGCGCGGCTCGCATTTCGACCCGCAGCTGTTCGACCTGTTCATGTCGATCGCCGGCTCCATGCATGCGGCACATGTCGGATTGCCGGAAGACGCATTGGCCAAGGAATTGGGGCTGGTGACCGATGCCTATTTCGCCGGTGCGGTCACCGGGTGAGGATGCAATACCCATATAACAAGCATGGGTATTGTGGGGGATACCCCCTCTTCGCGGTTGCTCTGCGGCGCGATATTGACCAAGTAAAACGCTGTAGGAATCAAGTTGTGAAGCAGGTCGGCCGCCCCGGAACGGTCGATCGACATCGGCCTGCCGACGGTGCGAGGCGATGCATCGGCCGTCGACTCGATCCCCCAATCGCATGGGCGCGGTTTTTGGTCGCTCTCGGCTTCTTGCCGAGACCGCGAAGACCATCGTCAGCAGCTGAAAAACGGCTGTTCTCTTGCATGTTTGCTTGACAGGTCTTCGACCCTGGGCTACATCAGCCGCACCCGCGCGGGTTCGCAGCGGGGGTGTAGCTCAGTCGGTTAGAGCGCCGGCCTGTCACGCCGGAGGTCGCGGGTTCGAGCCCCGTCACTCCCGCCATCCTGGGGGATGGGCGGACCTGGGAGGGTTGGGGGATTTTTCGAAGGAGGATGTTGTCGGCTCCTCTGCCAAGTAGAGGCGTGATTCCGCCTGTCACCAGCCTTTTCTGATGACATCAGTCTGCGGTTTCGCCGCAGAAGAATACTTGATGGTGCCGTTCATCTACTCCTGGTTTTCTGAGTTTGTATTGAGGGCAGAATCATGGACGCCATGCTCCTCGAGTACCTGCCGATCCTCGTCTTCCTCTTCATCGCATTGGTGATCTGCGCCATCTGCATCGCCGGCCCTTGGCTGATCGCGCCGAGCCGGCCCGATCGCGAGAAGCTGTCGGCCTATGAATGCGGCTTCGATGCGTTCGAGGATGCACGAGTAAAATTCGACGTCCGCTATTATCTGGTCGGCATTCTCTTCATCATCTTCGACCTCGAAGTCGCCTTCCTCTTCCCTTGGGCGGTATCCCTGGGAAAGATCGGCCTGTTCGGGTTCTGGTCGATGCTCGGCTTTCTGGCGGTGTTGACGATCGGCTTCATCTACGAATGGAAGAAGGGAGCCCTGGAATGGGAGTGAACCCCGAACTGTCCAGCTCGCCGGGCGTCGCACCGATCGGCCCGGGGCCCCGCCAGGATATGGTGATCAAGGCGGTCTCCGAGGAACTTGGCGACAAGGGTTTCGTCCTGGCCAGCGTCGATGCGCTGGTCAACTGGGCGCGAACCGGGTCGCTGTGGCCGATGACCTTCGGTCTGGCCTGCTGCGCCGTCGAGATGATGCATGCCGGATGCGCCCGCTACGATATGGACCGCTTCGGCGTCATCTTCCGGCCGAGCCCGCGGGCTTCCGATCTGATGATCGTGGCCGGTACGCTGACCAACAAGATGGCCCCGGCGATGCGTCGGGTCTATGACCAGATGGCCGAGCCGCGCTGGGTCATCTCGATGGGCTCCTGCGCCAATGGCGGCGGCTACTATCACTATTCTTATTCGGTGGTGCGCGGCTGCGACCGGGTCGTTCCGGTCGACGTCTATGTGCCCGGTTGCCCGCCGACGGCGGAAGCGCTGATGTACGGGATTCTTCAGCTGAAGAAGAAGATAAAGCGCACCGGCACCATCGCGCGCTGATCTCCGGCGTAAAGGCCAAGTGACCATGACGCAAGCTCTGCAAGATCTGGGGGAATACATTTCCTCCGCCCTGTCGCAGGATGTCCTCGCAGCCGAAGTGCTGAAGGGCGAACTGATCATTACCGTCCGCACCGCCGCCATCCAGAAGGTCCTGACCTTCCTGCGCGACGACGCCAACTGCCTGTTCAAGCAGTGCATGGATATCTGCGGGGTGGACTATCCGGAACGCGAGCAGCGCTTCGACGTGGTCTATAACCTGCTGTCCTTGAAGCACAACCAGCGCCTGCGGGTGAAGGCCCATGCCGACGAGGACACCCCGGTACCGACCGTCACCGGAGTCTATTCTTCGGCCGGCTGGTTCGAGCGCGAGGTGTGGGACATGTACGGCGTGGCCTTCGCGGACCATCCCGACCTGCGCCGCATCCTGACCGACTACGGGTTCCAGGGCCACCCGTTCCGCAAGGACTTCCCGCTGACCGGGTATGTCGAGCTGCGCTACGACGACGACCAGAAGCGGGTGGTCTACGAACCGGTAAAACTCACCCAGGATTTCCGCAATTTCGACTTCCTGTCCCCGTGGGAAGGCTTGCTTCCGGGTGACGAGAAGGCGGGAGGGAAGGGCTGACCATGGCCGAAACCCAAATCAAGACCTACAACGTCAATTACGGGCCGCAGCATCCCGCGGCGCACGGCGTGCTGCGGATGATCCTCGAGATGAGCGGCGAGGTCATCGAGCGGGCCGATCCGCATATCGGCCTGTTGCATCGCGGCACCGAGAAGCTCATCGAGTACAAGACCTATATGCAGGCGGTGCCCTATTTCGACCGCCTCGACTATGTCTGCCCGATGAACCAGGAGCACGCCTTCGTGCTCGCCACCGAAAAGTTGCTGGGGATCGAGGCGCCGCCGCGCGCCCAGTATATCCGCGTGCTGTTCGATGAGCTTGGCCGCATCACCAACCACCTGCTCAACATCGGCTGCTACGCCATGGACGTCGGCGCCATGACGCCGATCATCTACGCGTTCGAAGAGCGCGAACGGATCATGGAATTCTCCGAGCGGGTGTGCGGGGCGCGTCTGCACGCCGCCTATTACCGCGTTGGCGGCGTCGCCTTCGACCTGCCGGCCGGCCTGGCCGAGGACATCCTCGCCTGGTGCCCGAGCATGGAGCAGACCACCAAGGATATCGAGGGGCTGCTCAACGACAACCGGATCTGGAAGCAGCGCACGGTGGATATCGCCGTGGTCAGCGCCGAGCAGGCCATGGATTGGGGGTTCAGCGGTCCCAACCTGCGCGCCTCGGGGGTCCCCTGGGACCTGCGCAAGGCGCAGCCCTACGCCGCCTACGACCAGCTCGACTTCGACATCCCGGTCGGCAAGAACGGCGACTGCTACGACCGCTATATGGTTCGCATCCTGGAGATCTATGAGTCGCTCAAGCTGATCCGCCAGGCGATCGCCAAGATGCCGAAGGGGCCGGTGCGGGTCGACGACCGCAAGGTTTCGCCGCCCCCCAGGGCCGAGATGAAGAGTTCGATGGAGGCCTTGATCCATCACTTCAAGCTGTTCACCGAAGGCTTCCATGTGCCGGCGGGCGAAACCTACACGGTGATCGAGACGCCGAAGGGCGAGTTCGGCGTGTACCTGGTCTCGGACGGAACCAACCGACCCTATCGCTGCAAGATCAGGCCGCCGGCCTTCGTCCATCTGCAAGGGATGGATTTCATGTGTAAGGGGCACATGCTCGCCGACGCGGTGGCGACCCTGGGCTCCATCGATGTCGTTTTCGGCGAGGTCGACCGATGAGCAGCACTGACGATACCTTTCAGCCGGCCAGCTTTGCCTTCACGGCCGAAAGCCTGGCCAAGGCCAAGGCCACCATCGCCAAATACCCGGCAGGCCGGCAGAAGAGCGCCGTGATGCCGCTTCTTGACATCGCCCAGCGTCAGGAAGGCTGGGTGTCGATGGCGGCGATGAACGTGGTTGCCGAAATGCTCGATATGGCGCCGATCCGCGTCTACGAGGTGGCCACCTTCTACACGATGTTCAACCTGAAGCCGGTCGGTAAGTACCACCTGCAGGTCTGCACCAATCTGCCCTGCATGTTGCGCGGCTCCGAGGAGATCGTCGCCGCCTGCAAGACGGAATTGGGGGTCGGCCTGGGCGAGACCACGGCCGACGGCCTGTTCACCCTGTCCGAGGTCGAATGCCTGGGGGCCTGCGTCAATGCGCCGGTCATCTGGATCGGCGACGACTACTACGAAGACCTCGACCTGCAGTCGACCAAGACCATCATCCAGGCCCTGAAGCGGGGAGAGACGCCCAAGGCCGGTTCGCAGACCGGGCGGCAGGGCTCCGCCCCGGCCGGCGGTCCGACCACGCTGACCACCGTTGGGGGGGACGCCTGACATGCTGCGCGACCAGGATCGCATCTTCACCAATCTGTACGGACTGCATGACTGGCGCCTCAAGGGCGCCCAGGCACGCGGCGACTGGAGCGGGACCAAGGACATCCTCGCCAAGGGCCGCGAATGGATCATCGAGGAGGTCAAGACCTCGGGCCTGCGCGGCCGCGGCGGCGCCGGCTTCCCCACGGGGCTCAAATGGTCCTTCATGCCGAAGGAGATCGGGTCCCGCCCGCATTACCTGGTGGTCAACGCCGACGAGGGCGAGCCGGGGACCTGCAAGGACCGCGACATCATGCGCTACGACCCGCACAAGCTGGTCGAAGGCTGCCTGCTGGCCGGTTTCGCCATGGGCGCCCATGCCGCCTACATCTACATCCGCGGCGAGTTCATCCGTGAAGCGGAGAACCTGCAGGTCGCCATCGACGAGGCGACCGCCGCCGGGCTGATCGGCAAGAATGCCTGCGGTTCCGGCTGGGACTTCGACGTGTTCCTGCACCGCGGTGGCGGCGCCTATGTCTGCGGCGAGGAAACGGCGCTGATCCAGTCGCTCGAGGGCAAGAAGGGGCAACCCCGCCTGAAGCCGCCGTTTCCGGCCGGTGTCGGCCTGTACGGCGCCCCCACCACCGTCAACAACGTCGAGTCCATCGCCGTCGCCCCGACCATCCTGCGCCGCGGCGGCGCCTGGTTTGCCGGGCTCGGCCGGCCGAAGAACAGCGGCACCAAGGTGTTCTGCATCTCGGGCCATGTCGAGCGGCCGTGCAATGTCGAGGAAGAGATGGGCATCCCGTTGAAGGAGCTCATCGAAAAACATGCCGGCGGGGTGCGCGGCGGCTGGAACAACCTGCTGGCGGTGATCCCCGGCGGCTCGTCGGTTCCGGTGCTGACCAAGGATATCTGCGACACCGTGCTGATGGACTTCGACAGCCTGCGCGACGTGCGGTCGGGTCTTGGGACCGCGGCGGTGATCGTCATGGACAAGTCCACCGACATCGTCGCCGGCATCGCCCGGCTGGCCAAGTTCTACAAACATGAGAGCTGTGGCCAGTGCACGCCTTGCCGCGAAGGCACCGGTTGGATGTGGCGGATCATGGAACGGCTGGTGACCGGCAATGCCTCGATCGAAGAGATCGACATGCTGGAGGAAGTCACCCGTCAGGTCGAAGGGCACACCATCTGCGCCCTCGGCGATGCCGCGGCGTGGCCCATCCAGGGCCTGATCCGCAGCTTCCGCCCCGAGTTGGAACGGCGCATCAACGAAGCCCGCGCTAAAGCCCGTGCGGCCTGAGGAGATACCATGCCCAAGCTGACCATCGATGGACGCGAGGTGGAGGTCGAGGCCGGGACCACGATCCTGCAGGCCGCCGAGATCCTCGGTATCGAAATTCCGCGTTTCTGCTACCACGAGCGCTTGGCCATCGCCGGCAATTGCCGCATGTGCCTGGTCGATGTCGAAAAATCCCCCAAGCCGGTGGCGTCCTGCGCCATGCCGGTGGGTGAGGGGATGGTGGTCCGCACCGACACCCCGCAGGTCCAGAAGGCCCGCAAAGGGGTGCTCGAATTCCTGCTGATCAACCACCCGCTCGACTGCCCGATCTGCGACCAAGGCGGCGAATGCGACCTGCAGGACGAGGTGATGGCCTACGGCTTCGACCGTGGCCGCTATGCCGAGAACAAGCGGGCGGTGAAGGACAAGGAGTGGGGACCGCTGGTCAAGACCACGATGACCCGCTGCATCCACTGCACCCGCTGCATCCGCTTCATCACCGAGGTGGCCGGGGTGCCCGAACTGGGGGCGACCGGGCGCGGCGAGCATATGGAAGTGGGCACCTATGTGGAAAAGGCCCTGTCCTCCGAACTGTCGGGCAACATCATCGACCTTTGTCCGGTCGGGGCGCTGACCAGCAAGCCTTACGCCTTTACGGCCCGTCCCTGGGAGCTGAAGAAGACCGAGAGCATCGACGTGTTCGACGCGGTCGGTTCGAACATCCGGGTCGATGCCCGGGCCAACCAGGTGATGCGGATCCTGCCCCGGGTCAATGACGATGTGAACGAGGAATGGCTGGGCGACAAGAGCCGCTTCGCCTGCGACGGGCTGGTCCGTCAGCGCCTCGATCGCCCTTACCTGCGCACGGGCGGCAAGTTGCAGCCGGTGACCTGGAGCGAAGCGATGGCGGCCGTCGCCGCCAAGCTGAAGGGGTTGTCCGGCGCCAAGCTGGCGGCCATCGCCGGCGACATGGCCGATGCCGAGGCGATGATCGCGCTCAAGGACCTGTTCACCGCCTTGGGCTCGCCCAACCTCGACTGTCGACAGGACGGCGCCAAGTTGGGTGCCCAGCCGCGGGCCTCCTACCTGTTCAACAGCACCATCGCCGGCATCGAGACGGCCGACGCGCTGCTGCTGATCGGCACCAATCCGCGCCGCGAGGCGCCGGTCCTGAACGCCCGCATCCGCAAGCGCTGGCAGCGCAACGGCATGCCGATCGCCGCGGTGGGACCGAAGGCCGAGCTCACCTACAAGGTCGAGGACCTGGGCGAATCGGCCGCGGTGCTGTCGGCCATCGCCGACGGCAGCCATCCTTTCGCCGCCACGTTGAAGGCGGCCAAGCGGCCGATGCTGATCCTTGGCCAGGGGGCCCTGGCCCGGGTCGACGGGGATATCCTGCTCGGCCTGGCCCGCAAGATCGCCGACGCCACCGGCATGGTCTCGGCCGAATGGAACGGCTTCAACGTCCTGCACACCGCCGCCGCCCGGGTTGGCGGGCTTGACCTTGGCTTCCTGCCGGGGACGGGCGGGCGCGACCTGGAAGGCATCCTGGCCGGCGCCGAGAAGGGCGAGATCGAGGTGGTCTACCTGCTGGGGGCCGACGAGATCGACACCAGCCGCCTCGGCAAGGCCTTCGTCATCTATCAGGGCCATCATGGCGATGCCGGCGCCCACCGCGCCGATGTCGTCCTGCCGGGCGCCGCCTTTACCGAAAAGGACGGCACCTACGTCAATACCGAGGGCCGCGTGCAGCGGACCCAGCGGGCCATCTTCCCGCCGGGCGAGGCCAAGGACGACTGGAAGATCCTGCGCGCCTTGTCCGAGACCCTCGGGCATGGGCTTCCCTACGACGATCTGGCCGCGCTCAGGGCGCGCCTGGCCCAGGCCAATCCGGTTTTCGGTCAACTCGACACCGTCCAGCCGGCGAGCTGGGCCAGCTTCGGCGCCGACGGCGTGCCGTCGGCCGAGCCGCTGACCACGCCAATCGACAACTACTACATGACCGACCCCATCAGCCGAGCCTCCAAGACCATGGCGGAGTGCACGGCGACCTTCGTCGGCTGCGCTCACAAGAGGACCGGAACCCATGGCTGATTTATGGACGGGCTATGTGTGGCCGACGTTGATCATGATCATCGAGATCGTGGCCATCGTGCTGCCGGTGCTGATCGGCGTTGCCTATCTCACCTATGCCGAGCGCAAGGTGATCGGCGCCATGCAGCTGCGCAAGGGGCCGAACGTCGTCGGGCCGTTCGGGCTGTTCCAGCCGCTGGCTGACGGCGCCAAGCTGTTCTTCAAGGAAATCATCATCCCGCGCGGGGCGAGCAAGGGCGTGTTCCTGCTGGCTCCGGCGATGACCTTCGTGCTGGCGCTGGTGGCCTGGGCGGTGATCCCGTTCAACGAGGGCTGGGTGCTGGCCAACATCAATGTCGGCGTCCTCTACCTGTTCGCCATTTCGAGCCTCGGGGTCTACGGCATCATCATGGCCGGCTGGGCGTCCAACTCGAAATACGCCTTCCTGGGCGGGCTGCGGTCGGCGGCGCAGATGGTGTCCTACGAGGTGTCGATCGGCTTCGTAATGATCTCGGTGCTGCTCTGCGTCGGATCGCTGAACCTTTCCGACGTGGTGCACGCCCAGGAAAAGGGCGTCTGGTTCATCATCCCGCATCTGCCGATGTTCATCGTGTTCTACATTTCCGGCCTGGCCGAGACCAACCGTTCGCCGTTCGACCTGCCGGAAGGCGAGACCGAGTTGGTGGCCGGCTACATGGTCGAATACTCGTCCATGCCGTTCGCCCTGTTCTTCCTCGGCGAATACGCGAACATGATCCTGATGAGCGGCATCATCACCACCCTGTTCCTGGGTGGCTGGCTGTCGCCCTTGCCCTTCGCCCCCTTCACCTGGGTGCCCGGGGTGATCTGGTTCGCGCTCAAAGTGTGCGTCCTGTTGTTCGGTTTCCTGTGGGTTCGTGCCACGATGCCGCGCTATCGCTACGACCAGTTGATGCGCCTGGGCTGGAAGGTATTCCTGCCGTTTTCGCTGTTCTGGCTGGTTCTGACCGCGGGCGTGCTCGAGGTTATGGGCTGGATGCCGAAGTAAGGAGAGAGGCAATGTCGTTCCTTGACCGCACCGCGCGGGACTGGCTGCTGACCGAGATTTGGTCCGGAATGGCGATCACCTTTCGCTATATGCTGAAGCCGAAGGTGACCATCAACTACCCCTATGAGAAGGGGGCGCTCAGCCCGCGGTTCCGCGGCGAGCATGCGCTGCGCCGTTATCCCAACGGCGAGGAGCGGTGCATCGCCTGCAAGCTGTGCGAGGCCATCTGTCCGGCCCAGGCCATCACCATCGAGGCCGAGCCGCGCGCCGATGGCAGCCGCCGCACGCGCCGCTATGACATCGACATGACGAAGTGCATCTATTGCGGCTTCTGCCAGGAATCCTGCCCGGTGGACGCCATCGTCGAGGGGCCGAACTTCGAGTACGCCACCGAGACGCGTTCCGAACTGATGTACGACAAGGCCAAGCTCTTATCCAACGGCGAGCGCTGGGAGCCGGAACTGGCGGCCCGCATCGTTGCCGACGCGCCGTATCGCTGAGGGGATGTTCCGGATGACGATCAATCTCGACTGGAGGGCCGCATGATCCAGGCTCTCGTCTTCTACATGTTTGCCGCCATCACGGTGGCAAGCGGCGTGATGGTGATCTCGGCCCGCAACCCCGTCCACGCGGTGCTCTATCTCATCCTCGCCTTCTTCAACGCGGCGGGCCTGTTCCTCCTGTGCGGCGCCGAATTCCTGGCGATGGTGCTGGTGGTGGTCTATGTCGGTGCGGTGGCGGTGCTGTTCCTCTTCGTCGTCATGCTGCTCGACATCAACTTCGTGAAGATCCGCGAGGGCTTCCTCCAGTATCTGCCGACCGGTGCCTTGATCGGTCTGGTGCTGCTGGTCGAGCTGGTGCTGGTGTTCGGCAGTTGGAGTTTCGCTCCCGGAGCGCCGCTGTCGGTCGGCACCCATACGCCCGATCCCAGCGTGGTGACCAACACCGATGCGTTGGGCCGGCTGATCTACACCGATTACGTCTACCTGTTCCAGGCGGCCGGGTTGGCGCTGCTGGTGGCGATGATCGGCACCATCATGCTGACGCACCGCTCGCGGGGGGGCGTCAAGAAGCAGAACATCGCCCGGCAGAACGCCCGCACCAAGGAAACCTCGGTCGAGCTCCGCAAGGTGCCGAATAGGGGAGGCATCTGATGCTTGTGGTTGGTCTCGCCCATTATCTGACGGTCGCGGCGATCCTGTTCACGCTCGGCGTGTTCGGCATCTTCCTCAACCGCAAGAACGTCATCATCATCCTGATGTCGATCGAGTTGATCCTGCTCGCCGTGAACATCAACTTCGTCGCCTTCTCGTATTTCCTCAACGACCTGGTCGGGCAGATCTTCGCGATGTTCGTGCTGACCATCGCGGCCGCCGAGGCGGCCATCGGCCTGGCGATCGTCGTGGTGTTCTTCCGCAATCGCGGCACCATCGCGGTCGAAGACATCAATCAGATGAAGGGGTAGGCGGGGATGTACGCTGCTGTAGTCTTTCTCCCGCTGCTGGGCTCGTTCATCGCCGGTTTCTTCGGTCGAAAGATCGGCGACCGCGGCTCCCAGCTGGTCACCTGCGCCGGCGTCGGGCTGTCGGCCCTGCTGTCGGTCGCCATCTTCATCGAGGTGGTGGCCAACGGCCATCCGCTGACGGTGCCGTTGCTGACCTTCATTTCCTCGGGCGACATCAACGTTCCCTGGAGCCTGCGCTTCGACAGCCTGACGGCGGTCATGCTGATCGTCGTCAACTGGGTGTCGTTCATGGTCCATGTGTACTCGATCGGGTACATGCACCATGACAAGTCGGTGCCGCGCTTCCAGAGCTACCTGTCGCTGTTCACCTTCGCCATGCTGATGCTGATCACCGCCGACAACCTGGTCCAGCTGTTCTTCGGCTGGGAAGGGGTCGGCCTGGCCTCCTATCTGCTGATCGGCTTCTGGTACGAGAAGCCCTCGGCCTGTGCGGCGGCGATCAAGGCCTTCGTGGTCAACCGGGTCGGCGACTTCGGCTTCGCGCTGGGGATCTTCGGCATCTACATGCTGTTCGGCAATATCGGCTTCGACCCGATCTTCGCCGCAGCCGCCAGCAAGGTCGGCGTCAACCTGCATCTGTTCGGCATGGATGTGGACGCCATCACCATCTGCTGCCTTCTGCTGTTCGTCGGTGCCATGGGCAAATCGGCCCAGCTCGGCCTGCACACCTGGCTGCCCGACGCCATGGAAGGCCCCACTCCGGTCTCCGCCTTGATCCATGCGGCGACCATGGTCACCGCCGGGGTCTTCATGGTGGCCCGCATGTCGCCGCTGTTCGAGTATTCGCAGACGGCGCTCAACGTGGTCACCGTGGTCGGCGCGCTGACCGCGATCTTCGCCGCCACCGTCGGCTGCGTGCAGAACGACATCAAGCGGGTGATCGCCTATTCGACCTGCTCGCAGCTCGGCTACATGTTCTTCGCCATCGGCGTATCGGCCTACCAGGCCGGCATCTTCCACCTGTTCACCCACGCCTTCTTCAAGGCGCTGCTGTTCCTCGGGGCCGGGTCGGTGATCCATGCCATGTCGGACGAGCAGGACATGCGGCGCATGGGCGGCATCTGGAAGCATATTCCGCTGACCTACAGCCTGATGTTCATCGGCAGCGTCGCCTTGGCCGGTATCCCGCCCTTCGCCGGCTACTGGTCGAAGGACTTCATCCTCGAGGCGGCCTGGGGCGCCGGCACGCCGATGGGCCAGTTCGCCTATTGCGCCGGCGTCTTTGCCGCCTTCCTCACCGCCTTCTACTCCTGGCGTCTGCTGATCATGACCTTCCACGGCAAGCCGCGGGCGGATGACCGGGTGATGGCCCATGTGCACGAATCGCCGGCCGTCATGACCGTGCCGCTGATGGTCCTGGCGCTGGGCGCCGTGGCCGCCGGCTGGGTCGGCCATGAGGGGTTCGTCGGCGAGGACATGTCGCGCTTCTGGTCCAACTCGATCTTCCTGCTGCACGAGCATGAGGCGGTTCACAACGCCCATCACGTGCCGACCCTGATCGGGTTGCTGCCGACCATCGTGGCGGTGGCGGGCATCGCCCTGGCCTACTTCATGTACATGTTCGTGCCCAGCCTGCCGGGTATCCTGGCCCGCAACTTCCAGGGCCTGTACCGGTTCCTGCTCAACAAGTGGTACTTCGACGAGCTCTACGACTTCCTGTTCATCAAGCCGGCCTTCTGGCTGGGCTATGGGATGTGGAAGGGCGGTGACGGTGCCATCATCGATGGCTGCGGCCCGGACGGCTTGGCCGCGGCCACCCGCGACGTGGCACGCCGGATGAGCCTGATGCAGACCGGCTACCTCTACCACTACGCGTTCGCCATGCTGATCGGCGTCGCGGCGTTCGTTACCTGGTACATCGTTAAAGTGGGCTGACGCGCGATGACTGACTGGCCTCTGCTTTCCATCACGACGTTCCTGCCCCTTCTGGGCGCGGCGTTCATCCTGACCATTCGCGGCGATGCGGCGGTTGTCGCCCGCAACGCCCGCAACGTGGCCCTCCTCACCAGCGTCGCCACCTTCCTGGTGTCGCTTCTGGTGTGGACCAACTTCAACTCCGACACCGCCGACTTCCAAATGGTCGATCAGGCCAGCTGGCTGCCGGGGTTCGACATCAACTACAAGATGGGGGTGGACGGCATCTCGCTGTTCTTCGTCCTGCTGTCGACCTTCCTGACGCCCATCTGCATCCTGTCGGCCTGGGAGGCCGTGCAGACCCGCGTCAAGGAGTACATGATCGCCTTCCTCATCCTCGAGACGATGATGGTGGGCATGTTCGCGGCGCTCGACGCGATCGTGTTCTACATGTTCTTCGAGGGCGTGCTGATCCCGATGTATCTCATCATCGGCGT
>CAIOJO010000141.1 GCA_903858635.1 uncultured Telmatospirillum sp. | reverse complement strand
GGCCGGAGCGGCCGGCGGCTGGCCGGGTACGGTCGGCGCCGACGCCGCGGGGGCGCCCGGGACAGCGGTTGGGGCTTGGCTGGTCTGTTGCTGGGCCGGCGGCGGAACGGGGCGCTTGGGCATCAGGTATTCCCATCCCATCAGGATGGCTACCATCAGGACTACGGCCAGGATGACATTGCGTTGGTCGTTCATCTTTGTCTTTCCGGGTGAGCCGGAGGCATCGGGCTAGTGCGATCCGGTGGGACAGCAATCATGGTCGTGGTCCCTACCGAAGGCGGTCAGGGCGGCGCGGGCAGGCGGCACCGGGTCGTAACCCGAACCGCCCCAAGGGTGACAACGGAGCAGGCGTCTTGCGGTCAAGGCAAGGCCGACGCCCAGGCCATGCTTCTCCAGCGCTTCCATGCCGTAGGCCGAGCAGCTGGGCAGGAAGCGGCAGCTGTTGGCCGGCAGAATCGGCGAGACGAACAGCTGATAGCCGCGGATAAGCTGGCGAAGCAGTACGGTGGCGGGACTCATGAATCCTCTCGGCCGATCGGACGACCCGTTTCGGGTCCGGCAGCGCCATCGCCCTTGCGGGTTGCGCCCACACGTTTTAACGCGGTTTGCAAATCCTGCAACAACAGAGCGAAGGGCCGGTGCAGTGTTTCCTGGCGCCCAATCAGTACGTAGTCAAATCCGGGTGCCGCTTCAGCCGACAAAATCTGCGAAGCGGCGGCTCGGAGGCGCCGCCGCGCACGATTGCGGGCGACGGCGTTACCCACTTTCTTGCTGCAGGTGAAGCCGACCCGCAGCGTCGGTGCGGCGCTCTCTTCACTCGGTGTCGGCGGAAGGGTGGCGCCGCGGATGCCCTCGTCATGTTTGGCGGGCGGCGGCGCAGGGATGGCCGGTGCGGCCTGCAGTACCAAGCCGGGGGCAGCCCATTTGCGCCTTCCCGCGGCGACGCGGAGAAACTCCGACCGACGCTTCAGGCGCTCGAGCCTACCCCCCATCGGGTCAGGCAGAAAGACGCTTGCGGCCCTTGGCGCGACGATCGGACAACACGCGGCGACCACCGACGGTGGCCATGCGGGCGCGGAAACCATGCCGCCGGGCGCGGACGAGCTTGCTGGGTTGGTAGGTGCGCTTCACCGGTTGAACTCCAAAATGCTCATGAAAAACGAAGCTACGCTGTATACGGACTACGGCGCGCCAAGTCAATCGCCAAGCTCGGGCCTCAGAACGGCGGCCGCGCCTGAAGCCGGTCGTGATTCTGCTGGATGGCGGTGGCCAATTCGGCGCTGGGACCGCTGATCACCCGCGAGGCCCCCACCAGGACGAACTCGATCTCGCCGAGGTCGGGCAAATGGGGCGAACGGAGCGGCAGCAGGCCGGGCGGCACCATGCTCTGCGGCTGCACCATCAGGCCGAAGCCGGCCAAGGTGGCGGCACGCAGGCCGACCAGCCCGCCACAGGTACAGACGATCCGCCAGGCGCTGCCGGCGCGGTCGAGCGCCTCGATGGCCATCGCCCGGGTGATGCTGGGCGGCGGGAACATGACCAGCGGCAAAGGGCGGCTGGTGTCGACCGGGACCGCCTCGCGGCCGATCCACACCAACCGCTCGCGCCACACCAGCCGTCCCCGGTCGTCGCCCAGGCGGCGTTTGGCCAGCACCAGATCGAGTTGGCCGGCATCGAGCATCTGGTAGAGTTCGCCGCTCAAGGCCACGGTGAGTTCGAGGTCGACCGCCGGGTGGCGGTGGGTGAAGTCGCGCAACACCTCGGGGAGCCGGCTTTGCACGAAATCTTCCGAGGCGCCGAAGCGCAGGCGCCCGCGCAGTTCCGATCCGGCGAAATGGCGGATGGCCCGCTCGTTGGCATCGAGAATGCCGCGGGCGAAGGTCAGCATGGCCTCGCCATCCGCCGTCAAGGCGACCCGATGGGTATCGCGCGCCAGGAGCCGACGTGCGGCGGCCGTCTCCAGCCGGCGCACATGCTGGCTCACCGTCGACTGCCCCAGCCCAAGGCGTCGTCCGGCTTCGGTGAAGCTGCGGGTCTGCGCCACCGTCACGAAGGTCGTCAGGAGAACCGGGTCGAAGGCGGTTATGCTCATTTGGAATCGCAATGACAGTAAGTATGCTTAGCCGGCTTCAAAATGTCTCGTCGATTCAGTATATATTCGCCGCGGCATGGACCCCCGCTGTCGCGGGTCGTTTCGTTCGAGGCCCAGATGACCTTTCTCGCGCGGTTGCGCCCAGACAACTTCACCCTTCTGCTGGTGGCCATGGTCACCCTCGGCTCGGTGCTGCCGGTCCGCGGACAGTTCGCCCAGGGCTTCGACCTGGCCACCCAACTGGCCATCGCCTTGTTGTTCTTCCTGCACGGCGCCCGCTTGCCGCGCGAGGTGGTGTTCCGCGGGCTTACCCATTGGCGGCTGCACCTGACCGTGCTGGCTTCGACCTATGTGCTGTTCCCGGTTCTGGGTTTGGCCGCCGGTCTGCTGGCGCCCACCATCATCACCCCGATGATGGCCACCGGCATCCTGTTTCTGTGCTGCCTGCCCTCGACCATCCAGTCGTCGATCGCCTTTACCTCGATCGCCCGCGGCAACGTTCCCGCCGCCGTCTGTGCCGCTTCGGCCTCCAATCTGATCGGCGTGTTGGTCACCCCGCTTCTGGTCGGCGTCCTGATGAGCGCCAATGGCGGCGGCATTTCGCTGGGCTCGATCAAGAGCATCGTCCTGCAGATCCTGGTGCCGTTCGTCGTCGGCCAGGCGCTGCATCCCCTGCTCGGGGCCTGGGCACAGCGCAACCGCAAATGGCTGGGCATGGTCGACCGCAGCTCGATCCTGATGGTGGTGTACGGGGCGTTCAGCGAGGCCGTGGTGCACGGCTTGTGGCGGCAGCTGTCGCCGGCCAATCTGACCAGCCTGGTGGCGGTCAATATCCTGCTGTTGGTGCTGGTCCTCGGCGCCACCACCTGGGCCGCACGGAGCATGGGCTTCAGTCGCGAGGACGAGATCACCATCGTCTTCTGCGGTTCCAAGAAGAGCCTGGCCAGCGGCGTGCCGATCGCCAACATCCTGTTCCCCGGGAGCGCCGTCGGCATGATCGTGCTGCCGTTGATGCTGTTCCACCAGATCCAACTGATGGCCTGTGCGGTGCTGGCGCGACGCTATGCCCGCCAGGCGCCCGCCGGCGATGCGGCGTTGAAGGCGGCCGAGTAAGAAACACGGAAACCCCGGAGGCACGGAGTTCACGGAGATTCACAATGCCGGCAGAGCCGGCCTTGCTCCGTGTCCCCCGTGCCTCCGTGGTTCAGTCAATCAATCCAATTGCAGTAGCATCGCCTTGAGATAGGCGCTTTCCGGCAGGAACGGGTGAACCGGATGGTCGGCGGCGGCGCCGGCCGAGCGCAGGATGCGGCCGCCACGGCCGGCGGTGGATAGCCCGTGGCGGACCTCCTCGGCGAAGGCGTCGGGGCTGATATGGTGTGAGCAGGAGGCCACCAGCAGGAAACCGCCGGGTTCCACCAGGCCGGCGGCCAGTCGGGTCATCTTGCGATAGCCCTTGGCCCCGGCCGCCAGATCCTTCTTCGACTTGACGAAGGCCGGCGGATCGGCCACCACCACGCCGAACCGCTGTCCGGTGGCGGCCAGCCGCTCCATTTCGGCGAATGCTTCGGCCCGCACCGGTTCGACGGCGACGCCGTTCGCCTCGGCCGACCGGCTGGCCAGAATCAGGGCCCCTTCCGAACGGTCGACGGCGACCACCCGGGTCGCCCCGGCCAAGGCCGCCTGCACCGCGAACCCCCCGGCATAACTGTAAAAGTCGATGACACTGCGTCCGGCCGCCACCGCCGCGACGGCGGCGCGGTTGTCGCGTTGATCGTAGAACCAGCCGGTCTTCTGGCCGCCGGCGAGATCGGCGAAGAAACGGGCCCCGTTCTCCTCCAGCGCCACCGGGCCTTCGATCTCACCCTTGGCCATGCGGTCGTAGAGGTCGAGTCCCTCCAGTCGGCGCACCGGGCTGTCGTTCTTAAGGAGGATGGCGGCAGGGGCGACCACCGCCTCCAGCGCATCCAGGATCAGGGGCAGCAGGGCTTCCATCCCGGCGGTGTTGACCTGGAGGGCGACCACATCGCCATAGCGGTCGACGATCAGTCCGGGCAGGCCATCGGCCTCGGCATGGATCAGCCGATAGAACGGGCGGGCGTAGAGCAGATCGCGCAAGGCCAGGGCGCGCGTCAGTTGGGCGGTCACGAAGGCCTGATCGATGGCGATTTCGGCATCGCGCGACAACAGGCGCAGGCCGATCAGCGAATGCGGGTTGAAGGTGCCGACGCCGAGCCGTTCGCCGCCGGCGTCGATCACCGTCACCACCCCGCCGGGCGACAGGGCCTTGGCCGCCGCATCCATGACGATCTCGTTGGAATAGACCCAAGGATGGCCGCCGCGCAGACGCCGCGAGCGGCCGGCTAAAAGATGGATGGCCGGGCGCGTCTGTGGAAGGTCGGCGACCGGGGCGGGAGCAGGCGAGGGGGCTGGGGGCGAGTTCATGGGCTGAGTTTAACCGCCCGCTCGGCTCGGGCAAGGGCGAGATCGGGCTGATTGTCCCAGGGGTGGGGCAAGGCTGTAGAAAAACCCTACTGGCTGTGGCAGAAAAGAAAGGAACGTTGATCCAGATCAATGGCCGCCCCTGCCGGAGGGCGCATATTTCGGCCGACCGGGGCGCCGCAAAGGGCGGTTCACCGGGGTATTGCAGGGGTGACAGAGTTGTGGGGAGGGGGGATTCCTCCATCCGGGGTTGCTGCAGGGCGTGATCGGCCTGCAGTGGGATTTGGTCGAGACAGGAGTTCGGTATGACCCAAGCGACCGTAGCGCAGGGCGCCAAAGACGCGACGCCTTATTTCGACGACGTTATCCAGAAATTCGTCCTTGCGGCGACCTTCTGGGGCATCGTCGGCTTTCTGGCCGGTGATTTCATCGCCTGGCAGCTGGCCTTTCCGGCCTTGAACCTGGACCTGGAATGGACCTCGTTCGGCCGCGTCCGGCCGGTCCACACCTCGGCCGTGGTCTTCGCCTTCGGCGGCAACGTCCTGTTCGCCACCTCGCTCTATATCGTCCAGCGCACGTCGCGGGCCTCGCTGTGGGGCGGCCGGGCGCTCGGCAATTTCATCTTCTGGGGATACCAGCTGTTCATCGTGATGGCCGCCTCGGGCTACGTCATGGGCATCACCCAGGGCAAGGAATACGCCGAACCCGAATGGTACACCGACCTCTGGCTGACCGTGGTGTGGGTCGCCTATCTGCTGACCTTCGTGGGCACCCTTTACAAGCGCAAGGAGCCCCACATCTACGTCGCCAACTGGTTCTTCCTGGCGATGATCATCACCATCGCCATGCTGCATATCGGCAATAATCTGGCGGTTCCGATCGCGCTTTTCGGCGGCACCTGGTGGAAGTCCTACGAGATCTATTCCGGCGTCCAGGATGCGATGACCCAGTGGTGGTACGGCCACAACGCGGTCGGTTTCTTCCTGACCGCCGGCTTCCTCGGCATCATGTACTATTTCGTGCCGAAGCGGGCCGAGCGGCCGGTCTACTCCTATCGCCTGTCGATCGTCCATTTCTGGGCGCTGATCTTCCTCTACATCTGGGCCGGCCCGCATCACCTGCATTATACCGCGCTGCCCGACTGGGCGCAGACCCTGGGCATGACCTTCTCGGTGATGCTGTGGATGCCCTCCTGGGGCGGCATGATCAACGGCCTGATGACCCTGTCCGGCGCCTGGGACAAGCTGCGCACCGATCCGGTGATGCGATTCCTGGTGACTTCGGTGGCGTTCTACGGGATGTCGACCTTCGAAGGCCCGATGATGTCCATCAAGGCGGTGAACTCGCTGTCGCACTACACCGACTGGGGCATCGGTCACGTCCACTCCGGCAGCCTGGGCTGGGTCGCCTTCGTCAGTTTCGGCGCCCTCTACTGCCTGGTGCCGACCCTGTGGAAGCGCAAGCAGCTCTATTCGATGCGACTGGTCAGCTACCACTTCTGGATTTCCACCGTCGGCATCGTGCTCTACATCACCGCGATGTGGATTTCCGGCGTGATGCAGGGCTTGATGTGGCGCGCTTACGACAGCATGGGCTTCCTGCAGTACTCGTTCGTCGAGACGGTGGCCGCCATGCATCCCTACTACATCATCCGTGCCACCGGCGGCGTCCTGTTCCTGACCGGCGGGCTCATCATGGCCTACAATTTCTATCGCACCATCAAGGGCGACGTACGGACCGAAGTCCCGTACGAGACCCCGGTGGCCGCGGCAGCCCGGGGCTAAGGAGGAAAGACCGATGTCCATCCTGAAGCATCACGCCAAGCTTGAGACCAACGTCCTTCTCCTGATGGTCGGCATTCTGCTCACCGTGATCATCGGCGGTATCGTCGAGATCGTTCCCCTGTTCACCATCTCGGAGACCATCGAGAACGTGCAGGGGGTGCGGCCCTATTCGCCGCTCGAGCAGATCGGCCGCGACATCTATATCCGGGAAGGCTGCTATGTCTGCCACAGCCAAATGATCCGGCCGTTCCGCGACGAGGTGGAACGCTACGGCCATTACAGCCTGGCCGCCGAATCCATGTATGACCATCCGTTCCAATGGGGTTCGAAGCGTATCGGCCCGGATCTCGCCCGGGTCGGCGGCAAGTACTCCAACGACTGGCATGTCCGCCACCTGACCAATCCGCGCGACGTGGTGCCGGAATCGATCATGCCGGGCTACTCGTTCCTCCATCGTCCCCTCGACATCGGCGACATCGTCGCCCGCATCAAGACCTTGCGGGTGGTCGGCGTCCCCTACACCGAGGACGACATCGCCAACGCCACGGCCGATCTGCAGGCGCAGGCCAGCAATGACGCCAATACCGACGCCCTGTTGCAGCGCTATCCGAAAGCCAGCCTCGGCAAGAAGGATCGCACCAGCGATCAGGTTACCGAAATGGACGCTCTGGTGGCGTATCTCCAGGTGCTCGGCACCATGGTCGACTTCACGACCATGAAGCCCGACGCCATCCGCTGAGGGGAATGCGGTGATCGATTCAATCATCAGTGTCCTGCGGCCCCTTTGGGGAGTGTGGGCGATGGTTATCTTCGTCGGGATCGTCGTCTGGGTTTATTGGCCCAAGAACAGGTCGAAGATCGAGGCCTACGGACAGATCCCGCTGAAGGATGACGAGAACGAGGAGCGCTGAACGATGGCGACCAACACGGAAAAGGATACCGTCTCCGGCCAATACACCACCGGCCATGAGTGGGACGGCATCAAGGAACTGAACACGCCGCTGCCGCGGTGGTGGGTATGGGTGTTCTACATCACCATCGTCTGGGCGGTGGGCTATTGGGTGGTCTATCCGTCCTGGCCGACGATGAACGGCTATTGGGCCGGCACCTTCGGCTGGCATTCCCGCACCCAGGTGGTGCAGGACCTCGAGCAGGCGCAGGCGGCCAAGGGCGTCTATCTGTCGAAGCTCAAGGATGCCTCGCTCGAAGACATCATCAAGGACAAGGACTTGTTGAACTTCGCCTTGGCCGGCGGCCGTTCGGTGTTCAACGAAAACTGCGCCGCCTGTCACGGGGTCGGCGGGGTGGGCGCCTACGGCTTCCCCAATCTGGCCGACGATCAATGGCTGTGGGGCGGCACTCTCGACGACATCAAGACGACGATCACCTACGGGATTCGCAATACCAACCCGAATTCCCGTCAGAGCGAGATGCCGGCGTTCGGCGGGGGCGACAAGTTGAACGATGCGCAATTGAACGACCTGGCCGAATATGTGCTCAGCTTGTCGAAGAACGGCACCGATCCGGCGGCGGCCGAGCGGGGTCGGGCCATCTTCTCGAGCAACGGCTGCGATGGTTGCCACGGTGAGACCGGAGAGGGCAATCAGGCGGTCGGCGCACCGGCCCTGGCTGCCGGCATGTGGCTCTACAAAGCGAAGGAAGTGAAGGCGCAAAAGGCCCAGATCATCTCGCAGATCCAGAACCCCAAGGGCGGGGTCATGCCGTCCTGGGCGGATCGTGGTCTCGACGACGCGACGATCAAGGAACTTGCCGTCTATGTCCACTCCCTGGGCGGCGGCAAATAGCAGACCCAGGCCGGGCACCGCGGCGATCGCGCCGCGGTGCCTCTTGCCGGCCTATCGCAAGGTTCCTGGACATTGTCGTGTTGTGACTTTGTCATACATGCCGTCGTCATTGTTCGCCTAAAATCGGGAAGATCGGCCCCTCCCGCTTGATCGACCTCAAGGTTTGGCAGGACGAATTCAGGCATAGGGGCCAAGAAGAAGCAAAACCTGTCAGGCATGCCATGTCCGCGAACCAAGCCGTCCTTCCGAAGAGCCTCCCGCGTCAGGCGAAGGGTGCCCTGTATGCCAGCCACCAGAAGGCCTACCCGCGCTTCCAGAACAATGGCAATTTCCGCCGTCTGAAATGGCTGGCCATGGCGATCCTGTTCGCCATCTATTGGGGCTTCCCATGGCTGCGCTGGGATCGCGGGCCGGGGGCGCCCGACCAGGCCATACTGATCGACATGCCGGGGCGGCGGGCCTATTTCTTCTTCATCGAGATCTGGCCGCAGGAGGTCTATTACCTCACCGGGCTGCTGATCATCGCCGCGCTCGGCCTGTTCTTCGTGTCGGCGCTGCTGGGGCGGGTGTGGTGCGGCTTCGCCTGCTGGCAGACGTTGTTCACCGACCTGTTCGTCTGGGTCGAGCAGTTCTTCCAGGGCGAGCGCAATGCCCGTCTCGCCCTCGATCGGGCCCCCTGGTCGGCCGGCAAGCTGCTGCGCAAGGCCGCCACGCAAGCGTCCTGGCTGCTGCTGTCGCTGCTCAGCGGTTATGGTTTCGTCCTTTATTTCGACAACGCGCCGACTTTGACCCGCGACCTGGTGTTCGGCCAGGCAAGCCTCAACGCTTATGGGTTCATGGGGATGATCGGCCTGTTCTGCTATCTGCTGGCCGGCTTTGCGCGCGAGCAGGTGTGCATCTACATGTGCCCCTATTCGCGCTTCCAAAGCGCCATGTTCGACGAACATTCGCTGTTGGTCAGTTACGAAGTCTGGCGCGGTGAGCCGCGCGGCCATCTGAAGGGGGCGGTCCAGGGGCGCAACCCAGAAGACGTGTTCGCCGGGCGCGGTCACTGCGTCGATTGCCGCATGTGCGTCCAGGTTTGCCCCACCGGCATCGACATTCGCGATGGCAACCAATTGGCTTGCATCGGCTGCGCGCTGTGCGTCGATGCCTGCAACAGCGTCATGGACCGCGTGGGGTTACCGCGCGGCCTGGTCAGCTACGACTCGTCGTTCAACCAGGCAGCCCGCTCCCGTGGCGACAGCTCGGCCCGGACCCGCATCATGCGACCGCGGGTCTATGTCTATGTGGCGGTGATCGGCCTGGTGGCGGCGGTGATGGTCTACGCCCTGGGCACCCGCAAGACCTATGACGTCAACGTGCTGCACGAGAGGACGCCGGTCTTTGTCGAGCTTACGGGCAATCGCATCCGCAACGGCTATACGGTCAAGATCCTCAACATGGTCCGCGAGGAAGGCCGTTACCGCATGGCCTTGGAAGGGCTGGCCAACGCCGGCATCACCGTGATCGGGATCGACGGCGAAGGATTGTCGGCGGTAGAACTGGGGGTTCCGCCCGATTCGGTGGGGACCTACAGGGTATTCATCACGGCGCCGCGCGCCAGCCTGCACGGCAAGAAGGGCGACCTGACCGTGGTGATGACCAACCTCTCCACCGGCAAGGTGGTTCGGCATGAGAGCTTTTTCGCGGGTCCGGAGTAGGCATGCAAGGCATGGAAACGACAGTCTCCCTAACTCATCGGCGCCGTTCCGGCTGGTGGTATCCCTATATTTTCGTCGCCGGCTTCGGTGTCGTCCTGGCCGTCAACCTGGCGATGATGTATTCGGCGGTCCATACCTTCAGCGGGTTGGAAACCGATCAGGCCTATGAGAAAGGCTTGGCCTACAACCAGGTTCTGGCCATGGCCGAGGCACAGAAGAAGCTCGGCTGGATGGTCGAGACCGAAGTCGTGCCGATGCCGGCCGGTTCGGCCCACGGCGCCGACCTGCGGGTGACGTTTCGCGACAAGGACGGCAAGCCGTTGTCCGGGTTGGCGGTAGAAGCCGATTTCATCCGGCCCACCTCGGCCGGCCATGACGGCGCCGTCCCATTGCCCGAGCAAGGCGGCGGGCGCTACGGGGCAGCGGTCACCCTGGCCCTGGCCGGACAATGGGAGGTCCACCTGACGGCCCGCCGCGGCGCCGTCAATTATCAATTCGACAAGCGCATCGTCGTTCCCTGATGGCCGTCCACCCTTGTCACCGCCCCGGTGCAGGCGCGGGTCATGCCGCCGCTGGATAGTCCCGGGGATGATGAGAATCGGCCGGTCAGCGACTCTTCGATGACTCTGCATCCGACCTGCGCCCATTGCGGCGCGGAAATCAGAGCCGCGACGGCAGCCGGCCCGGGTTTCTGTTGCCATGGCTGCCAGGCCGCCTATGCGCTGCTCGGCGGCATGGGGCTGGACCAATACTATCGCCGCCGCTCGATTGATCCGGCCCAGCCTCCGCTGCGTCCCGACGAGGATGCCGGCGCGATCGATTATCAGCCCTATGCCATGGTCGGCGAGGACCGTTTGGCCAGCCTTCATCTGATGGTCGAAGGCATGCAGTGCGCCGCCTGCGTCTGGCTGATCGAATCGGTGCTGGCGCGCCAGCCGGGAGTCGCCCAGGCGCGGCTCAACATGACGACGCGGCGGCTGGTGGTGCGCTGGGACCCCAGTGCCAATGACGCCAACGCCCTGCTGGCGCCGCTCGCCGCGATCGGCTATCGGCTGCAGCCCTATGATCCGGCCCGTCTCGGCCGCGAATCGGAGCGCCAGGAAAAGGAACTGCTGCGGGCCATGGCGGTGGCCGGCTTCGCCGCCGGCAATGTGATGTTGTTCTCGGTGTCGATCTGGGCCGGGGCCGACGGCAGCATGGATTGGGCCACCCGCTCGTTGTTTCACTGGATCTCGGCGCTGATCGCCGTGCCGGCGGTCATCTACTGCCTGCGGCCGTTCGCCCGCTCGGCGCTGACGGCGCTGCGCGCCGGCCGTTCCAACATGGACGTGCCGATCACCATCGGGGTCGTCTTGGCGTCGTCGATGAGCCTTTGGGAAACCATGCGCGGCGGCCAGCATGCCTATTTCGACGCCGCGGTGTCCCTGCTGTTCTTCCTGCTTGTCGGGCGCTACCTCGACAGCCGGGCCCGCGGCCGGGCTCGTTCGGCGGCCGAGCATTTGCTGTCCCTGGGCGCGACGGCGGTCACCGTGATCGATGCCCAGGGGCGCCGCCAGCTGTTGCCGGCCGAGCGCGTGCTGGTGGGGATGACCGTTCTGGTCGCGGCCGGCGAGCGCGTCGGGGTCGACGGCAAGGTGAGCGACGGCCATTCGGAGATCGATAGCAGCCTGATCACTGGCGAGACCGTGCCGGCTCCGGTCGAACCGGGCAGCCCGGTCTTCGCCGGCACCCTCAATCTGGCGGCACCGTTGCAGCTGATCGTCACGGCGGTGGGGGAAAGCACCCTGTTGGCGGAAATCGTCCGCATGATGGAGGTGGCCGAGCAGGGCCGGGCGCGTCATGTGGCGGTGGCCGACCGGGTGTCCCGCTATTACGCTCCGGTGGTTCACCTGATGGCGCTGTCGACCCTCCTGGGCTGGGAGGTCCTGACCGACACGCCTTGGCAGGTGGCTTTGCTCACCGCGGTGTCGGTGCTGATCATCACCTGTCCCTGCGCCCTGGCCCTGGCGGTGCCGGTGGTGCAGGTGGTGGCCTCGGGACGGTTGATGCGCCAGGGCATCTTGTTGAAGTCGGCCACCGCCCAAGAGCGCCTGGCCGAGGTCGACACGGTGGTATTCGACAAGACCGGGACGCTGACCTTGGGCCGCCCGGAACTGGTGGCCGGCGACTGGACCGCCGCCGATCTGCAGCAGGCGGCTGCCATCGCCATGGCCAGCAAGCATCCGGTGGCGCGGGCCATCGCCCGCGCGGCGCCGGCGGTGGCGGTGGCCAGTGGGGTCCGCGAGGTGCCCGGCTGCGGCCTGGAATGCGGCGATGCGCGCCTCGGCAGTCGGGCCTGGCTGGGCTTGCCGGACGACGCCGGCCCGACGGCTGGTCCCGAGCTCTACCTGGTTCGCCCCGATCGGTCGCCGGTGCGCTTCGCTTTTGTCGACGCGCCGCGGGCCGACGCCGCCTCGGTGGTGGCAAGATTGCGTCGTCGCGGGCTGGAGATCGAGCTGCTGTCGGGAGACCGCGACGCGACCGTCGCCCTGGTGGCCGGCGCGGTCGGCATCGACAACTGGCGGGCCGGCTGCACGCCGGCGGCGAAATGCGCCCGTCTGGCCGAGTTGGCGGCGGCGGGCCACAGGGTGCTGATGGTTGGCGACGGTCTGAACGATGCGCCGGCCCTGGCCTCGGCCCATGCCTCGATGTCGCCGTCGACGGCGGTCGATGTCAGCCAGACCGCCGCCGATATCGTCTTCCAGGGCCAACGCCTGGCGCCGGTCGCCGAGGCGATTGCGGTGGCCGTCAAAGCTGCACGGCTGGTCGACCAGAATTTCGTTCTCGCTCTCGGCTATAATGCGGTTACCATTCCAATGGCGGTGCTTGGCATGGTGACGCCTCTGATCGCCGCGATCTCGATGTCGACCTCGTCGGTGGTCGTCATTGCCAACGCTCTCCGACTGTCCCGGGGGAGGGTCTGGTGACCAACCTGCTGATGCTCATTCCCGTCGCCCTGGTGCTGGGCGGGCTGGGATTGGCGGCCTTCCTGTGGGCCCTCAAGTCGGGCCAGTTCGACGACCTCGACGGCGCCGCCAACCGCATCTTGTTCGACTACGACGCACCGGAGCAGGAGCCGCCGGAAGGCGAGCCGAAGGACCACCGCAGGGCGCCATGAGCGGCTAGCCTTGCTTTGATACGGGCAGCTGTAATAAACCTTGAGGAATCATGGGTTGAGGCGGATGGCCAGAGCGGTTTCCCTGGAACTGGTTGCCCCCGAGCGCGAAGGTTGCGACGCGCCGGTGTATTCGTGCACCCATTGCGACCTGGGGCCGATGGCCTTCTGCGCCGGGCTGTCCAGGGAGCAGTTCCGCCGGTTCATGACGGTTCTCGGGCAGGCGACGATCGAACCGAACACGGCCGTGTTCCGCGAAGGCGACCCCGCCGTCAATCTCTACACCATCACCGCCGGGGCGGTAAAACTTTACAAGCTGCTGTCCGACGGCCGCCGGCAGATCGTCGCCTTCCTGTTTCCCGGCGATTTCTTCGGACTGTCGGTGAACGGCATCTACGCCTACACCGCCGAGGCGATGCTGCCGCTGATGGTGTGCCGCTTCCCGCGCCGCAAGCTCGACGCCCTGCTCGATGAACTGCCCATGCTGGAAAAGAAATTGCTGGGCGCCACGGCCCAGGAATTGGCCGCGGCGCACGACCAGATGTTGCTTCTGGGCCGCAAGACGGCCCGCGAGAAGCTTGCGTCCTTCCTGGTCATGCTGGGCCGGCGGCTGTCGATCAAGGACCGGCCAAGCCAGCTTCTGACGCTGCCGATGAGCCGTTCCGACATTGCCGATTTCCTCGGCCTGACCATCGAGACGGTCAGCCGCACCCTGACCGGACTGCGACGCGAAGGTGTGATTGCGCTGCCGGATGCCAATCATGTGGTGATCAGCCAGTATGACCTTCTCGGGCAGATCGCCGAAGGTTCGTGAAGCCGGTCCGCAGCGAGGCGCGCGGGTTCGCCGATCTTCTCCCGCCCCGAAAAAGGTTGTAAAAGACCCGACGCATTGGCCGCAGGCGGGCATGGCCCCGTGTGGTGGGCCGGTTCGAGGAGGTGTCGGTGAGCACGGAAATTCAAGTGAAGCGCATAACGCCCCGCGACATCAAACTGATGAAGGGCGGTCAGCCGATCGTCGTCCTCACCGCCTATACCGCGCCGATGGCCCGGCTGATGGATCCCCATGTCGACATCCAGCTGGTGGGCGATTCGCTGGGCATGGTGCTTTATGGGATGGACACCACGCTGGGGGTCACGCTGGACATGATGATTGCCCATGGTCAGGCGGTCATGCGCGGTTCCGAGCGCTCCTGCGTGATCATCGACCTGCCGTTCGGCAGCTACCAGGAAAGCCCGCAGCAAGCCTTCCGCAGCGCGGCCCGGGTGATGGCGGAAACGGGCGCGGCCGGGGTCAAGCTGGAAGGCGGCACGGAAATGGCCGAGACCATCGAGTTCCTGACCCGTCGCGGCATTCCGGTGTTGGCCCATATCGGACTGACGCCGCAGGCGGTGAACGTCTTGGGTGGGTTCCGGGCACAGGGGCGCGGCGATCAGGAAGCGGCGACGATCCGCTCCGATGCCCGCGCGGTGACCGATGCCGGCGCTTTTGGCGTGGTCATCGAGGGCACCGTCGAGCCGGTGGCCCGTGCCGTGTCGCTCGAGATCGCCATTCCCACCATCGGCATCGGCGCCTCTCCCGCCTGCGACGGCCAGGTGCTGGTGGTGGACGACATCCTCGGCCTGTTCGGCACCTTCACCCCACGCTTCGTCAAGCGCTATGCCGAGTTGGGGGCCGAGGCCGAGGCGGCGGTGCGGACCTATGCGGCCGAGGTGCGCAGCCGCAGTTTCCCCGGACCGGAGCATTGCTTCGGGATCGAAGGTGCGGGCAAGGGGACACCGTCATGATCTGGCGCAGCGTCGCCGAGTTGCGCCAGGCTGTGGCCGCCTGGCATCGAGACGGCCTGCGGGTTGCCCTGGTGCCCACCATGGGAGCGTTGCACGAGGGGCATCTGGCCCTGGTCCGGCGCGGCTTCGCCTTGGCCGATCGGGTCATCGCCAGCGTCTTCGTCAATCCCACCCAGTTCGGCCCGACCGAAGATTTTTCCGCCTATCCGCGCCGCGAGGCCGAGGACTCGGCCATGCTAGCCGAGGTTGGCGCGCATGGCCTGTACATGCCGACCGCCGACGAGATGTACCCGGCCGGCTTCTCGACCACCATCACCGTCGGCGGAGTCAGTGAAGGATTGTGCGGTGCCGCCCGGCCCGGTCATTTCGCCGGGGTGGCCACGGTGGTCGCCAAGCTGCTGCTGCAGGCGCGTCCCGATGTGGCGCTGTTCGGCCAGAAGGATTACCAGCAGCTGCAGGTGATCCGTCGGATGGTGCGGGACCTCGATCTGGGCGTGCAGATCGAAGGCGTGCCGACGGTGCGCGAGGCGGATGGCCTGGCTATGAGCTCCCGCAATGCCTATCTGACGCCGTCCGAACGGGCCATCGCGCCTGGGCTGTACCGGACGCTCACCGCCATGGCCGGCCGTTTGTCCGCCGGTGCGGCGGCCGACGAACAGGAGGCCTGGGGCAGGGAGCAGTTGCAGTCCAGCGGGTTCTCTGCGGTTGATTACCTGGAACTGCGCGATGCCGATAGCCTGCAGCGACTGGATCGGCTGGACCGTCCCGGCCGCCTCCTGGTGGCCGCCCGCCTCGGTCGGGCCCGCCTGATCGACAATGTCGCGGTGGTGACGAAGTAACTCGCCGAAATTGCACCACGGAGACACGGAGGCCACGGAGGAAGTTTAATTTAATCTCCGTGTTCTCCGTGAACTCCGTGGTGAATCATTCCCGCCCCGCCTCGGGCTCGTCGTCCCACGGGAAGACCAGCCACAGATCCTGCTCGACGGACACCACCGTGGTGTCGGCGGCGTCCCGGCCGCGCGGCTTGGCGTATACGGTGGCGTAATGGGCCTTGGGCAGCATCTTGCGCAGATGGCGGAAGGTGGCCCCGCTATCGACCAGATCGTCGATCACCAGCCATCCTTCGCCGTCGCCCTCGACCGGTTTGAGTACGGTCGGCTCGCCGTCCTGCTGCACCCGATCGTCGTAACTGACGATGCAAACGGTGTCGACCAGCCGCATGTCGAGCTCGCGTGCGACGATCGCCGCCGGCACCATGCCACCGCGCGCCACCGCGATGATGCCCCGGTAGCGGCCACCCTGCTTCAGCCGGCGCACCAGCTCGAGGGTGTCCCGATGCAGCGTCTCCCAGGTGATCTTGACGGTCACGCTGGCGGTGAAATCCTGGACCATGCGTGGTTGTAACTCAGCACCGGAGCGGCGTGCAACTTGACAAAAAAAGCCGGCCCGAAGGCCGGCTTTTTCATAGTTCCTTTGTTCCGGCGTCAGCGTACGAAGACGCGAACCTCGCCGCTGACGGCATCGGCGCTGCTGAGCGAGGAGATGCGCACCCGGTCGGATGGCAGACCCATCTGGGAAAGCGACCGGATCACCGCCTCGGCATTGCGCCTGGCGGCGGTTTCACCAAGCGCCGCCGTGCCCGGGGTGCCTCCGGTGGGGGCCACTGCAACCACATCGAACACCGCATTGGGCCGGCGATCGAGCGCCCCCTTGACCGCCGTGTACAGGGCATCTTCGTAAGCCACATTGGGGCGGTCGAAGCGGATGACCACCAGCGGCCGGTCGGTGCTGCCGGCAAGCGGGGTGGGTGCCATCGCAGCCGGCGCCAGCGGCGTCGGTGCCAGCGGCGTATTGGCCAGCGACGAGCCATAGAACTGGCCGTTCTTGATGGCCAGCGCCATGGTGTTGAGGTTGTTCCGCTCGTTCGCCACGTATTGTTGCTGACGTTGGACGTCAGAGGACAATTCGGAGAGCAGGCGTTCGATCAGCACCGTGGTGCCGTTGGTCTCGTCCTCGAGGACGCGCAACTGGCGGTGGTCCTCGTCGACGGCACCCGACAGACCGCGTGCGGCGCGGACCGAATCAAGCAAATAAGCGGCCAGTCCCGAGGTCGATGCGACTTCGGTCGACAGGCGATTCATTTGCAGCACGTCTTCGCCGATCCGATCGAGGCCCTTCTGGCAATCGTTCCACTGCTGCACCAGAATTGGATTGCCCGGCGTCGTGCCCAATTGCAGGCGGGCCTCGATAGCCGCGACGGTGCCGTGGTAACCCTGGGAATCCTGCACGATCTGGCCACGAATGGTCTGCAGCTGGTTGCTCTGATTGCTGAGCGTCGTCTGCAGTTGGCCGAGGTCGTTGCGCAGGCCGGCCACCTTTTGGCCAACGAAGGTCCCGGTGGGCTCGCCCGGTGTCACCTGGGGCGCAGTGAAGGTGGTGGTGCCGAGCGAGGGCGGCGGTGCGACCTTGCTGCTGGACGAACTCGACGGCTCCGGCGACAGTGACGGAAAGAGAGCGTTATCGGTGAAAGCGCATCCACCGAGAAGGAGTGCCGCTGCAACAGCGACAGAATGGGTCTTGCGGAATGCCATCGGGCAAAGCACCTTGACTCGCGAGTTGTGGTCGATGCGGCCTGGTTAGATATTTTCTGAATTGCTAAAAAGGAAAGAAATTTGCTCCCCCAGCAAATCTTTCGGCAAGTTTACTCAAACACCGTGGGGGCGACAAGCCGCTTTTGCCACACACGGGACGGCTGTAGCTCGGCCAAGGACTGGAGAGGTTTTTTGGCTTGCCGATGGTTCGGCGTTTGAGTATGTTCGCCGTCCTCCGCTCCCGGTTCCGCCGGGGCTCGGTGCTGCGCCCGTAGCTCAATTGGATAGAGCACTAGACTACGGATCTGGGGGTTGGGAGTTCGAATCTCTCCGGGCGCACCATTTTCTCTATATATAAATCAAGAGGTTACGCCTCCAAGGCCGGTGTGTCCGGCCGGGACTCTTCGCCCCCCTCACTGGGGTGGCGGCGGTCCGGGCGATCGCCGTTGGAAGGTTCGGAATGCCCCGCTGAGGATCTTGCCGAGCCGGGCCTCGATCTTTTCCTCGGGCAGGTCCTTGTGGATGTAATGATTGGTGCCGCCTTCGATGCAGGCGCGGACCGTGGCCTCGTCGCCGACCGAGGTCATCATGATGACCACGGTTCGCTTATCGAACCTTCGAATTTCCTTCAGGGTCTGCAGGCCATCCATCACCGGCATCTCGATGTCGAGAAAGACCACATCCGGTGAAAACGCACGGATGGCCTTCAGGCACTCGGCGCCGTTTTCCGCGTGGCGGATGGGCCGCAACCCGAGCCGTTCGATAATCTCGGTGAGAAATTCCCTGGCGATCTCCGAATCATCGACAACCAACGCGGCAACCATGACACTTTCCGCTCCGCCGGGAGTTACTCCCCAAAGAATAATTCATCTGATGATTGATGTCACGGCGACACGGGGGGCGGGAGCATCATTGCCGAGGGCCGTAATCGGCGTGGAACGATGCGGCCAATCGATGATTGCCGGAGCCGCCGGCGGCCAAGGATTACTTGCCGCAGGATAAGGCGAAGAACCGGGAAAAGCCCATCCCCAAAGCCCCCTCATCTGCTAGTCTGTCGTTCGGTCGGGGAATAGTGCGAAGCGGCCGTTCGGGCGGAAAACGGAATCAGGGTCATGGACGGCGCCATCCGGGTCTTGATTGTCGACGACAGTGTGGTCGTTCGCGCCATGCTGCGTGACGTGTTCGAAGCGGATGTCGGATTTGCCGTGGTGGCCGAGGCGGCCACAGGGCGGGAGGCGGTCCACTTGGCCTGCATCCATCGTCCCGGTCTGGTCACCATGGACCTGGAAATGCCGGAGATGAACGGCATCGACGCCATCGGCGAGATCATGGGGAGCTGGCCGGTGCCGATCTTGGTGGTCAGCGACTTTGCCGATGCCAAGAATGCCTTTGCCGCGATCTCGCGGGGGGCTCTCGACGTCGTCGCCAAGCCCGGGATCAGCGATCCGGAGATCGAACAGTTCCGTGACAAGGCGCGTCTGGTGGCCAGTATTCGCGTTATCACCCATATGCGCAGCAATCGCTCGCCACTGCCGGCGACAGGGCCCGCCCCCGCCGCGCCGGTGCGGGCACCCGTCGCGCCGAACGCGCTGGGTCGGCCGGTCGTCGCGATCGCCTCCTCCACCGGAGGCCCCCAGGCGCTGGCGCAAATTCTCGGCAGTCTTGGTCCGGACTTCGACTGTCCGATCCTGATCGCCCAGCATGTGGCGCCGGGATTCGCCGCGGGCATGGCGGATTGGTTGTCCGGCGTGTCGCGTTTGCCGGTCCGCCTGGCGCGCCATGGCGAGGTGGTTTGCCCGGGCATCGTCTATCTGTCGCCGTCGGAAGCGCATGCGACATTGACGGCGGGCGGATGCATCGCCCTTGCCGACATCGGGGCGACCGATATCTACCGGCCCAGTTGCAATGCCCTGATGGATAGCGTCGCGACGGTCTGCGGGCGACGGAGCATCGGCCTCATCCTGACCGGCATGGGCTCCGATGGGGTGAAGGGGATGGCCAGCATCGGGCAAGCCGGCGGCGTGACCTTGGCCCAGGACGAAGCGTCCTCGGTGGTGTTCGGGATGAATCGGGCGGCCATCGACCAGGGATGCGTGTCCAAGATTCTCGGCCTGGACAACATTGCGCCGGAATTGACCCGGCTAGCCCGCGGATACCGCTAGCGTGACGGCGCACAGTCTGCAGCCCTTCAAGGATCTGGTCAGCCAGCGCTGCGGTCTGAGCTGCGACGGGGTGGCCGAAGCCAATCTGGTGTCCGCCCTGGCCCTCCGGATGAAGGTGACCGCAAGCCAATCGGCCTCAAGCTATTTCATCCTGGTCAGCGGCGACGAGGACGAATTCCATGAACTGGTGGCGCTGCTCACCGTCAATGAGACCTATTTTTTTCGCGAGCCGGCCCAGCTGACCTTGGCGGCCGACATCCTGATTCCGCGCTTGCTGAGCGGGCGGGCCGACGATCGGCCGCTGCGCATTCTTAGCGCCGGCTGCTCGACCGGCGAGGAGCCCTATTCGCTGGCCATGGCGCTCAGGGAAAAGTTTGGCGAAAGTGCCGGCCATCTGGTTTCCATCACCGCCGTCGATATCGACCGCCAGGCGCTGGCCAGTGCATGCCGGGCCGAATACGGCGAGTTTTCCTTCCGCGTGTTGTCGCCCGAATTGCGGGACCGCCATTTTCTCAACAAGCCGCCGAACCGCTACCTGCTCAGCGACGCGGTGCGGGGGATGTCCCGGTCGATGTTGAAATTGGAGGGCAGGCGTTGCTCACCTTGAGCCTGTAGGCTCGGGGTGTCGAATCCGCAAAGGAGAGCAACTCCATGAAGAAATCTACCACATTGGCCGACGTCGTTCCGGCGACAATCGTCGAAGAGGCTTGGCAACAAGTCAGTATCAGCTTCGAGCGGTTCTGCCTGACGGCGGGCATCGCGACCTTGACCCGCATGATGGAGGAAG
>CAIOJO010000140.1 GCA_903858635.1 uncultured Telmatospirillum sp. | reverse complement strand
TATCCAAAGGCCATCAAGATCTCCGACGCCGAGATGGCGGAAATCAACATCACCCTCGACGACTTCCACGGCGACTGGAACTATACGATCTCACCGAGAAAGTCAGAGATCTGACGCGATTGTTTCGTCCCAGGCCCTAAGTCTTCAGTCGCACAGGTAGCCGAAGCGCTCCCGCGACAGACGCTTGAGTTCGGGCGAAGGCATATTGACCTTCGGGAACTCGTGGCGCCAATGGAACGGCCGGCAGGCGTCGATCACCGCGCGGCTGCTGGTGAAATCGCCGGCCGCCTTGCGCTCCGGCTCGATGCGCGGATCCAAAGGCGTGCTCCAGCCCCGCTTGATGATGTCGATCGAATGCTCCGGATCGGACCGGGTGACCACCGCCCACATCACCTCTTCCAGGTTCGAGGGGTCGATATCGTCGTCGACGACGATGACATAGCGGCCGCAATAGGCGCCGACATGGCATTGGCTGGCGATATGGCCGGCCTGCGTCGCATGGCCCGGGTAGCGCTGTTCGAGGGCCACCACCACCAGCAGGCGGGCGGTGCCGCATTCATGCGCCCAGACGCCGCTGATGCCGGGAATGCCGGCGTTCTGGATATTCTCGCGCAGCAGAGCGGAACGGGTGACGGCGCGATAGCGGGCCAATTCATCCGGCGGCCGCTGGGGCGGGCAGCCCAGGATGATCGGGTTGTTGCGGTGATAGATGGCCTTGATCTCCAGCATCGGCTCGTCGCGCGAATCGCTGGCATAGTAACCGGTCCATTCGCCGAACGGCCCCTCGCGGCGCATCCGGTTGGGATGGACGAAGCCCTCGAGAACGATCTCGGCATCGGCCGGGAACGGCAGGCCGGTGAACTTGCCCTCGATCACTTCCACCGGCTTGCCGCGCATGCCGCCGACCAGCTCGTATTCGCTGATGCCGTAAGGCGTCTCGCTGCAGGCCATGAGGAAGGTCAGGGGATCGCCACCGACCACGATCAGGGCCGGCATCGGCTCGTTCTTCGCCATGTACTTGTCGCGATGGACGCGGCCATGCTTGCCGGGCGAAATGTAGAAGCCGACGTTCTTCTCGTCCTGGATCATCACGCGGTAGGTGCCGCAGTTGACCCAGTTCTCGTCGGGATCGCGGGTGACGTCGTAGCTGCCGGTGCCGATATAGCGGCCACCGTCTTCTTCATGCCATTTCGGCGCCGGGAATTTGGTAACGTCGATGGCGTCGCCGGTGATGACGTTCTCGAGGATCGGGCCGGTGGTGACGACCTTCGGCGGGATCCGCTTCATGGTCGCCATGTAATGGGTGCGGAAGGCCTCGGTCAGCTCCATCTTGTTGAGCTCGGTAGGGAAGCCCAAGGTCATGTTCTGGCGCTTGCCGCTGAAGAAATTGACCAGCACCCGGCTGCCCGGAATGGTGCCCGGCACGTCTTCGAAAATGATGCAGGGGGCCTTTTCGTCGTGCAGGACGACTTCGGCCGCCATGCCGATCTCATCCTGCCAGGTGAGGCCTTTCACCTCGCGCACTTCGCCGAGCTTCTTGGCTTCTTCGATCCAGCCGCGCAGATCGGTATAGGGGATGTTGGGGACGATCTCGGCGGCGCCCTTGGCGCCCGGGACCTTGGATTGTACGGTCATGCTGCCTCCTTCTCCGTCAGCCGCCGTCGGCCTTTCCTCACGAGGTTGGGTGCGGTCGGACGGCGGTAAATCGATACATCGGCATTATTTACTTCGATATCGAAGCTTTCAACGGAAAAGTCGCCGCTGCGGCCAAGAACCGTGCCGGGGCGGTGACATGGCGTTTGGCGAAGCCGCGCCGGGAGGCTATCTTTTCCCTTGGCGGGCGGTTGGCCGTCGGGGCACTGGCCATCGGCCAGCCTAATTGCACATCGCCAGCAATCGAAGGGTCGACATCGCCATGCAAGAGGTCAAGAAGATGCCGGCTGCGGCCAGTGGCGACGCGGAAGCCCCCGAGTTCCAGTTCGCCAAGGCGGAAAGCATGGGCTACCTGCTGCGCCAGGCGTACCGGACCTTCAACAAGGTGCTGCAGGCGCATATCGCCGCCGACCATGTGACCATCGGGATGTGGAACTATTTGCGCGTGCTGTGGGATGAGGACGGCCTGACGCAGCGCGAACTCAGCCGCCGGGCCAGCATGCTGGAATCGACCCTGGTTCCGGCCCTGGCCTTGCTCGAACGGCGGGGGCTGGTGGTCCGCCGGCGCGACGCCGAAGACCGGCGGCGCAGCGTCGTCTATCTGACCGAGCGCGGCCAGCAGCTGAAGAATCGGGTGGGGCCGCTGGCTCGCAATACCAACGAGATTGCCTTGAGCGGCATTTCCGAGGAAGACGAGGCAACGCTGCGCCGGCTGCTGCAACAGATGACCGACAATCTGCAGCGCCGGCTGCAGGAGCCGGCCGAGAAGGGCCTAACCGAATAGGTTGTTCAACAGCAAGCCGGGATAGAGCCTGACCCCCAGCACCACCTCGAACAGCAGCATGACGAAGACGGAGATGACGAGCGCCGCCAGCAACGCGCTGCGCAGGCTCTTCTTCGCCCAAGCCAGCATGTAGAAGACCACGAAGATGGGAACCATCGGCAGGATGCCGACCACTTGCACGGCGGCGCAGAAACTGACGATCAGAACGATGGCGGCGATTTCCCGCGACAACGGTTTGCCATGGTAGCCGCCCAGGATCTTGATCGGCGGCGCATTGCCCAGCAGCACGCGCCTTAAGCTCCGCCCCAGTTTGGTCGGGATCCTGGCCAGCAGTTCGAGGCTGACGAACACCACATTGGCGTAAAGCGCCAGCAGCGGCACCATGCGGGCTTTTTCGCTAAGCCGGTAGGACGCGACCAGGAAGAACAGGGTCAGCGCCATCGCCACCACCGGTGCGATATAGTCCTGCCAGTCGCTGTTCTCGGGTTCAGGGGGCTGCTCGCCCTTGCCGTTCTGCAGCGCGACCATCATGCGAACTCCGCGGCGGCCTTGCGGCGGCGCGATTGGCTGCGCCAGACCGGCAAGACGACGGCCAGCACGATGAGGCTGATCAGGACCAGCGAGGTGTTGTGCTGGACGAAGACCGACCAGCTGCCGTCGGAGATCATCATCGACTGGTGGTAACTGCGTTCGGCCACCGGACCCAGCACCAAGGCCAGCACCAGAGGCAGACGCGGATACTCGAAACGCCGCAACAGATAGCCGACCACACCGAAGACCCCGGCCAGCAGGATATCGAGCGGTTCGCCGCGGATGGAGAAGGTCCCGGCGGCCGATATGGCCAGAATCAGGGGCACCAGGACATGCACGTCGATCTTGGTGATAAGGGACAGCGGCTTGATGCAGACACAGCCCAGCACCGCGCCGATCAGGCAGGAAAAGCACAAGGCCAGGACCAGCGCATAGATCGTCTCGCTGTGGTGGATCAGCAGCATCGGGCCCGGCTCGATGCCGTGCAGAATCAGCATGCCGAGGAACACCGCCATTTCCAATCCGGCCGGGATGCCAAAGGTCAGAGTCGGGATCAGGCAGGCGGCTTCCTTGGCGTTGATCGCCGCTTCCGGCGCGATCACCCCTTCGATCCGACCCTTGCCGAAGGTCTCGGGATGCTTGTCGGCCTGCACGGTCAGCGAATAGGCGAGGAAACTGGCGGCGGTTCCGCCGACGCCGGGAATCGATCCCTCCAGCGTGCCGATGATCGAGCCACGCAAGACCACCGGCCAATGCTTGAACGAGGCGCGAATGCCTTCCCACAGGCCGGCGAACTCGGTCGTCTCGGTCTTCTTGGCGACCGCTCCGCCCTTGAGGCTCAGATCGATCATTTCGGAGATGGCGAACAGCCCCAGCAGCGTCGGCACCAGCGGCAGTCCGTCCCACAGATAGTCCGAGCCGAAGGTGTAGCGCTGGCCGCCGCTGACCGCGTCTTCGCCGATGAAGGACAGGACCAGGCCGCCGGCGCCGACCACCAGGCCGCACAGCAGTTTGCCGCCCGACGAAATGCTGATGGCGGTCAACCCCAGCAGGGCCAGCAGGAAAAACTCCGGCGGCCCGAACATCATCACCAGTTGGCGCGCCACCGGCAGCACCAGGAGCACCGAGAACACGCCGATGACGGAGCCCATTGCGGTGGACGAGGCCAGGGCGCCGATCGCCATTCCGGCCTTGCCCTGCTGAGTCAGCGGATAGCCGTCCAGGCAGGTGGCGGCGCTCGGCCCGGAACCGGGGGTGTTGATCAGCACCGCGGTGATCGATCCGCCCATGGCCACCGAGCCCATCAGCCCGCCGGCCAGGATCATCGCCGGCGTCTGCTCCATGCCGTAGGTCATCGGCATCACCAAGGCGAGCGTCGTCGCCCCCCCGAGTCCGGGGATCGTGCCGAAAACCAGGCCGATGACGGTGCCCAGGACGAGGAACCCGACATTCTCGAACGACGCGAAACTATGCAGGGCTGGCAATACGATGTCGAACATTTGACGCACCGATCAAATTGGGAAGTCCTGGGCGACCCAGCGGCCGCCCCAGGCGAAGTCCCGCCTATTCCTGGATGTACTTCTGGTAACGGGTATAGAGCTCGATGCTCTCGTTCAAATAGGCGGCCGCCTTGTTGCCCGGCTCGGGCACCAGGTCGGAGCCGGCGGCCTGCAGAATCTTCACCGTTTCCGGGTCGGTCATGGCCTTCATCAGCGAATCCTCGAGGATCCGCCGAACGTCGTCCGGCAGATTGGGCGGGGCGCCGATCAGGCGGCGGATGGCCAGTTTGGCGAGATCGGGCTTGCCCAGGACGGTGGCGTCGGGCACGCCGGGGAAGGGGCTCTTGGCCGCGGTGACGGCCAGCAAGGCGATCGTCTTGAGATCGCCCGATTCATGGAATTTCAGCAATTGCGGGACCACGGCGATGGTGCCGTCGCCGTCGCCGCGCATGGCGCCGATGACGTACTCGCTGCTGCCGCGGTAGCCGCTGATGGACGACATGGGAATGTCGAGCACGTCCATCACGATGTGGGTCACCACATAGGAGGTGCTGCCCGGCCCGGTCGAGGTCATTTTGACCGGCCGGCCCAACGCCTTCATGTCGGTGAGGTTCTTGATCGACGAGTTGCCGGCGACGGCGACGCCATAGGGGTCGGCCCCGGCGCTGGCCAGCCAGGTCATTTTTCACAGATCATAGGGCGGCGGCGGGTTGTTGGCGATCTGCGGCAGCAATTCGCCGGGGACGTCGAAAATGGCGATGGTGTAGCCGTCCGGCTTGGCCCGCCACATGGTCCCAACCGCCTTGGCGCCGTCACCGCCCGGGATGTTGTTGGGAATGACATGCACCTTGTTGGGCAGATGCCGTTCGAGGGCGGCCGAAATGGCCCGCACATAGGTGTCGAAGGTGCCCCCGGGGGCGTAGGGGACGATGAAGGTGATGTCTTTCTCGGGAAAGCTGGCCTGCGCCGGCCATGTACCCGCAAAGATTGCAATAATGGCGACAATGATCGCCTGTAAGGTTTTTGCCACTCCGCCCTCCCAAGCTTCCTTGCTGGTTCGCCGACGCTTCTAGAGGCGTCTTTAAGCATGAACCTATGAGTAAACGGGGGCGACCGTCAACACGGACCGGCCGCCCCTCGTCTTCGCCTCAGCTCAGCAGGTCGCCGAACCGTTCCAGGGCGAGCCGCCGCATCTCGGGGCTCGGCTGGTTGACCTTGGGGAACTCGTTCCGCCAATGCCAAGGCCGGCAGGCGTCGATGATCGCCCGGCTGTTGGTATTGTCGCCGGCCGCCTTGCGCCACGGCTCGATGCGCGGATCCAAAGGCGTGCTCCAGGCATTCTTGACGATGTCGATGCTGGTGGCCGGATCGGACCGCGTACACATCGCCCAGATCAATTCATCCAGGCTGGACGGATCGATATCGTCGTCGACGACGATGACATAGCGCCCGCAATAGGCCCCGACATGGCAGTTGGCGGCGATATGCCCGGCCTGGGCGGCATGACCCGGATAGCGTTGGGTGAGCGATACGCCGAGCAGCAGGCGCGAGCCGCCGACCTCATGCGCCCACACCGATTTGATGCCGGGAAGGCCGGCCTTCTCAATGTTTTCGCGCAACAGGGCGGAACGCACGATGGCGCGATAGCGGGCCTGCTCATCCGGCGGCCGATGGGGCGGGCTGCCCAGGATGATCGGATTGTTGCGATAGTAGATCGCCTTGATGTCGACCACCGGCTCGGGCCGGCTGTCGCTGGCGTAATAGCCGGTCCATTCGCCGAACGGACCTTCCTTGCGGACGGCGCCGGGATGGACGAAGCCTTCGATGACGATCTCGGCATCGGCCGGGAAGGGCAGGCCGGTGTGCTTGCCCAGCACCACCTTGGTCGGCTTGCCGCGCATGCCGCCGACGATGTCCCATTCGGTGACATGGTAGGGGACTTCGCTGCAGGCCATCAGGAAGGTCAGCGGATCACCGCCGACGACGATGCAGACCGGCATCGATTCGCCGCGCGCCTCGTACTTGTCGCGATGCACCCGGCCGTGCTTGCCGGGGGAAATGTAAAGGCCGACCGACTTCTTGTCGTGGACCATCACCCGGTAGGTGCCGCAGTTGATCCAGCCGTCATCCGGGTCGCGGGTGACGTCGTAGCTGCCGGTGCCGATATAGCGGTTGCCTTCGTCGCCTTCGTGCCAGATCGGGGTCGGGAAGCGGGTGACGTCGATGGCGTCGCCCTCCATGATGTTCTCGAGCACCGGTCCGGTCGACACCACCTCGTAGGGAATCGTCTTCATCGTACCGGTCGACTGCTCGCGGTAGGCTTCGCTGAGCTGCAGCTTGGTGTACTCGGTGGGAAAGCCCAAGGTCATGTTCTTCCGCTTGTTGCCGAAGAAATTGACCAACACGCGGGAACCCGGCAGCGAATCCGGAATGTCTTCGAAGATGACGCAGGGCGGCGCATCGGTGTGGCAGGTCAGTTCGGTGACCATGCCGATATCCTGCTGCCAATTCAGCCCCTTCTTGACCCGCACCTCGCCCAGCGCTTCGGCCTCTTTGATCCATTCCCGCAAATCGTTGTAGACGACCTTGCGTTCGACGCTCGCTGTCGGAACGTCAATACGTTTGTTGACTGTCATCGGATCACTCTCCCGTTATGCGCGCTGGAGGCGCTCGCTGGCCGGAATCTAAGATAGGGTTCAAGGGCGGTGCAACTGTTCCCTTGTTGCTCGACCCTCTGATCGAACCGTTAATTGAACGGATGATATCTTGCTAAAATGTTGTTGGGGAAGGTGTTTCTCGCCGTCTTCAGGGCGCGCCGGAAGGCCTCGCGGAAGGCCGGCAAGTCGTTCGACATAGCGGAAGATTGTTCCGCTAGGCGGGACGCTGGCGCGATAAGACATTTCATCGATCATTCCTTCCCTGGCCCCAGCCTGGACGTCCGGATGACGCCACGCGCAGGACGGCCCGATTTTTCGCGCTTTGAGAGCCGGGGAATGAGGACAGCAAGGGGCATGCCAACCGGGGAATGGCTGAGTTCCCCGGCTTATCGCTTCTGCGGCATTTCATTCGTGAAATGTCATTTCAAGAAACGTGCAACGGCGTTGCAGAAGTGAAATTCCACCGGCCTTACCGGCTTAGTTCCCGCATGGCGGAGTCGAGGCCGGCCAGGGTGAGGGGGAACATCCGGCCATTCATCAGCTGGCGGATCATGCCGATCGACGGCGTGTAGTCCCAGGAGTCCTGCTTAGCGACCGGATTGAGCCACACGGCATGGGGGAAGGCGCCGAGGATGCGCTGCATCCAGACGGTTCCGGCCTCTTCGTTCCAGTGTTCGACGCTGGCCCCCGGATAGGCGATTTCGTAGGGGCTCATCGAGGCGTCGCCGACGAAGACGAGTTTGTAGTCGGCCGGGTAGGTGTTGATCACCGACCAGGTCTCCGCCCGCTCGTCGCGCCGCCGGTTGTCGCGCCACACACCCTCGTAGACGCAGTTGTGGAAGTAGTAATGCTCGAGATGCTTGAATTCGCTGCGCGCTGCCGAGAACAGCTCGTCGCAGGTGCGGATATGGTCGTCCATCGACCCGCCCACATCCAGGAATAGCAGGACCTTCACCGAGTTATGGCGCTCCGGCACCATGCGCAGGTCGAGCGAGCCGGCGTTGCGCGCCGTCGAGTTGATGGTGCCGGGCAGATCGAGTTCGGTCGCCGCGCCCTGGCGGGCCCAACGCCGCAAGCGGCGGAGCGCGACCTTGATGTTGCGGGTTCCCAGTTCGGCGGTGTCGTCGAAATTCTTGAACTCGCGCTTGTCCCACACCTTCACGGCGCGGCGATGGCGCGAACCATCCTGGCCGATGCGGACCCCTTCCGGGTTGTAGCCATAGGCACCGAACGGCGAGGTGCCGGCGGTGCCGATCCATTTCGAGCCGCCGGCATGGCGTTCCTTCTGCTCCTCGAGCCGCTTCTTCAGCGTCTCCATGAGCTTTTCCCAGCCGCCCAGCGACTCGATCTTGGCCTTCTCCTCTTCGGTGAGGATCCGTTCGGCCAGGGCCCGCAGCCAATCCTCGGGAATCTCGGCTTCGAGGCCTTCGGCAAGCGATTCGATGCCCTCGAAACATTTGCCGAAGACGCGGTCGAACTTGTCGAGGTTGCGCTCGTCTTTGACCAGGCAGCTGCGAGACAGGTAGTAGAAGTCTTCCAGGCTGTACTCGGCAATCCCGGCTCGCATCGCCTCCATCAGGGTCAGGTACTCCTTGAGGGAGACCGGAACCCTGGCATCGCGCAAGGCCAGGAAGAAGCTGGGGAACATCGTCGTTCCTTAGTCTTCGGGGCGGTTCAGTTGCCGCGCTCGCGCCGGGCCATGAAGGCCAGGCGCTCGAACAGATGGATGTCCTGCTCGTTCTTCAGCAGCGCCCCGTGCAACGGCGGAATCATCGTTTTGGCGTCCTTGGCCCGCAGGGCCTCGGGCGGCATGTCTTCCACCATCAGCAGCTTCAGCCAATCGAGCAGTTCCGAGGTCGACGGCTTCTTCTTCAGGCCGGGAGTGTCGCGCACCTCGTAGAACACGGTCAGGGCCTCGCGCACCAGATCGTGTCGCAATTTGGGGAAGTGGACGTCGACGATGCGTTGCATGGTGTCGCGATCGGGGAAGCGGATGTAATGGAAGAAGCAGCGCCGCAGGAAGGCGTCGGGCAGTTCTTTTTCGTTGTTCGAGGTGATCACCACCACCGGCCGTTGCCGCGCCTTGATGGTTTGCCGCGTCTCGTAGACGTAGAACTCCATACGGTCGAGCTCGAGCAGCAGATCGTTGGGAAATTCGATATCCGCCTTGTCGATCTCGTCGATCAACAGCACCGGCGCGCTATCCGCCTCGAACGCTTCCCACAGCTTGCCGCGCACGATGTAATTGCCGATGTCGTGCACCCGTGCTTCGCCCAACTGCGAATCGCGCAGGCGCGACACCGCGTCATATTCGTAGAGTCCCTGCTGGGCCTTGATGGTCGACTTGATGTGCCATTGGATCAGCGGCTTGTTCAGGGACTTGGCGATCTCGTGGGCCAAGATGGTCTTGCCGGTGCCCGGTTCTCCCTTGACCAGGAGCGGTCGCTCCAGGGCGATGGCGGCGTTGACCGCCACCCGCAGGTCGTCGGTGGCGATATAGGTATCGGTGCCCCGGAAGCTCATCGCAGTCCCATTCCCTTGGCTGTCGCTTAACGTTGCGAAGACTAAGGGCCGACAGCCCGGCATTCAAGGGCGAACGGTGGCACGGCGGGAAGCGGCAATAATCTTTGGCGGGGAAACAACCAAGGCTTACATTATTGGCGCTTCAATGAACATGTTCCGACCATGGCGGGGGAGACTGCGATGCTCAAAAAAGCTCTGTTGGCAGGAATGGTTGCCGGTCTGATCGGGGCGGCCACGCTGGCAGTACCCGAATGCTTGGCGGATGACGCATACGAGATTCCGGTCATCGTGCCGCAGAGCGGGGGAGCCTCTTTCGTCGGGGCGGGGCAGCGGCAATACCTGGAACTGGTCGAGGCCTACACCAATCGGACCGGGGGCATTCGTGGGCGGCCGGTGCATTTCACTTTCTACGACGACCAGACCAGCCCGCAGGTGGCGGTGCAATTGGCCAATCAGGTGCTGGCGGCAAACCCGACGGTGGTGCTCGGCTCCAGCCTGGTGGGGATGTGCAATGCCATGGCGCCGCTGATGAAGAATGGTCCGGTCCTGTTCTGCCTGTCGCCCGGCTTCCATCCTCAGCCCGGCAGTTACGCCTTTTCCTCCAGCACCTCGTCGCTCGACCAGGTGGCCGCCGCCATCCGCTATTTCCGGGAAAAGGGCTGGACCAAGCTGGCCATTCTCAACAGCACGGACGCCAGTGGCCAGGATGGCGACCGCGCTGTCATGGCCGCCCTCGCAATGCCCGAAAACAAGGACATGCAACTGGTCGAGAAGCAGTCCTTCAATCCGACCGATGTCAGCGTTTCGGCGCAGATGGAGCGCATCAAGGCGTCGGGCGCCACCGCGATGATCTCGTGGACCACGGGAGCGCCGGTGGCCCTGGTGTTCAAGGCAATGATCCAGGCCGGGCTGGACATCCCGCTGGTGCCGACCAGCGGCAACCAGACCTTCGCCCAGATGGATGCCTATGCCGGCTTCTTGCCGAAGCAACTGATCCTGCCGTCGGCCCTGTGGCCGGAACATGCCGGTCTGCTGACCCTCGACGCGCGGGTCGAAAAGGCGCAACGCGATATGTACGGCCTGTTCCACGAGCGGGGCTTGAAGCCGGACAACATGGTGGCAACCTCGTGGGACGCCGGGATGATCGTCATCGAGGCCCTGCGTGAGCTGGGGCCGAAGGCGTCGGCGGGCCAATTGCGCGACTACATTGCCGGCCTGACCAGCTTTGCGGGCGTCAACGGGCTCTACGACTTCAAGTCCTTCCCCGAGCGCGGGCTGGGGCCGGCGGCCTCGACGGTGGTCCGCTACGACGCCGAGATCAAGAATTGGGTATGGCTGGCCAAGCCGGGTGGCGATCCGCTGTAAGCGAGGGTGCGCGAAGACCGCATCTTCTTACGGTTGCCCATGCCGATGGGCACCACCATCTTCACTTTTGTCTTGGGCTGTGGCTGCCAATCATCCACGAGATGAGGCGTAGGAATGGCGGAATTTATCGAGTTGACGGCAGCGGACGGTCACAAGCTTGCCGCTTGGCGGGCGGTGCCGCTGGGCGAGGCGCGGGGGGGCGTGGTGGTGATCCAGGAAATCTTCGGGGTCAACAGCCATATCCGCGACGTGACGGAACGCTTCTCCGAGCAGGGCTACCTGGCCATCGCCCCGGCCCTGTTCGACCGCTACGAGCGCGGTTTCGAGACCGGCTACCAGCCGGACGACATGGTGCGGGCTCGCGCCCTGATGACCGCGCTCGATTGGGACAAGGCGGTCCTCGATGTCGACGCGGCGCGCGGCGCCGCCGCCGCTGCCGGCAAGGTCGGTACCGTCGGCTATTGCTGGGGCGGGTCGGTGTCCTGGCTGGCGGCATGCCGGCTGAAGATCGATGCGGCGGTCGCCTATTACGGCGGCCAGATCGACCGCTTCAAGGAAGAGCGGCCGCGCTGTCCGGTCATCATGCATTTCGGCAAGACCGACGGGCACATTCCGCTATCGACGGTGGAGGCGATCCAGGCCGCCCAGCCGCAGGTGCCGGTCTATCTTTATGACGCCGGCCACGGGTTCTCCTGCGACCAACGCGGTTCGTTCGACAAGGCCGCCCACGAACTGGCTTGGCAGCGCACGCTGGCTTTCTTCGCCGAAAAGCTGGGGTAATCGTGCCGGCAGGGAGAGGCTGTGAAAGGCCGCCGGCGCCGCTAGGACGTATCCTTTGCCGCCGCTTTGGTTGTCGCTGGGACGGGGCGCCAACTGTCTCCAAAGCCGGCCAAACCTGTGGTAGTCTCTCGCCATCCATCGAGGCGGACGGCCTCTTCCTGATCCTTCTGGGCGACTGCCGCCGACCAGGGGAGGACGCCCGACCGACGAGGCCTATTTTTCAGGGGGGAATAGCTGTGAACGACTGGGAGGTATGTGCCAAGTCCCTGTTCGACCTCGCCCAAGGGACAATACCGAAGGAACGGCTGCATTTTGAATCAGGCAAGCTTATCGGGGCCTTCGTCGCTTCGGCCCCACCCGAGGCGGTGAGCGCTCTCGCCGAACATCTTCGGCGTGAGCTCGACGGGCACGGTTTTGTCTCCATGCCGCGGGCGAAGCGAGAAGCCGGGATCCGGTTGGCCGTGGTTCTCAGCGGTGCCCTGAGCGCCCTGCGCAGCTGACGAGGCCGCCCGGCTGCGGTCGCCGCACCCCTGGGGCAATCGGATGAATGGCATTACGGCAGACAAGGGGCTCCACGACCAGGTGGAGAGGCTTCGGGGGCTCGCCTTCAAGATGGGCGAGTACCGGCCGCCGAGCGAGGGGGGCAGCGCCTCCCTGCTCCTGCGGGTGACGGAAAATTGTCCGTGGAACCGGTGCAGCTTTTGCGAGATGTACCGGGGGCATCGCTTCGCGGTTCGACCGGTCGCGGAGATCAAGGCCGATATCGACCGGGTGACGGCGATCTGCGAGGAAATCATCGTAGCTTCGTCGAAGCTGGGGGTGGGCGGACAAATCAGCCGCGATCTCGGGGCGACCCTGCTCGCGGTGGGCCCCGATCTGGTCGAGAACGCCAGCTTCATCACGGTTTTCAATTGGCTTGCGTCCGGCGGCCGCTCGGCCTTCCTGCAGGATGCCGATAGCTTGACCATGCGATCCGCCGATTTGGTGGCGGTGCTGCAATACCTCCGGGAAACCCTGCCGTCCGTGATCCGGGTTACCACCTATGCCCGCGCCAAGACACTGGCTCGGAAGTCGGCGGAGGAACTCCGGACGATCCACCAGGCCGGTCTCGACCGCCTGCATATCGGTCTCGAGACGGGCGACGACGAACTGCTGGCCCTGATCGGCAAGGGGGTGACGACAGCCGAGCAGATCGACGGGGGCCGAAAGGCTATCGCCGCGGGGTTCCAGGTGTCGGAGTACTGGATGCCGGATCTGGGCGGCAGGAAGCGCTGGCGGCAGCATGCGGAAAATACTGCCAGCGTTCTGACGGCGATCAATCCCCACTATATCCGCTCCCGCCCCCTGGCCCCCCGGCCGGGGACGCCGCTCTTCGAAGAGATCGCACAGGGGCGCATGCAGCTCTCCTCGCCGCATGAGCGGCTGGAGGAACTAGCCTGGATGATCGGCCGCCTGGAGGTGACGTCGCGGCTGTGCTTCGACCACGCAATGAACGGCTGGGTCGACCGCCGGGGCGGGCTTCTCTTCCGCCAGGATTACGAGGGCTATCGATTTCCGGACGAGAAGCCGTTGGTGCTGGAGCGGATCAGGGAGGGGTTGGCCGTCGACGAATCGATGCACCGCCATGTCCGGATGCCGGGGGGCGTGCGCCCCCTGTGAACCTGTGAAAAAAAATCAGTGGCGCCGGCGTCTCTGCCGGCGTTCCGGCGGAGCCGGAAGCTGAGAATTTCCGCCACTCCGCGGCGAAAGACCGGCGGGGACGCCGGTCCCACTATCTTCAGTCCGCTGAGGCGATGGACAGGTTGACCGTCGTACCAGTTGGCCGTCCGATCGTCGATGCCGACCGCCCCCCCGAGCTTCCGGTGTCGGGCCCAAAGCGGCCGAAAGGCTCCTTGGCAGAGGGATCGAGACGACGTTCCCCCTCAAATCGCCGAGACGCGGGCGCTTTCGGCGGTTCGACGCAGCTCGTCGAGGAAGGCCAGGCAGAGCTGGTTCAGCTCATAATGCGCCCGCGTGATGACCGTGACGTTCCACGGCTGCATCGGCGCTTCCATGAACAAGGGCGTGATCGGCATGCGGCGTGATCGGGCGGCGAACAGCTGGGTCGGCACCAAGGTGACGTAATCGGTGTTCTCGACCATCGCCAAAGTGCAGGCGAAGGACGTGCATTCAATGGTGTTGGTGGGCGGTTCCAAGCCGTTGGCGGTGAAACTGCGTTCGAAGACGTCACGGCCGGTGCGGCCGCGACGATAGATCACCCAGCCCTCGTCGACCAGGTCGCCCAGGGCCAGGCGGCCGCGGCGAGTCAGGGGATGGTCGGCGCGCACCGCCGGCACCAGGTTGTCGTGCAACAGCAAGGTGTATTGCAGATCGTCGTCCGGCGGCATTTCCGGGACCAGGGCAATGGCGAAGTCCAGGTCGCCCATCCGCACCGCCGGAAGGATGTCCGGATACACCCCTTCCTCGATATGGAAGCCGACCCGCGGGCGACTGCGTTTGAAGGCGCCGATGGCGCGCGGCAACAGGCCGACCGAGACGGTGGGCGAGGCGCAGAGACGGATCTGCCCGACCTCGGCCCCTTGGGACGCGTCGAGGTCGTTGCGGATCTGCCGCAGCTCGGCCTCGATGGTTTTGGCGCGGCCGATCAGCACCTTGCCGGCGGCGGTCGGCGTCAGGCCATGCGTGCCCCGGTGGAACAGTTCGACCCGCAGCGACAGCTCCAGCTGTTGGATACTCTTGGTCACCGATGACTGCGACAGGTTCAGGCGCTTCGCCGCCTGGCGAACGGTGCCCGCCTCGACCACAGACAGGAAATGTCGCAGTTGGCTGAGTTTCATTGCATCCGCCCGCTCAGCCGGTCGCCCGCAGTGGCGACGCCTCGTCGGCCGGGACTGCCGGTTGCGTCGTCATCGCCGCCTGGATTTCCTGGGCTGCCGCGGCGGACAGCGCGGCGAGGCGGCGGACCAGGGAATCGGTCATGCCGTCGGCCGGCAGGGCGAAGCCCAGGCTGCCCATCACCACCCCCTTTTCGTCGAACACCGGCGCGCTGATGCCGGCGCCGCCCGGTTCCACCTCGGCCACCGAATGGGCGTAACCCTGCCGCCGGATGCGTCCCAGGCCGTTTCGGAATCCTTCCCAGCTGGTGCCCAGCCCGGCTTTGGCGATCTCGTCCTGATGGTCGCGGAACAGGCGCTTCAGGTGGCGCGACGACAGATGGGCGAGGATCGCCTTGGAGGCGGCGCCGTGCAGGATGGGCATCGGTCTGCCGCGCTGGTAGGGAACGGCGGTCGGCGCGGCAGGGCCGACCACCTGGTGCACGCACATGACGCGATCATGGTAGCGCCGGCACAACAGGACCGTTGCCGCCTCCGGCGCATGGCGCGCGATCTCGTCCATGATTTGCCGGGCCGCCGTCAGCATGGGGTCGCACAGCCGGATCTGGCGGTCGTATTCGAGGAAAGCCGGTCCCAAGGTGAAGCAGGCGACGCCGACGGCGGAGTCGAGCAGCCCGGCCTTCACCAGGCTATTGAAATAGCGGTAGGTCTGGCTGAGCGACACGCCCAGTTCCTTGGCCGCGTCCTCGACCGTCCACACCGGCTTGGCCACCGTGAAGAGCCGCAGGATGCCAAGCAGTCGGTCGGCGCTGTTCACGGAGCGTTTCCCAGGATGAGTCTGGACAGCATCGGCTTCCCCCGCGTCGTATTTATCATAATTCGCACATCGTAAGAATTTAATTGAAATGGGTGTTCTCGATAATCATGCTACGAAAAAAATTGTGACTACGCCAGAGTGGGAGGATCGCTGCCATGCAGCCGGGGAATTCACAGGCCACCGGGTCCGGGACGTCCGGGCAGACCAAAGTGCTGAAGAGCGTCTGCCGCAGTTGTCACGGGGGGTGCGGTGCCTTGCTGCATGTCCGGGACGGCGAACTGATCAAGGTCGAGGGCGATCCGGATTCGCCGCTCAATCATGGGCGGCTGTGCCCGATCGGTACCGTGACCCGCGACCTGGTCTATCATCCCGACCGGCTGAAATATCCGCTGCGCCGGATCGGTCCGCGCGGTTCCGGCAAGTGGGAACGCATTTCCTGGGACCAGGCGCTCGACCAGATCTCGGCCAAGCTTCTGGCTATCCGCGCCGAGTTCGGCGCCGAGGCCATCGCGCTGGGCACTGGTACCGGCCGCCATCACATCCGCTGGGTGTCGCGCTTCGGCCATGCCCTGGGCACGCCCAACTGGTGTGAGCCGGGCTTCGCCCAATGTTTCCATCCGCGGGTCAACACCTCGATCCTGACCTTCGGCGACTTCCCGGTCTGCGATTTCACCGGTGAGGTTCCGCCCAAATGCATCCTCTATTGGGGCCACAATCCGATCAACTCGGGCCCCGATGGCGAGACCCGCTTCAATGTCTGGGAAGCCCTGGCCCACAATCCGCGGATCATCGTCGTCGACCCGCGCGAGACCGAGTTGGCCAAGCGGGCCGAAGTATGGCTGCAGCTGCGGCCGGGCACCGACGATGCCCTCGGTCTGGCCATGCTGAACGTCATCATCGGCGAAAAGCTCTATGACGAGCCCTTCGTGCGGCAATGGACGCACGGCTTCGACGCGCTGGCCGAATGCGTCGCCCGCTACACCCCGGAATGGGCCGAGCCGATCACCTGGGTGCCGGCCGACAAGATCCGCGCCGCCGCCCGTCTGTTCGCCCAGACCAAGCCGGCGATGCTGGAATGGGGCTGCGCCATCGAGCACACCCCGAACTGCATCCAGACCATCCGCGCCCTGTCGATGCTGCCGGCGCTGACCGGCAATGTCGACGTGCCCGGCGGCTGGGTGTTTGGCATGAAGGGTCTGGGGCGCTTCCCCAGCCTGATCGAGAAATTGTCCCCCGAGGCCAATGCCAAGCGACTCGGCGCCGACCGCTTCAAGCTGCTGGGCGGCGAGGGGGCCGATCTGCCGGCCTGCCATATTCCGACCCTGCTGGACGCCATGCTTACCGGCAAGCCCTATCCGGTGAAAGCCTTCCTGGTCTTCGGCAACAACACGTTGACCACCTACGCCAATACCAGCCATGTCTACGAGGCCTTGAACAAGCTGGACTTCATGGTTTGCGCCGACCTGTTCATGACGCCGACCGCCGAGCTGGCCGACATCGTGTTGCCGGCCGCCTCGTGGCCGGAGTTGAACCAGCTGGCCGGCCTGCCGACCGTTGCCGCCAATGTGGTGTTGGCCCAGCAGCAGGCGGTGCGGATCGGCGAATGCAAGGCCGACGAGGAAATCTTCGTCGAGCTGGCGCGCCGCATGAAGCTCGACTCCTGCACCGAGTCGGTGGAAGAGGTTCTCGATGCGCAGCTTGCCTCCGGCAGTGTCGGCCTGACCTTCGCGCAATTGAAGGAGAAGGGATTCCACCAGATACCCTTCACCTATCGCAAATACGAGGCCGCCGGCTTCCGCACGCCGACCGGCAAGATCGAGCTCTATTCCACCCGCTTCGAGCAGATGGGCTATGCGCCGCTGCCCTATTATGAGGAGCCGCCGGAAAGCCCGATCTCGACACCCGAGGTGGCGGCCGACTATCCCCTGGTCCTGACCACCGGGCAGCGCATTCCTTACTTCTTCAATTCCGAACATCGCCAGCTGGCCAGACTGCGCAAGGCGCGGCCGGAACCGCTGGTCGAGATTCACCCGGAGACGGCGGCGCAATACGGCATCGCCAACGGCGACTGGATGTGGGTGGAAACCCGGCGCGGTCGCATGAAGCAGAAGGCCAAGCTGACCGAGGGCATCGACCGCCGGGTGATCGCCGCCGAGCATGGCTGGTGGTTTCCCGACGAGCCGGCGCCGGACTACGGCGTCTGGCGGTCCAACGCCAACCTGTTGACCGACAACCAGCCGCCCTATGATCCGGCGATGGGGACCTATCAGCTGCGGGCGCTGCTATGCCGCGTCGCCAAGGCCGATGGCCGCTGAACGAGCCTGTTCTGAAGAGAGGAAAGGAACGGAGATGACTACGAAGCCTAAGGGTTTTGGGGGATTAGGCGTTTTCGCTGTGGCCCTGGGGATGGGCGTGGCGACATTGCTGTCGAGCTCGGCGTCGGCCGAGACGGTCAAGGTCGGCGTCATCCTGACCTATTCGGGGCCGGATGCCGCATTGGGCGAGCAGATCAACCGCGGAATCAACCTCTATACCAAATTGCACAGCGCCGACCTGCCCAAAGGCGTCGAGGTGGAACTGGTGCGGCGCGACGACACCGGGCCCAATCCCGACGTGGCCAAACGCTTGGCGCAGGAACTGATCCTGCGCGACAAGGTGCAGATCATCACTGGCGGCCAATGGACCCCCAATTCGATGGCGGTTGCCGCGCTGACCAAGGAAGCCAAGATTCCCTTCATCACCATGACCGCCGGCGGCAGCGCGGTGACCCTGCAGTCGCCCTATGTCATTCGCGTCGGTTGGACCCTCTGGCAATCCAGCTATCCGCTCGGCAAATGGGCGGCCAAGAACGGTATCAAGCGCGTCTATACCCTGGTCAGCGACTTTGCCCCCGGCCATGACGCCGAAGCGGCCTTCATCAAGGGATTCACCGAAGGCGGCGGCGAGATCATCGGTTCGGTGAGCGTGCCCCTGAAGACCACCGATTATCTTCCCCTGCTGCAGAAGGTGAAAGACGCCGCCCCGGATGCGGTGTTCCACTTCAACCCGGGCGGCCCGCAGGCGACCGCCTTCATGAAGGCGATGTCCGACATCGGCATCGTCAATTCGAAGATCAAGATTCTCGGCCCCGGCGACATCACCAGCGATGACGAGTTGCCGAATATGGGCGGCGCGCCGCTCGGCGTGGTCACCATGCTGCACTATTCTCCGGCCGCCAACCGTCCCGCCAACAAGGCGTTCGTTGCCGCATGGCAGAAGGAATACGGGCCTGAGTCGATTCCCACCTTCTTTGCCGTCTCCGGCTGGGACGGCATGAAGGCGATCTATGACGCGGTCATCGCCCAGAACGGCAAGCTCGAGCCCGAGCGGACGATGGAACTGCTGCGCAACTGGAAGAACCCGGACAGCCCGCGCGGCCCGGTCTTCATCGATCCGCAGACCCGCGACATCGTGCAGAACGAATACATCCGCAAGGTCGAGCTGGTGAACGGCAAGCTGGCCAATGTCGAGCTCGAATCGGTGGGCCAGTTCGGCGATCCCTGGAAGACCATGCCGCACTGAAGCGAAAGTTGAACCACGGAGACACGGAGGTCACGGAGAATACTAAATCTCCGTGTTCTCCGTGTTCTCCGTGCCTCCGTGGTGAATTCGGTCTCTCGCGTTTCCGTTGACGCCCGAGCATGGCTATGATGGCTTGCCGTCCATCGGGGGATCCTCCGGGTCCGGACGGTTTTAGCCAAGGACGGGGCATGGGGGAATTGCAACGCACGCGTTGGGCCGCGGTGCTGGCGGCCATCGGGGCGGGCGTGGTCGCCGCCTGTTACGTCGGCAAGGTACCGCCGGCGATGCCGGCTTTGCGGGCCGAACTGGGCCTGGGCATCGTCGCCGGCGGCTGGGTGGTGTCGCTGTTCAACGGGCTGGGGGTATGCGGGGCCATCCTGATGGGCTTTGCCTGTGACCGCCTCGGGCACCGTCGGGCAACTCTTGCCGGCCTGCTCGTCCTGGCCATGGGCGGTGTCGTCGGCGCCTTTTCGGCGGGCTTCGTCTGGCTGCTGATCGGCCGCATCCTCGAGGGCGTCGGCTACCTGCTGATCGCCGTTTCCGGCCCGGGCCTGTTGATCACCGCGTCCTCGGTCGGCGATCGGCGATTGGCCTTCGGCCTGTGGGGCACCTACATGCCGACCGGCATGGCCTTGGCCATGCTGGCGGCGCCCATCGCCATGGCGGCCATCGGCTGGCGCGGCCTATGGCTCTTGCTGTCCGTCGCCGCCCTCGGCATGGCCGTGCTGCTGGCGCGGCTGACCACCGATCTGCCGCGGTTGGGCGGCCATCGCGATGCCGGGGTGCTGGCCGACATCGCCGCGACGCTGCGCCGCCCTGGGTTATGGTGGCTATCCCTGACCTTCGCCGCCTATGCGCTGCAATGGCTGTCGCTGATGGTGTGGTTGCCCAGCTTCCTGATCGAGGGGCGCGGCAGCAGCAACGGCATGGCGGCGGTCCTGACCACGATCATCGTCGCCGTCAACATCCCCGGCAATCTGTTGGGAGGCTGGCTGTCGCATATCGGGGCCCGGCGCTGGTGGCTGATCAGCGGGGCCAGCGCGGCCATGGGATTGGCCAGCCTCGGCATCTTCTCGGACGGCCTGCCCGACGGCCTGCGTTACGCGCTGTGCCTCGCCTTTTCATTCTTCGGTGGCCTGTTGCCGGCGGCGGCGCTGGGCGGCAGCGCCGTCCACGCGCCGTCGCCGCGGCAGATCGGCGCCGCCAACGGTATTATCAATCAAGGCTCGAACCTCGGCCAGTTCGCCGGCCCGCCGGCCGTCGCCGCCTTGGTCAGCGCCAGCGGCAACTGGCATTCGGCCTCGGCCCTGCTGGTTGGCGCGGCCCTGGTGGCCGGCTTTGGCGGTTACGCCGCCGCTCTCTGCGAGCCCCGGCCGTCAACCCGCCATCCGTCCTCGATCTGACCTCATGGCGGCGGCGCGACGCGCCGCCTGACCAGGGCATGGTAGACCACCAGCACGATGACGGCCCCGACGACGGCGACGAACAGGCTCCACAGATTGAAGCCGGTTACGCCGACGCTGCCCACCGCGTCGAACACGAAGCCGCCGACCAGCGCTCCGACCACACCGAGGACGATGTCGAGGACGAGGCCCTCGCCTGTATTGTTGACCAGCTTGCTGGCGATGAAGCCGGCAATCAGTCCCAGGATCAGCCAAGCTATGATGGACATGGGTGCCCTCCGCTATCCTTGGCTATTAACGGCCAGGGCGGGCGAAAGTTTCTGACGGCCAGCGAACTCGCAAAAACGACTCCGTTGGCGCCTCGGGTCATTTTGTTTCCCCCTCGGCCAGGCCGCTTCGGCATAATGACCCAGAGGGGCCCACCATTGATGCGAATGTTGCGGCGCACAAGAGGGCGTTCGCTAAAATCGATCAAAAATAGATAACTCTGCATCATACGGTGATCACCCAATCTTGCATAATCCGGCGCTGTTCCGCTCCCTCGTGGGCTGGGGCGACGAGAGGCTTTCGGGAGGAGAAGACCAAATGAGCATGGCCGACATGAAGTTCTCGCTTCTGCTATACGGACTGCTGCAGGCGCTCCGCATCCAAGGCCGCCGTTATCCGGCCTTTGCCGCGCGGCTGAAGGAAAAGAACTTCACCGCGCAGATGAAGGTCATCGACGGCAGCGTCGGCCGTTGGTTCACCTTCAAGGACGGCAAGATCCAGTCGAAGAAGGGCATCCACCCCAACCCCGACATGTTCATCGGATTCCGTTCGGCCGAGCTCGCCGCGCATTTGCTGACCCCGCCGATCAATCAGCTGGACCAGATCGAGGCGATCAAGAACTTCAACCTGATCATGGAAGGTCCGGACGAGTTCACCCTGTGGTTCACCCAGACCGTGATGATGATGCAGACCCAGGGGATGGAATGGGGACTGGACGTCGGCGACGGCGTCAAGCGCTTCGTTACCCATACCAACGGCGGTCCGGTTTTCGTCTACGTCAAGGACGACAAGATCATCCGACTGACCCCGATCGACCTGACCGACGAAGACGCCGCCTCGTGGACGATCACCGCCAAGGGCAAGACCTATGCGCCGCCGCGCCGCGTCAGCGTGGCGCCGCACACGCTCTGCCAGAAGTCGACGATCTATTCGGCCGACCGCCTGCTCTACCCGATGAAGCGGGTCGACTTCGACCCCAAGGGCGAACGCAACTGCGAGAACCGCGGCATTTCCGGCTACGAGCGGATCAGCTGGGAGGAAGCGCTGGACATCGTCACCGGCGAGATCCAGCGCATCAAGCGCGACTTCGGCCAGGGCGCCATACTGGGCAATCACGGTTCGCACCACACCTGGGGCAACCTCGGCTACTACATTTCGGCCGCCTTCAAATTCTTCAACATCATCGGCACCACCAAGGTGATGCACAACCCGGACAGCTGGGAAGGCTGGTACTGGGGCGCCATGCACCACTGGGGCTACAGCATGCGGCTGGGGCAGACCGAGACGTACAACTGCGTCGAGGATCTGATGAAGGAAGCCGAGATGGTGGTGTTCTGGTCGGCCGACCCGGAAACCACCAGCGGCTCCTACGGGGCCTATGAAGGCACCTGGCGGCGCCTGTGGCTGCAGCAGCTGGGCATCGAGGTGGTGCATATCGATCCCTACTACAACAACACCGCTGCCCTGATCGGCGGCAAGTGGATCGCGCCCAAGCCCGCCACCGATTCGGCCCTGGCGATGGCCATCGCCTGGGTGTGGATCACCGAGGGCACCTACGACAAGGAATACGTCGAGGCGCGCACCGTCGGCTTCGACAAGTGGCGCGACTACCTGCTGGGCAAGGAAGACGGCATTCCGAAGACGCCGGAATGGCAGGAGGCCGAAACCGGCGTGGCGGCCCATGTGGTGCGCGCCCTGGCCCGCCAATGGGCCAAGAAGAAGACCTATCTGGGGGCCGGCGGCTGGGGCAACGGCCATGGCGGCGCCTGCCGCTCGGCCGACGGCATTCGCTGGGCCCGCGCCTGCACCTGCCTGATCGCCATGCAGGGTCTCGGCAAGCCGGGCATCAACATGGGCCATCTGCAATGGGGCACGCCGATCGACATCCACTTCTATTTCCCGGGCTATGCCGACGGCGGCCTGTCCGGCGATCTGGAAGGCAGCGGCCTGGCCATCAGCCTCTATCAGCGCATGCCGCAATTGCCGACCTACAACCCATCGACCCAGAAGGTGCCGCGGCTGCAGATGCCGGAGGCCATCCTCGAAGGCAAGGCCGAAGGCTATCCGTGGGACGGCAAGACCCTCGAAGGGCAGTTCCAGAAGTTCAGCTATCCGAAGCCCGGCCACTCGCCGATCCAGATGATCTACAAGATCGGCGGGGCGCTGATCGGCACGATGAACGACAGCAACCGCTATGTGAAGATGTACCGGACCGAGAAGCTGCCCTTCGTCGTCAACCAGTCGATCTGGTTCGAGGGCGAGGCCAAATTCGCCGACATCCTGCTGCCCGCCTGTACCAATTTCGAGCGCTGGGACATCAGCGAATTGGGCGGCACCGGTGGTTATGCGCTGCACGGCCAGACGCAGATGAACCACCGCATCATCCTGTTGCAGCACAAATGCATCGAGCCGATGGGCGAGTCGAAGTCGGACTTCCAGATCTTCCTCGATATCTGTGCTCGGCTCGGCTATTCGGCCTATTTCTCCGAGGGCATGACCGAGATCGATTGGGTCAAGCGGATGTTCGAGTCCTCCGATCTGCCCAAGGTCATCTCGTGGAAGGAATTCCTCAAGAAGGGCTATTACGTGGTGCCGCCGCTCGATGAAGCGCACCGCGACCCGACCGCCTTCCGCTGGTTCGCCGAAGGGCGATCGAAAGACGTCCCCGAGCCGCATCCGCTGCCCGGCGACTACAGCCAGAAGTTCCTCGAGGGCCTGCAGACCCAGACCGGCAAGTTCGAGTTCGAATGCTCGAGCCTCAAGCGGTTCGACGCGAACGACGAGGAGCGCCCGCCGATCGTCAAATACCAGCAGTCCTGGGAAGGCCCTAACAGCGAATTGGCCAAGCGCTATCCGTTGCAGCTGATCACCCCGCACAACCGCTTCAGCTACCATACGATGAGCGACGGCAAGGGAAGCTCGAT
>CAIOJO010000139.1 GCA_903858635.1 uncultured Telmatospirillum sp. | reverse complement strand
TGGGAAGCCCACACGTCCGGCGATACGCCACGCACTTATTGGCGGCTTAAATTCGACGATCCCAGCCTGCCCGAACCGTTCACCGCTGCTTTGTTTCCCGCCGATGATGGCGACACGGCCCATCTGGTGTGGAACCGGCGGCGAGGGGCGTGAAGCATTGCCGTTCCAAGTAATATATCTTCCTTGAATTTAGCCAGATTTCCTCTATTTTCCATGTCAACCATGAGGAATCTGAATGGACGCTGACATCCTGACCCTGCCAGAGGTGGCCGGGCTTCTTCGTCTCTCTGAAAAGACGACCTATCGGTTGGCTGCGGAGGGAAAACTGCCTGGCTTTAAGGTCGGCGGTTCCTGGCGATTCCGGCGTACAGACATTGATGTATGGATTGAGCAGAAGAAGGCCGAGGCCAGGGGGATAGAGCGTTGAACGCGGTCGAAATTGAAGAAGCGATTTCAGCGCTCGCCGAACGGCCCTTCGACACGGAGGAGTTCCCTTACGCTTTTCTGGAGGCATTTGGGAATAAGGAGACCACGCTCAAACGCCTTCGCAAGGGCGAGTCCAACAAATCCGATCTAGGCGGCGTACTTCAGACGAACAATATCCACATCGCCGTTTGCAAGCCCGGCGAAGTGACGCGGACGCTCGCGGCGTTGAAGGCCAGCTCTGCTACCACGCGTGCGAAGGCGCGCTTTGTGTTGGCGACAGATGGCGATCTGTTCGAAGCCGAAGACCTCACGACCGACGACGCGCCGATCTCCTGCACTTTCGCGGATTTTCCCAACCACTTCGGCTTCTTCCTGCCGCTGGCCGGCATCACCACGGTCAAGCAGGTCCGCGAAAGTTCGTTCGACATCCGGGCGACCAGCCGCCTGAACCGGCTCTATGTCGAGTTGTTGAAGGACAACCCCGACTGGGGCACGGCACAGCGTCGGCACGACATGAACCATTTCATGGCGCGGCTGATCTTCTGCTTTTTCGCCGAGGACACCGAGATTTTCGACGGCGGTGCCGCGTTCACCTCGGCGATCGAGACGATGAGCGCCAAGGATTCGTCGAACACCCATGAGGTGATCAGCGCGCTGTTCCGCGCCATGAACACCAAGGAGGAGGCGCATGCCGCCGCCGGGGTTCCGCGCTGGGCCAGCCGCTTCCCCTATGTGAATGGCGGGCTGTTTTCCGGTAGCACCGATGTGCCGCGCTTCAGCCGCATCGCGCGGTCCTACCTGCTGCACATCGGCAGCCTCGACTGGAAGAAGATCAACCCGGACATTTTTGGGTCGATGATCCAGGCGGTGGCGGATGACGATGAGCGCGGCGCGCTCGGAATGCACTATACCAGCGTTCCGAACATTCTGAAGGTGCTGAACCCGCTCTTCCTCGACGATCTGCGCGGGAAGCTGGAAGAGGCCGGCGACAATGCACGCATGTTGCTCAACCTGCGCAAGCGCATGTCGAAGATTCGCGTCTTCGATCCGGCCTGCGGCTCGGGCAATTTCCTCGTCATCGCCTACAAGGAAATGCGGGCCATAGAGGCGGAGATCAATCGCCGCCGCGACGAAGCCGACCGGCGCACGGAAATCCCGCTGACGAATTTTCGCGGGATCGAGCTGCGCGACTTCCCGGCTGAGATCGCGCGGCTGGCGCTCATCATTGCCGAATATCAGTGCGACGTGCTGTATCGCGGCCAGAAGGAAGCGCTCCGCGACTTCCTGCCGCTCGACGCGCAGAACTGGATCACCTGCGGCAACGCCCTGCGGCTCAACTGGCTCAGCATATGTCCGCCGACCGGAACGGGCGTGAAGCACCATGCCGACGATCTGTTTCACACACCGCTTAATCAGGCGCAGATCGACTTCGAGAACGAGGGCGGTGAGACATATATCTGCGGGAATCCGCCGTACAAGGGGAGCCAAGGACAAACAGCGGACCAAAAGTCCGACATGCGGGCGATATTCGAGGGGCGCACAAAAAACTGGGCGTCTCTCGACTATGTCTCCGGATGGTTCTTGAAGGCGGTGGACTTCGGGCTTCAAACCCCGACCGTGAGTGCCTTCGTCAGCACTAACTCAGTGTCTCAAGGGCGCCAAGTTGAAGTACTTTGGCCGCTGATCCTCGCCTCGGGCCACGAAATTGCCTTCGCCCATACTTCGTTCAAATGGTCTAACTTGGCTAGCCATAACGCGGGCGTCACGGTCGCGATCATCGGACTGGCCCGGCCCGGTCCACGGTTACGTCGACTGTTCACGTCCGAAGATAGCAAAGTTTCTGTGCGCGAGGTCGCGAACATAAATCCGTACCTTGTCCCCACGATTAATCTTGTGGTCGGTGCACGGTCGGAGCCGCTGTGTGAAACCGACGCGATGAGTTTTGGTAGCATGCCCAACGATGGGGGCCATCTGTTGTCGAGTGCATCTGAGGCACGCGAAGGCATCTCAAAGCACGGAGTTCCACCAGAGTTTTTGCGGCCTTTTGTCGGTGCGCAAGAACTTACAAAGGGCATTGAACGGCGCTGTATCTGGATTGGTGATGACGACGTTGACCGCGCTCTTAAAATAAATTGGCTTGCGGTGAGGTTCCAGGCGGTTCGATCAGTCAGAAATAATTCTGATAGACCAACAACGAATGCTTTGGCGTCAATTCCATATCGGTTTGGCGAAGTACGGCAGTACGGCGACGAAGTGCTGATCCTAACTCCGAAGACATCATCGGAGAGTCGAGAGTTCCTTCCTGTTTCGCTGTACAGGCCCGGTGTTATCGCTTCGACAGAAGCGTTCTCACTTCGGAATGCTGCGCTTTGGCACCTGGCGCTGATCGCCTCGCGCCTACATCTGGTCTGGATCGCCACAGTCTGCGGCAAGATGAAAACCGATTTCCGCTATTCCAACACCCTTGGTTGGAACACCTTTCCCATCCCCACGCTGACCGAAAAGAATAAGGCTGACCTGACGCGGTGCGCGGAAGGTATTTTGCTGGCGCGCGAAGCGCATTTCCCCGCGACAATAGCCGACCTATACGAAGTGAAGGATGGCGTTTCCCAAATACCGGTGAATCTGCGCGAAGCCCATGAACGCAACGATGAGGTTCTGGAGCGCATCTACATCGGCCGCCGGTTCAAGAACGACACGGAACGGCTGGAAAAGCTGTTCGAGCTTTACACCAAGATGAGCGCCGGAGCGGGAGCGGGAAAGAAGCGAAAGGTGGGCGCGGCATGAGCAGCCTCACCGACATTGAAAAGCGCTATTTCGAAAAGCTGCTCGGGATGCAGAGCGGTTATGTTCTCGATTATTCCGATGCGACCTTCGGCGAGTTTTTCAATCGCCACAAGATCAACATCCACGGGCAGCAATATCAGACCTACGGCACCTCCAAGGCCAAGAAGATGCGGGCGTTCTGGGAGCAAGAGCCCGATGCCGTGGTTGGAAAGGTGCTGGAAGAGTTGCTGGAAGCCTATGAGGCAGATTGCAGCCTGAACAACCGCGATGCGGATGCGCCTGTTCTCGAAAAATCGCGCGGCATCGTCGTGCGTCTGTCAGGCAAACCTGCCCCATCAAGGCCAGGGCAAACCGTCGACGATTTTCTGCACAGCGAGTTTTCGATTCCCAACATCCAGAAACTGCCGATTGAGGCGATGGCCGTGCCGATCATCGAAAGCCGATTGAGCGAAGCACGTGTGGCAATGGGAGTGGGCGCGTATCTTTCCTCCATCTTTTTGTGCGGCAGTGTTCTGGAAGCCGTTCTTCTCGGGGCTGCGCAGAAGGAACCAGCACGCTTCAATCGGGCTTCGTCCAGCCCGAAGGCCGTTGATGGAAGTGTGAAGCGTTTTCACGAATGGAGCCTCGCGCAGTTCATAGATGTTGCTTGCGAGGCTGGTCTGCTAAAGCCCGACGTAAAGAAATTCAGTCACGGCCTTCGGGATTTTCGCAATTACATCCATCCATACGAACAAATGTCATCCGGCTTTTCACCCGATGAACATACGGCGAAAGTGTGCTTTCAGGTTCTGAAGGCGGCGCTTGCCAGTGTTGCAGGGGAAAGAAAATGAAGTCAGGAGCGGTGAAAGGATGGAAAGCATGACAGATCGCCCCGCTCCCCTGACCCCGCTGCCCGACGGCTATGCCGGTTGGGGGATTGTCCCGAGCCGTGTTGAAATTCGCTCGGCAGGCGTCACGGTCTGAACAGGCTACGCGGCCTTGGCGTGCT
>CAIOJO010000138.1 GCA_903858635.1 uncultured Telmatospirillum sp. | reverse complement strand
GGGATGCTGATGAAATGCGGATTGACGTGGCGCTCGGCCAGATAGAGGGCGGTCGAGGTGCCGAGCAGCAGCAGCGCCATGATGAAGGCGGCCGACTGCAGCGGCCGGCCTTCGCGGCGGACCACCGACCACAGGGTTTCCAGGGCCGGCGAGAAACGGGCCAGCTTGAGGAAGCGGACCACCCCAAGAATGGTGTCGAGGTCGCCGGCCTCCGGCACCGCCAGCTCGACGAAATAGGGCAGGGCAGCCAACAGGTCGATCACGCCGGCGGGACTGCCCAGGTAGGTCCGCAATGCCTCGCCGCGGCCCCGCCCCGCCGGCCGCGTCACCACGGCATGGCAGGCCCGCAGCAACAGATCGACGGTCAGGACCAGTTGCGCCGCCAGTTCCAGAATGACGCCCGCCGGGCCGCGCCCGAAGCCCACATCAGGCACCGTGCGCGCCACATCGACGGCGGTGGCCAGCAGCACCACCGCGGTCACCGACAGGCGATAGGCCATGGCTGCCTTGCCGGAAAACGGGCCATCATCGAGCAGGGTGGCTATGACCTTGGGCAGGGACGGCAACCGGGCGCCTCGACTATGGCATTGGGCAGGATCGGCCAAGCTTAACCCGGTTCGACCGGGCGGTCCGCCCCAAAAGAGTGGGGCACTGCCTCGTTCGGCATCTGGCGGGAAAGCTGCGGCAATTCCATCATCGGCCGGTCGACCAAGCGAGGTTCCCCATGCCATTCCGCCTTCGCCCGCTGATCCTCGGTATCGTCGCCTGGCTCGGCCTGGCCGCGCCAGTCCTGGCCGGCGAGGTGCGGGACTGGAGCCAACAGGATTTCCAGCGGGCCGAACAGACCGGCCGGCGGGTCATGGTGATCATCAGCTCACGCTGGCGGCCGAGCAGCCAGGACCAGGAACCGGTGATCTGGAACCTGGCCAATGACTTCATCTACGCCGACGTGCTGTTTCTCCGCGTCGATTTCGATCGGCGCAAGGACGCGCTGCGCGACCTTCGGGTCAACAGCGACGCCACCATCATCGTCTACAAAGGCGCCCAGGAACGCGGCCGGATGACCGGCTCGGCGGATGAACTGCAGCTGCGCCAGCTGCTGGACTCGGCCCGCTGAACCATCACCTTTGGGTTGTGGCCTTCTTCCTTCGTCTTCGGGCGCCGGTTGTACCCGCCTTTGTGTTATAATGCGGGCTCGGACGAATGGAGGCGTGCCATGATGCCCGTATCCTTCAGTGAAGCCGCCAGCCTGCATCCCGAACTGGCCCGGCAGGTTCTGGCCAAGCTGCAGCATGAAAAGCGCGACGTTAAGGCGGACGACATCGCCTGGTTCCTGGTCCAATGTCACGACGATCCCGATCAGCCCCTGGACGAAGGTGGCTGCGCCGATCTGATGCTGACCGGCCGCCTGCCCTGCCGCCACGGCGTCTGCGGCTTCGCCGGCAGCCATTTCGGCTGCTTCTGTCAGGAAGACCGCGTCGCCTGCGGCGCCTTGGGGCAATAGGAGGATTTTCGGTGGGACCGGCGTCCTGCCGGTCTGCGCCGGGGAGCGGCGGAAATGGTTGTCTTCCGGCTTCGCCGGAACACCGGCGCGGAGGCCGGTGCCACTAAGAATGACTCCGCCTGAGGCACTCAAGAAAAACTAATGCGCCTCGGCCCAGCTGGCGGCGGCGCCGATATCGACCAGGAGCGGCACGTCGAGATGGGCCGCTCCCTCCATGACCCGGCGGACTACGGCGCTGGTCGCCTCGACATCGCCCTCCGGCAGCTCGAACACCAGTTCGTCATGCACCTGCAGCAGCATGCGGGCCGACAGCCCGGCCGCCTCCAGCGCCGCCGGCAGCCTTACCATGGCGCGCTTGATGATGTCGGCGGCACCGCCCTGGATCGGCGCGTTGATGGCCGCCCGCTCGGCGAAGCTGCGCACCGCCGGGTTCTTGTCCTGGATGCCCTGGACGAAGCATTTGCGGCCGAACAGGGTCGACACCCAGCCCTGTTTCTTGGCCAGTTCGCGGGTCCGGTCCATATAGGCGCGGATTTCCGGATAGCGGGCGAAATAGGCGTCGATATAGGTCTTCGCCTCGCCGTTGGAGATGCCGAGCTGCTGCGCCAGTCCGAACGCGCTGATGCCGTAGATGATACCGAAATTGATCGCCTTGGCCTTGCGCCGGACCGAGGAGTCCATCCCCTCGACCGGCACCCCGAACACCTGCGAGGCAGTGATCGCGTGGATGTCGGCGCCATCCTGGAACGCCTGCTTCAGGCCTTCGATGCCGGCAACATGGGCCACCAGGCGCAGTTCGATCTGCGAATAGTCGGCCGACAACAGGACCTGCCCCGGCTCGGCAATGAAGGCGCGGCGGATGCGGCGGCCCTCTTCGGTACGAATCGGGATGTTCTGCAGGTTGGGGTCGGACGAGGAAAGCCGGCCGGTGGTGGTGATGGCCATGGCGTAGCTGGTATGGACCCGGCCGGTGGCCGGATTGATCTGTTCGACCAGGGCGTCGGCGTAGGTGCTCTTCAGCTTGGCGATCTGCCGCCAGTCGAGCACCCGCTGCGGCAGGGGATGCAGCGGCGCCAAGGCCTCGAGGACATCGGCGCCGGTGGCGTAGGCCCCGCTCTTGGCGCTTTTCTTGCCGCCGGGCAGCCCCAGTTTGTCGAACAGCACCTCGCCCAACTGCTTTGGCGAACCGAGATTGAACTCGCAGCCGGCCAGGCTGCAGACCTCGCGCTCGAACTCGGTCATGCGGCGCCCGAACTCCACCGACATGCGCATCAGCTCGGCCTTGTCGACCTTGATGCCGGCCCGCTCCATCGCCGCCAGCACCGGGATCAACGGCCGTTCCATCGTCTCGTAGACGCCGACCATATGCTCGCCGACCAGCCGCGGTTTGAGCGCCTGGTGCAGCCGCAGCGTCACGTCGGCATCCTCGGCGGCATAGTCGCGGGCCTTGTCCAGGGGGACCCGGTCGAAGGTGATCTGCCCCTTGCCGGTGCCGCAGACCGCCGCATAGGGAATGGTGGTGTAGCCCAGATAGAGCGACGCCAATTCGTCCATGCCATGGCCGTGGGCACCGCTTTCCAGGACATAGGACAGCAGCATGGTGTCGTCGATGGGCGCCACCTCGAGACCGCAGGCGCCGAGAACCTGCAGGTCGAACTTGATGTTGTGGCCGATCTTGAGGACCGCCGGATCGGCCAGCAGGGGCTTCAGACGGGCCAGGGTCAGCTCCCTGGGCAGCAGCTGCGGCCCGGCGGCCTCCGGCGCCCCGCCGCCGGCCAGATCGAGCGTGCCCTGGGCGGCTCCGCTGCTATGCAGCACCGGGATATAGCAGCCGCGGCCGGGCTCGACCGACAGCGACACGCCGACCAGGCTGCAGCGCAAGGGATCAAGCGAGTTGGTCTCGGTATCGACGGCGACGACGCCGGCCCGGGTCGCCTCGGCCACCCAGCGGTCCAGCGCCGCCTCGGTCAGGACCAGCTCGTAGAGCGCGCTGGCCGGGCCCGCCGGCATCGCCGGCCGGGCCGCCGCGGCCGCCCCGTTGGGGGCGCCGTTGGTGGCACCGAACTTGGCTTCCAGACGGACGCGGATGCTGCGGAATCCCTGCAGGTCGAGAAAGCCCAACAGGGTGTCGCGGTCCGGATCGCGGACGGCGAAGGACTCCAGCGGTTCCGGCACCGGCACGTCGTCCTTGAGCCGCACCAGCTGTTTCGAGATGCGCGCCGCCTCGGCATGGGCAAGCAGGGACTCGCGCCGTTTCGGCTGCTTGATCTCGCCGGCCCGCGCCAGCAGGGTCTCCACATCGCCGAATTCATCGATCAGCTGGGCCGCCGTCTTGATGCCGATGCCGGGCACCCCGGGCACATTGTCGGTGGCGTCGCCGGCCAGGGCCTGAACCTCGATCACCTTGTCGGGGGCGACGGCGAATTTCTCGAATACCTCGGCCGGACCGATCGCCCGGTTCTTCAGGGGATCGAACATCTCGATGCCGTCGCCGACCAATTGCATCATGTCCTTGTCGGACGACACGATGGTGACCTTGGCTCCTTGCGCCACCGCTTGCCGGGCATAAGTGGCGATCAGGTCGTCCGCCTCGTATCCGGCCAGTTCGACGCAGGGCAGGTTGAAGGCCCGCACCGCATCGCGGATCAGACTGAATTGCGGCACCAGTTCGGGCGGCGGATCGGGCCGATGCGCCTTGTATTGGGGATAAAGGACGGTACGGAAGGTGTCGCGGCCGGCGTCGAAGATCACCGCGATGTGGTCGGCATCCGTTTCGGTCAACAGCTTCATCAGCATATTGGTGAAGCCGAACACGGCGTTCACCGGCACGCCGTCCGACCGCGACATCGGCGGCAGGGCATGGAAGGCGCGGAAAATGAAGCCGGAGCCGTCTACCAGGTAGACGTGCCGAAACGGCGCTGAGCCCATTCTGTGGTCCTCCGGGAGATTTGCCCCCTCGCCGGGCGCTGTTCCTTACCAGCCGCCATCGAGGCCGCGGCCAAGGGGCCGGAGGCCCCGCTAAGGCAGAGGGCCATTATCGACCTCGTCGAGGTCAGTGGCCGTGCTCGGTCGAGGCGCCGGGCGCCAGGACGAAGGTGCGGCTGCAATAAGGGCAAACGATCTCGCGGGGTGCCCGGCTTGATGGTCAGATAGACCTTGGGATGGCCGGTCACCGGGCCATTGCCTTCGCAGGCGACGGAGGAGCTGTTCACCGTGACGATGTCCTTGGCCATGTCGATCCTCATCTCATTACGCTCGCCGGCGGCGCGCGCCCAAGCGAGTCAACAACCCGGAGCATTGACCCTGTGGTCCGGCGGATGATACCCATTGCCGCAGGGCGATCAATCTCCGATTCGCCGCCGGTGCCGGCGATCTTCGCCGGCCCGCGACCGCAGCCACGGTTTCCCATGTCCGATGCCGCCAGTCCCTACGCCGTAGAAACCGTTGCCCTGACCAAGATCTACGGCGCGCGGCACCGGCAGCCCGCCAAGCTGGCCCTCGACGCGGTCAGCCTGGCCATTCCGCGCGGCTCGTTCTTCGGCCTGCTGGGGCCGAACGGCGCCGGCAAATCGACCCTGATCAACATCCTGGCCGGGCTGGTGATGAAGACCTCGGGCACCGCCCGCGTATGGGGCTACGACATCGTCGCCGACGAGCGCATGGCCCGCGCCGCCATCGGCGTCGTCCCCCAGGAGCTGAACCTCGATCCGTTCTTTACCCCGCGTGAACTGCTCGAGGTGCAGGCTGGCCTCTATGGCGTCCCGGCGTCGGCGCGGCGCACCGACGAGATCCTGGCGGCGGTCGGGTTGGCCGATCGAGCCCACTCCTACGCCCGCACCCTGTCGGGCGGCATGCGGCGGCGGCTGCTGGTGGCCAAGGCGCTGGTCCACACGCCGCCGGTCCTGGTGCTCGACGAGCCGACCGCCGGGGTCGACATCGAGCTGCGCCAGCAGCTGTGGGCCTATGTCAAGGAACTGAACCGGCGCGGCACCACCATCCTGCTGACCACCCACTACCTGGAAGAGGCCGAGACCCTGTGCGACCGGATCGCCATCATCGACCACGGCCGCGTGGTCGCCCATGACGATACCCAGGTCCTGTTGCGCCGCCTCGACAGCAAGGTGCTGACCGTCGTCGCCGACCGCGACCTGACCTCGGTCCCGCCGGCGCTAGCGCCCTTCCTGCCCGAGCTGCGCCGGCCGCGCCAGCTGGTGTTCCATTACAAACCCAGCCAGACCAGCGTCGGCGCCATCCTGGCCGGCATCCAGGCGGCCGGGCTCGGTATCGCCGACCTGACGACCGAGCAGGCCGACCTCGAAGACATCTTCCTGCAATTGACCCGTCGAGCGACCGAACCCGTCGCGGCAAAATGACTCTCTGGGCGAAATGACCCCTTGGCGATACGTGGTCCTGTTCTCCGCCCTCTGCCTGGCGGCTTGCGCACCCATCGTCAAGCCGGCCGGGCCGCCGGTCACCGCGGCCCGGCTCGACGGCGGCGCCGTGCTGACCTCCGACGACAGCCGCTTGCCCCTGCGCTCCTGGCTGCCCGGGGATGGCCGCAGCGAGGCCGTGGTGCTGGCGGTGCACGGCTTCAACGATTACAGCCATGCCTTCGACGATGCCGGCAAATACCTGGCGGCGCAGGGCATCGCCGTCTACGCCTTCGACCTGCGCGGCTTCGGGGCGGCCCCGGACCGCGGCTATTGGGCCGGCGAGGCGGCCATGGTCGACGACGTCGGCACGGTGGCCCGGCTGGTCGCCGCCCGCCATCCCGGCAAGCCGGTCTATCTGTTGGGTGAAAGCATGGGGGGCGCCCTGGTCATGGTGACCATGACCAGCCCCGGTGCGCCGCCGGTGGCCGGGGTAATCCTGTCGGCCCCCGCCGTGTGGTCGCGCGACAGCATGGGCCTGGTGCAGCGCAGCGCCCTGTGGTTGGCGACCCATACCGTGCCATGGATGACGCTGACCGGCCGCGGCCTGCATATCATGCCGTCGGACAATATCGAGATGCTGCGCCGCCTGAGCCGGGATCCGCTGGTGATCAAGGAAACCCGGGTCGATGCCATCGACGGTCTGTGCGACCTGATGGACGATGCGGCGGCGGCGGCGCCGCGGCTGCATCTGCCGGCCCTGGTGCTGTACGGCGAGCATGACCAGGTGGTGCCGGCGGCGCCGACCTACCGGATGATGGCCCGCCTGCCCGACAACCCGGTGCCGCAGGTCAAGGCGGTCTATGCCAACGGCTATCACATGCTGCTGCGCGACCTCGAGGCCAAGCTGGTGCTGGCCGACATCGCCGCCTGGATCAAGCATCCCGACCGGCAACTACCCTCCGGCGCCGACCACCGGGCCAGCCAGATCCTCCAGAATCCGGAAGCCGGCGAGGTGGAGGCAAATCACCGCTCGCTAAGCGATTTCCCGGCCCCCGGGGCACCCTCGCACGGCGATTAGAGCCTTCCCGAGAGACTGTCGGCGCAACCTTCGGTAGCTGATTTGCGACCAAATGGCTCGGTATACCTGGCCAAGTGGCCAAGCAAGCCGGCCAGATTGGCGCTTGCGGCCCTGCCGCCTATGCTTCCCGCGGGATGGGTCGAGCGAAGCAATTCGCCTGAGAGGACGCTTTTTTGTACTGGTAGTACGGATTAATTGAATCCTGGCACTACCCAAAGGCGCAGCCCTCTGACAAAAGACCTTAACAACATTAGGCCTTTTATTTTTTGTGGGGACTGCGGCCGAGCGGCCTTTCCAAACCAAGAGAGCCGACACCCGAAAGCGGTGACCGACGGCGGATGCCGAGGCGGCCCATGGTCGCGCCCTCGCGCAATTCGGGCACCGCCCCGGTCCTCGCGCCATCTGCAACCAGGGGAATTCGATATGCAGTTAAAGACTTTGATGACCGGGCTTCTCGCCGGCATCATCCTGTCGTTGGGGGCCAATGCATGGGCTGCCGAAAACCCACCGACTTCGCCGGCCTACGCCGCCAAGGGCGAAGACACCTGCCTCAAATGCCATGACGATGCGGCGGTGCAGCAGATCCTGAAGACGCCGCATGCGGTCAAAGGCGATGCCCGCACGCCCTTCGCGCAGCACGGCTGCGAAAGCTGCCACGGGGCCAGTCCCGAACATGTCGCCTCGGCCGCCAAGGTCAAGGACGGCGAAAAGCCGGTACCGCCGGCCATCGTCTTCAAGGGGCATGACGCGGCGCCGGTGGCGACCCGCAACCAGACCTGCCTCACCTGCCACGAGGAAGGGATGCGGATGAACTGGCAGAGCAGCCAGCACGAGGCCAACAACGTCGCCTGTACCAATTGCCACACCCTGCATGTCGCCAAGGACGAGGTCCTGGTCAGGATGACGCAGCCCGAACGCTGCTTCAGCTGCCATTCCCAGCAGCGGGCCGACAGCTTCAAGCTTTCTCATCACCCGATAGAGGAAGGCAAGGTCGTCTGCGCCGACTGCCACAATGTGCACGGCTCGCCCGGCCCCAAGCTGCTGAAGGAATTCACCGTCAACGAGACCTGTTACACATGCCATGCGGATAAGCGCGGGCCGTTCCTGTGGGAACATGAGCCGGTGCGCGAGGACTGCGATAGCTGCCACACCCCGCACGGTTCGACCCAGGCCCGCCTGTTGAAGCAGCGCCCGTCGTTCCTCTGCTCGACCTGCCACCAGGAAGGCGGCCATCAGTCGGCGGTGTTCAGCGGCAACGTCACCCCGGGCCTCAACGCGGCGCTCGGCAACACGACGACCCAGGGAACGGTCAATCCCCGCATGATCTCGCGCGGTTGCGTCAATTGCCATTCGCAGGTCCATGGCTCGAACAGCCAAGGCGGCGCGTTCTTCACCCGCTAGGCCCAGCCGATAGATCTCAAGAGGTACGAAATGACCAGAAAATCCACTCTTCGGGCCGCGGCATTGGCGAGCACTTGTCTGCTGCCCTTGGCGTCATTCGCCCAGGAAGCGCCTGACTACAACAACGAAGCGACCCTCGGATTGCGCTATCAAAGCTCGAACTCGGCCCTGTTCGGCCGCTACAACGGGCACCCCTATGATGGCGTCGGCGCCGTCGGCGGGTTCATGCTGAATGGCAGCGACGCCTGGAATTCGGGAAAGACCCAGTATTTCCGGGCCGAGGGCGACAATATCGATGTCGACCGCCACCAGCTCATGCCGGATGCCACGATCTCGGTCAAATACGGCCAGCAGGGACTGTGGGGGCTCAACGCCTATTACCAGGGCATTCCCTATTGGCAGTCCTTGACCTTTCACTCGCTGGAAGACTCCTCCGGCGCCCTGAAGGGCCTGACCCCGCGCAGCCTGGCGGTCAACAGCGGCGTCACCTATACGGCGCTCAGCGCCGGACCGACCGGCGCCCTGACCTCCACCGGCGCCACCCCGGCCCAGCTGGCGGCCGGCACCGCCGCGCTGAACGGCATTTACGCCACCATGAACAGTTTCAACAGCACCCAGGCAGTGGGAACCCAGCGGGACATCGTCGGCGGCGGAGCCAGCTTCTCCGGTGTTCCCAATTGGACCTTCTCGGCCGGATTGCAACATGAGCACAAGCAGGGAACCCGGGAAAACGCGTTGGTGACCAATACCACGACGAATATCCTCTACTTCCCCGAACCGGTCGACTACGACACCGACCGCTACACCGCCAGCGCCAAATACAGTACCCAACGACTACAGGGGCTGTTCAGCTACACCTATTCAGCCTTCACCGACAACCTGTCGTCCTTCACCACGCCCAATCCCTTCAACGTTACGACGCTGGCTCCGGGCTACACGGCCAGCGTCTACGCGCTGCCGCCGAGCAACGACGCGCATCAGCTGCGCGGCCAACTGGCCTATGCCCTGACGCCCTCCACCCGCATCAATGGCAATTTCGGCTATCAATTGATGGAGCAGAACGAAGCCAATCCGCTGGCCTATGCCGGCGCACCGGTTTCGCCCTATCTGCCCGGCGCCTTCGACGCCAAGGTCCAGGACCTGTTCGGCAATGTGGTCGTGACGGCGCGTCCGTTGCCACGGACCGATCTGCGGGCCAGCTACACCATCGACGACCGCAAGAACGACTCGAGCCGGGTGTTCGTCCCGAACGTCGCCGGCAGCATGATCACCGCCGACACCACCGGATCGAACCACGCGCCGATCGCCAATCTGCCGGTATCGCAACTCAATCAGACGGTGAAGCTGGAAGCCGGCTACGCGGTGCTGCCTTCCACCAAGGTCAGCGCCAACTACAGCTATGCCGACAAGCAGCGGGACTTCTCGGTGACCGACCGCAACCACGAGAGCACCTTGGGGGCGCGGGTCATCAGCTCCTTCATGGACGGGCTCGACGGGTCGCTCGGCTATTCGCACGCCGTCCGCACCGCTTCGGCCTACTACCAGAACGCCGCCTGGCTGGCCAGCACCTACCCGGGCACCAACGCCGCGGGGGCCCAGATGTACTACCTGGCGGCCCGCACCCGCGACGAAGTGGTGGCCAATCTGAGTTGGGGATTGAGCAGCCGGTTCACCGCCGGCGGGATTGTCCCGAGCCGTGTTGAAATTCGCTCGGCAGGCGTCACGGTCTGAACAGGCTACGCGGCCTTGGCGTGCTGTTCAAGATCGGGGTTGATGGAATGCTTGGCCTGATGGGCCAGCAGGGCGGCTCGCAGGGT
>CAIOJO010000137.1 GCA_903858635.1 uncultured Telmatospirillum sp. | reverse complement strand
GGTCGGGCTACGCCCTCCCGACATGACGCTGAAAAATCGACACTGTGCGAGGACAACCGGCAGAGGATCCACTTATCCAGCGTCGATTCCTGTCCGAACAAACCCGGCCAGCTCTGTTGGCGCCGCGGTCGAACGCCTCGACTTTCCTTGCTTCTGCGGTGCAGGTCGACAGGACGATGATCGGGACCCTAAGGGTGTTGTGGATGGCGGTGATGATCTCTGGCCCTTCGGCCAAGCTGCAGTCGAGAATAACGAGATCGAATCTGCCGCCTCGCCCGAGGCGGACGCCGTCCTCGGCGCGGTCGGCTTCGACCACCTTGTGGCCGTCGACCCTCAGGCTGACAGCCACCGACCGGCGGACCCGCGGATCTTCGTCGACAACGAGGATGCGCGCCATGGTCGGCTTTCTTGGATTGGCCCATCGGCGGGCGGCCACCGCGCCGCCGCCCGCCTCCAGTCCTGCCTATTTGCCGGCCGGCCAGCGCTGGTCGAGCGCCAGGTTGAGGCGAAGCACGTTGACCCGCGGCTCGCCGAGGACTCCCATCGCCCGCCCTTCGGTCTCCTTCGCCACCAGCCGGCGCAGCTCGTCTTCGGCAATGCCGCGGGCGGCGGCGACGCGGGCCAGCTGGTATTCGGCCGCGGCGGGCGAAATGTCAGGGTCGAGGCCGCTGCCCGAGGCGGTGACCAGGTCGACCGGCACCGGCCCGTGGGCATTGGGATTCTCCGCCTTGACCTGCTCGACCAGGGCCTGGGTCGCCTCGAGGTAGGACTTCGAGGTGGGGGCGGCGTTGGAGGCCCCGGAATTGGCCGCATTGTAGGGCGCCGCCACCGTCTTGGTGGGATCGTTGGGATCGGTGTCGGTGGTGGCGCTGGGCCGCGGATGGAAGTATTCCGGCTTGGCGAAGCCCTGGGCGATCAACGCCGAACCGACCACATGGCCGTCCTTTTCGATCAGGCTGCCATGCGCCTGATAGGGAAACAACGCGCCGGCCGCACCGGTCATGGCCAACGGATAGCCGATTCCCAGCACGACGGTGAGCACCAGCGTGAGAAGGGCCGCAGGAAGAAGTTGCTTGAACATTTTCTTATCTCTCCCGGATCAGGCGAGGCCAAGGGCCGCGACGACGAGGTCGATCGCCTTGATGCCGATGAAGGGGACGATGATGCCACCCAGGCCGTAGATCAGAATGTTGCGGCGCAGCAGCGCCTCGGCGCCGGCCGGCTTGTACTTGACGCCCCTCAAGGCCAACGGGATCAAGGCGATGATGATCAGCGCGTTGAAGATGATGGCCGACAGGATGGCGCTTTGCGGCGACGCCAGGTGCATGACGTTCAGCGCCTGGAGCTGCGGATAGGCCGCGACGAACATCGCCGGGATGATGGCGAAATATTTGGCGATGTCGTTGGCGATCGAGAAGGTGGTCAGCGAACCGCGGCTCATCAGCAGCTGCTTGCCGATCATCACCACCTCGATCAGCTTGGTCGGGTCGCTTTCCAGATCGACCATGTTGCCGGCCTCGCGGGCCGCCTGGGTGCCGGTGTTCATCGCCACGCCGACATCGGCCTGGGCCAGGGCCGGGGCGTCGTTGGAACCGTCGCCGCACATGGCGACCAGGCGGCCGCCTTTCTGCTCCTTGCGGATCAGCTCCAGCTTGGCTTCCGGCGTCGCCTCGGCCAGGAAGTCATCGACCCCGGCTTCGGCAGCGATGGCGGCGGCGGTCAACGGGTTGTCGCCGGTGACCATCACCGTGCGGATACCCATCTGGCGCAGCGTGCCGAAGCGCTCGCGGATGCCGGGCTTGACGATGTCCTTGAGATGGATCACCCCCAACAGCCGGTCGTCCTTTGCCACCACCAGCGGCGTACCGCCGGTCTTGGCGACTTTTTCCACCGCCTGCACCAGTTCCTTGGAAATGCCGCCCGGAGTCTTGCCGGCCTTGTCATTGACATAGGCGATAATGGAATCGGCGGCGCCTTTGCGGATTTCGCTTTCCCGGGTGATCAAGTCCGCCCGTGCGCTGCTGGCCAGATTGACGCCGCTCATCCGGGTATGGGCCGAAAACGGCAGGAAGGTCATGCCGCTGCCGGGCACGATATCGGCAAAACCGAACCGCGCCTTGGCCAGGGCGACGATCGACTTGCCCTCCGGCGTCTCGTCGGCCAGGGACGACAGGTAGGCGGCTTCGGCCAGATCGCGCTCGTTGACCTCGGGCAGGGCGAGGAACTCGACCGCCTGGCGGGCGCCGATGGTGATGGTGCCGGTCTTGTCGAGCAGCAGGACGTCGATATCGCCGGCCGCCTCGACGGCACGGCCCGACTTGGCGATGACGTTGAAGCGAACCAGCCGGTCCATGCCGGCGATGCCGATGGCCGACAGCAGTCCGCCGATGGTGGTGGGGATCAGGGTGACCAGCAGGGCGATCAGGAACACCACCGGGATGACCGTGCCGGAATAGGCGGCGAAGGCCGGAAGCGACGCGCAGACGATCAGGAAGATCAGGGTCAGGCCGACCAGCAGGATGGTCAGGGCGATCTCGTTGGGGGTCTTCTGCCGTTTGGCGCCCTCGACCAAGGCGATCATGCGGTCGAGGAAGGACTCGCCGGGATTGGCGGTGATGCGGACCACGACCCGGTCCGAGACCACCCGGGTGCCGCCGGTGACCGCCGAGCGGTCGCCGCCCGACTCGCGGATGACCGGAGCCGATTCGCCGGTGATGGCGCTTTCGTCGACGGTGGCGATGCCCCAGACCACATCGCCGTCGCCGGGGATGGTGTCGCCTGCCAGGCAGACCACCAGGTCGCCGGAGCGCAAGGCGGTGGCCGGGACGTCCTTGGCGGTGGCGGCAGTGATGCTGTCGACCAGCTTCGCCACCGTTTCCGTCTTGGTCTTGCGCAGGCTTTCGGCCTGGGCCTTGCCGCGGCCTTCGGCCACCGCTTCGGCGAAATTGGCGAACAGCACGGTGAACCACAGCCAGGCGGCGATCTGGCCGATGACGGCGGTGTATTCGGCGCCGTTCGACAGGTCGCGAACGAAAAGCACGGTCGACAGCAAGGCCACCACGCCGGTGGTGAACATGACTGGGTTTTTGACCAGCACCCGCGGGTCGAGCTTGCGGAACGAGTCGATCACCGCCGGCGTGACGATTTCCGGGGCGAACAGGGAGATTTCCTGGGAACGATGGATACTCATGGGATACCCCTCAGAACAGGGTGCCGGCGGCGAGCAGCAGATGCTCGACGATCGGACCGAGGGCGAGGACGGGGAAGAAGGTCAGTCCGCTGATGACGACGATGACGGCGATCAACAAACCGATGAACAGGCTGCCATGGGTCGGGAAGGTCCCGGCCGAGGCCGGCACGATCTTCTTGTTGACCAGCGAACCGGCGATGGCCAGGGTCGGCACGATCACCAGGAAGCGGCCGATCAGCATGGCGACGCCCAAGGTGCTGTTGTAGAACAGCGTGTTGGCCGACAGGCCGGCAAAGGCCGAGCCGTTGTTGCCGGTCGCCGACACATAGGCGTAGAGCACTTCCGACAACCCATGCGGCCCCGCCGCCGCCATGCCGGCTTGGCCGGCCGGCAGCGCCATGGCCAGCGCACCGAACCCGAGGATGCTCAACGGGAAGATCAGGATGCACAGGACGGCCAGTTTGACCTCCTTGGCCTCCATCTTCTTGCCGAGATATTCGGGGGTCCGGCCGACCATCAGCCCGGCGATGAACACGGTGACGATGACGAAGACGATCATGCCGTGCAGGCCGGAGCCGACGCCGCCGAAGATCACCTCGGACAGCATGATGTTGAACATCGGCACCATGCCGCCGAGCGGCATGAAGCTGTCATGCATGGCATTGACCGAGCCGTTCGACGCGGCGGTAGTGGCGGCGGCCCAGATGGTGGAGTTGGCAATGCCGAAGCGGACTTCCTTGCCCTCCATGTTGCCGCCGGGGGCCATGTCGCTGGCGG